>SKQO01000008.1 GCA_007118975.1 Halobacteriales archaeon | reverse complement strand
GTCCGATAACTTTCATGCGTACATATGATCAATTGTGTGAAACGATCGCCCAAGGCGGGACGCGGCGCGGCGCCCAGATGTCGGTGATGCGGGTCAGCCATCCAGACGTTATCGAGTTCATTCACGCCAAGAACAAGGATGTCTCCCTTGCCCATACGCTGCGATTGAATGATCCTGACGATTACACCTATACCTCCTTCAACGAGGCACTGGCTGAGGCTCGTGAACTCATCGACGACGAAGGACGCGTGCCGAAACATCTCCGAAATGCCGTCGAAGGGCACCTTTCGAACTTCAATATCTCCGTCGGTGTCACCGACGAATTCATGGAGGCGCTCAAGGCCGACGAGGAGTTTACGTTTACAAACCCGAGGACCGAGGAACCCCACATCGCGACCGAGGAAACCAAGGAGATGTACGATCGGTACGATCTCGGCGATTATGTGGACGTGGGCGAACCGCTCTCGATCCCCGCCTCCATGATCTGGGAGCGCATCATCAGCGGCGCCCATCAGAACGGCGAACCCGGGGTCATCTATCTCGAACGAGTGAACAAGGAGCATTCCTTTGATGTCGAGGAGCATCCAGATCATCGGATTTTGGCGACCAATCCCTGTGTAACTGGAGATACGCTGATCAGCACGGCTCGAGGGATGATTACTGCCAAAGAGCTGTATGAACAAGGAATCGCGACTGATGTCGTCGTCGACGGTCGGTTGAGCGAAGAACCGATCAAAGAGGCAAGCAGCGTGTTCAAAACAGGGACCCGAGAGGTCCTGGAACTCGAGACTCGTGAGGGCTACTCGCTCCGGCTGACTCCCGAACATCTCGTGATGACCGACGATGGCTGGGTCGAAGCGCAACACCTCGAATCGGGCGATACCATCCATATTCAGAATCGGAAAGGCGCGTTCGGAACGCATGGCAGGCTCGAAGAAGGGCGTGTCCTCGGATGGCTCGTTGGAGACGGTCATCTCAAACATGGGGAACAGCGGGCCGTGCTGAACTTCTACGACGAGGATACCGAACTTTCCCAAGATTTCGCCAAATATGTCAACGACATCGTCCGAGATCCCCTGGGGAATGCAGATTATGAGGTGGGTGTGAGTCAGATCCAGCGATCGGACACATACCGAAGTGGGCCGAATGCTCTCGAACAGCGAATTCGATCGACACGCCTGTATGAAATTGCCGAACAGTTCGGCCTCACTGAGCAGAAACATCAGGTTCCGGATCCGATATTCCAAGCGAGCGAATCGATGGCTCGAGGATTCCTGCAAGCACTATTTACGGCAGATGGAAGCGTTCAAGGGACGCCAAAAAATGGTCGCACAATCAGGCTAGCGAGTACATCATTGCAGCTCCTCGAAGATACCCAGCAGCTACTCCTGCAATTTGGAATAGCGAGTCGAATCTATCAGAATAGAAAGCCATCTGGTACCAGGATGATGCCTGATGGTAAAGGCGGTAAGAAAGAATATTCCGCTGCACCATATCACGACTTAGTGATCTCAAAGGATAACTTGATTCGCTTCAGAGACGAGATTGGATTCTTACGCGAGGACAAATGTTCCGCACTTGAGGATCACATTGAATCGTATACACGAGGTCCCTACCCCGAAACGTTCACCGCGCGAGTGCTCTCTGTGGAGGAAAGTGGAATTGAAGATGTGTATGATTTAGTGGAACCAGTTACACATTCGTTCATCTCTAATGGAATTATTGTTCATAACTGTGGTGAGCAACCGTTGGAAGAGTACGAAGCGTGCAATTTGGGTCACATCAATCTCTCCACTCTCGCGGCCCTGGATGCACCCGATTGGCGAGTCTGGTCGGCGGAACACGCAGACGAGTACGATGACACCGAGGCGGCAATCGAGGCCTTCCTCGAGACCGCCATCGATTGGGAGGAGTTCGATCGACGCATCGAGCTCGGGACGCGATTCCTCGAGAACGTCGTCACCATGTCGGATTTCCCGGTCGAGGAGATCACCGAAACGGTCCGCAATATGCGCAAGATCGGGCTCGGCATTATGGGCCTCGCGCAGCTGTACGTGCAGTTGGGGATGCTCTATGGCACGGAGGAAGCCAACGAGGTCGCCCGCCAGCTGATGGTGCATATCAACCACGGCGCAAAGTGGACCTCCCACGAGCTGGCTGAAGAGCGCGGCGTCTTTGGCGAATGGGAGAAATCGAAATATGCCGATCCCGTGCGGTATCGCGAATGGTTCGAACACCAGACGGGCCTCGATGCGGATGACTGGGCGGATGGGTTCCCGATCAGAAATCACAACGTGACGACAATCGCGCCAACTGGGACAACTTCAATGGTCGCGAACACCTCTGGTGGGTGCGAGCCGATTCCGAACGTCGCTTATTACAAGAACGTCTCCGACGACGTACAGGGCGACGAGATGCTCGTCGAGTTCGACGATTACTTCCTGCGAGTCCTGGAGGCGAACGATATCGACGTCGAGGCGGTCAAACAGGAGGCCGAATATCAGATGGCGAACAACGTCTACGATGGGATTTCGAGCCTCAATACCGTTCCCGATGAGATTGGCGAGCTGTTCGTGGTCACGGAGGATCTGTCGGGCCTCGAGCACGCAGGGGTGCAGGCAGCGTGCCAGCAAGGGGTGGATTCGGCGATCAGCAAAACGATCAACGCGCCGAAATACGCCACTCTCGAGGACACGAAGGAGGCCTTCGAGTACATCTACGATCACGGCGGCAAGGGCGTGACGTACTACCGCGATGGCACCCGCAGCAAGCAGGTGATCATGACGCGGGCGAAGAACGCCGACTTCAGCGACGACTTGGGAGATGATCCCGAGGCGATCGTGGAGTATTTGGAAGACCGCTTCGGTGGCTTCGATTCATTCCTCGAGGAGGCCGCCGTCGAGGCGGCACTCGGCGAGGAGATCTCGTTGGGTGGTGCAGACGAAGCAGCGGGCCGCTATGCGGAGAAGCGTCCGCGACCGGATGCACTTCGCGGAATCAGCCAGCGGATCGAAACCGGATATGGAAAGGTGTACGTGACGATCAACGAGGACCCGGAGACGGGCGAGCCGTTCGAGCTGTTCGCGAATATCGGTCACTCCGGCGGGTTCACCAATTCGTTCACGGAAGCGTTGGCGAAGGTGATTTCGACGGCGTTACGATCACGGGTGGATCCGTACGAGCTGGTTGCAGAGTTGTGTGGGACGCGATCGCCGAAGGTTGCGTGGGATAAGGGCGAGCAGATTCAGTCGATTCCGGATGCGATCGGGACGGCACTGCGCCGATACCTGGATGATGAGATCGACAAGCCCTACCCGGATCAGGCGACACTCGAGGAGACGGCGGCATCCGCGAAACCGGATCCGGTCGAGAATGGTTCGGGCGAGCCGGTCGACCGCGAGGATGCCAGCCAGGCGTTGATCGATCAAGGAGAGAGCCCGGAATGTCCGGACTGTGGTGGCTTCACGCTGTACTTCACGGAAGGGTGTAAGACGTGTGGGTCGTGTGGCTGGTCGGAGTGTTAGTGTCGATCGGTCAGTAATTCATCAATTCACGTTTTGTTCGGCCATACGAGGATACCACGAACGACGCGCTCGGATATCGCGTTCGAGAACGCGTCCGTCGCGATGGGCGAGTTGATTGAATCGATTACAGAGGAACTGCTCGCTTCGAGCTCGTTAGCGAGCGTGACCGCCACGGTTCACCACCAGGAACTTCTCATCGCGAGTCGTGTCGGATGCCACATTCTGACGATAAATCACGGAGATCCCGGGCTGGCGATCCGGATTGGGTGACCGCCCATACACACGGAAAGC
>SKQO01000059.1 GCA_007118975.1 Halobacteriales archaeon | reverse complement strand
CAGCTCTTCGAAGACAATCAGTTCGGGCGAGAGGTACGGGAGGTGCTCCAGCGAACGTTCTTGCTGGATTGCGCAGTTCGGACCGAGGGGTTGTATCCCGTGGAACTCCACGAGAGACGGCAGCTCGAACGACGAACGAATCTCGATTTCGGACGGCTCTACGCGGCGCAACCTGCGGAGCGGCTGCGTACCTATCTGGAGACCCCCCACGACGTGGTGTGCGACCTCATTCCGCAGTGGCGACTCGCAGCACACGTGGAACCGATCCTCCATAACGTCGAGACCCTACCGTTTCTCGTTAACGATCTCTCGGTCATCACGATCGCGGAAGGCGAAGTAGTACCAGCCTCAACGATTACTGTTCCGACAGGGAATGCCCCGACACGAGGGGTGGCATCGAGTTCGTCCGAGTACGTACAACCCAAAGGCGGGGCCGACGCGATGGAACAAGCCTGGGTGAGTCGGGGTCGCCCCGTGGACGCCACGAAAGTCATCCCGGAAGCATACGAGAATCGTCTCGGCCGCACGCCGGACGAAGGACGCATCGAGATCGCAGTCGTCTGTAACGATGAGGGGATGGCCGAGGAGCGCCGGATCGTCGACTCGGTCTACGGATCCCGCGAGGAGTTGCCCTTCGGGATTACCGTCAAAAATAACCTCTCTCGGAACGAACTGGCTGAGCTTTTTGCTACCAACTACCATTTTGTGCACTATATCGGCCACATCGACGCGGATGGGTTTCGGTGCCGCGACGGGCGCCTTGATGCGGAGGCGATGGAGGAGGTCGGTCCGGAGGCGTTCTTCTTGAATGCGTGCCAGTCCTACGAACAGGGGCTCGAACTCATTCGAGGGGGTGCGATCGGCGGTATCGTAACGTTAGAAGACGTCGTCGATTATGGCGCCGTTCGCATCGGCCGCACAGTGGCGAGATTGCTCAACTGTGGATTTCCACTCCGGGCCGCAATCGATTTGGCGAGGTCGGAGAGCGTGATGGGCTCTCACTACGTGGTAGTCGGTGACGGTACGTTATCGATTGTGCAACCGGTTAGTGGCACCTCGATCCTCTTCCGGCTCGATGAGCGGGCGACCGGAACGCGGGTAACCGTTGATGGGTATGGATCCCCGCCCGGGATGGGGTGTTTGTATCAACCGTACGTCCGACGGAACGAACGCCATCACTTAGCAGCCGGGCGGAGTGAGCCGTTTGATCTGCCCGACGACCAGCTCGCGGCCTTCCTGTCGCTAGAAGAGGCACCTGTGATCCGGGACGGTCGACTGACGTGGACAAAAGACGTGGCTTCTGAGGTTTAGGGCCCTACCGTTGTCCCACCTGCGCCACCACCCGCTGCAGCGGCTGCGCTTACCTGGGAGAGTATCAGCAGGACTGTGAACAGGGCGCCGATCATTCGGGGATGCTTTACCAAAAACGCTTGCAGGTCGCCATTCTTTGCTTCCATGGCAATTGAATATAGAATGCCTCGGGTAAAAAATTTATCTAAAAATTAATAATATTTCGAGTGATAATTAAAATGTTATAGGTCGGAATGAAAGCCTGGGGAGCCGTCCGCAAGGCTCTCGAAGGCAAAGAAAGCACGTAGAACCGCAAGTTCGTGGGATTAACTCTCGTCGTCTTCGTCGTTTTCGCCCCGGACTGTCGCAGCAGCAGCCGAGGCGTCGTTTGCCGCCATCCGCTGTTCGACTAACTGATCGAAATTGATACCGTGGTCGTATTCGTCACGCAATCGGAGGACGACTCGCCCCCGTTCGGTGATCTCGTAGAGCCCGGAACGTTCGGCGGGTCCGATCTTCCGGACGAGGCTGTAATCCGCTAGCACCGGTAACCGGTTATTCACATTTTTCCGGCTTTTCCCGGTAAGTTCGGCGAGATTCGGCGCGACGTTTCGACCATACGAGTGTAGTGCTTCTAAGATCAGGAAATCAGTCGGTTGACGGAGTCTCACGGGTCTTCACCCCCTTCTTCGGCCTCCGGCACTATATAGCTACTGCCAGAGGCCGGGGCGGTCGACCCTGCCAAGCCCCAATACGCGCTGGCTACTGAGTGGCGGGAATCGACCAGCAAATTCGGCCGTCACCCGGACTACATGGGATTTACCCGACACCATGATTTCTGCTGTTGGATACCTGTATCACTGGCTACTCTCCTCTCGTTGCAATGCCGATCTGGGACTCCGACCCGCCGCCCGCATCGGGACTTGCCGTTGACATCTGGTACTCCTTCTCACCGGCCCAGCATCCCGGTAGCGAACTGTCGTCCTGCGCAGACCTAGTTAGGTGGAACCTACGGCTTCAATCGTGGTTCTCTCACAGAAGCGAGTCTAATTCCTCGGTGCTCAACGAGTCAATCGATTCGTCGTGTCGTTCCCTGATGTCTTCGAGATTGCGTCGCGCTTCGACCGCTTGTGCTTTGAGTTGGTCCAACCGAGGGACGTCCGTCACCCCGCCGAGCAGCACGGTGACGGCGACGACATCCCGCGACCACGGATAGTCGCCTCCTCGAATGTGCATGCTGCCCGATTCCGCCTCGAGCCAGCGGCGACCCTGCTCGATTCCCTTCCGATTTAGGTGACTCGGGGGGCCAGCGACGACCACGAGGCCACGCTCAGTGCTAGCGACCTCTGCGGGGACGGTCAAACGTCCTCGCGTGGCTTGCCGAATGAGACTCGTTATTCGGTTGGTTGCGGTTGCCGAATCGATCTCGGGTTCGTCGTTTGATTTAAATCTTGCAAGGAGTCCCTTCGATCCCGATTCAACCGTTTCGACACTCGTATCTTCGGCGTAGCCGATGGTGGAGACGCCTCCGCCCGAGAGGGTGTTGATGATTTCACTCGTATCAACGACGCTCTCGGCGATCTGCTCTCCCTCTTCTATCTCCCCGGCCCGGAAGAGTGGATCGAGTTGTTTCAAAAGTTCGGCGTTCATGTCATAGAAGCTCGCGTCCACTGATTCACCGGTCGTCCGCCACGCTTCATTATCGAAAAGTAATAGATTGTCCACGTGGTCGACTAAGGTTTGTAACGACCTGGCGGCGTTCAGCGAATAGATGCCTCCCTCGTCCGATCCGGGCAAGATCCCCAATCCGTAGACCGGCTCGGCGTACAATTCCTGAAGGTGTCGCGCGAGAACGGGAGCAACGCCCGAGCCGGTGCCACCACCGAGAGCGCCAACGACAAGGAAGGCCTCGATCCGATGCACGGCAAACGGCGTCAGCGCGCTTTGAATCTCCTCGAGTTCTCCTTCGGCAATCTTCGCAGCGAGTTCGTTATCGCCACCCACACCATGACCACCGACCTCCGTTTCGCCGATGAGCAGTCGCCGATCATCAGGCACGTTCCGTAAGCCGTTGAGGTCGGTTTTGGCGGTGTTAATTACCAGTACATCCTCGATAATGCCACCGCCCTCAGCGCTTGCGTCACGAGCGAGAAACCGGTCCACGATCTTTCCACCGGCCTGTCCGACACCGAGAAGTGCTAATTTCATGGATGTGCTCCCAGATACCAGCCTGCCCAAGTAACTACGAAATGCCCCAACGTAAAGATTATGAGATCCAAAGAGGCGGGGTCGGCGTCGTTCACCCAGGGTTGTCCGATCCTTGCGAAGCCAGGTCGGTGAGTTCCGCGAGGAACTGCTGGTATTCACCGGAGCGGTCCAACGACTCCGGTCGTTTTGTGGTTTCGAGGATACGGCGTATTCGGCGGCCCCGGGCGAGCTGGCGGTCGGTGCCTTGCAATTGTCCGATCTCGAGAAGTTCGTCAATAAAATCGTGAAACACACTGGATTGGACCGGTTTCATTAGATACCCGTCGATAGGAAGTTCGAGAATGTCGAAATCCGGCTGGACCGCCGTGACCATGCCGACAGGACCGTCATATCCTCGCTCCCGCAATTCCGTGACGACCGTTGCTCCACACCCCGATCCGAGCCTTCGGTCCAGCAGCACTGCGGCAGTGTCCTGATTGATCGCGGTCAGAGCTGTGTCTACGTCCCGTGCCAGGCTCGCAGCGTACCGTTCTTCCACCCACGTAGCGAACAATTCACCCAACCCGGGATCGTCCTCTACCACACAGATCCGAGTGGCCGATGATCTGGATGGCGTGGTCATGCAGAGGGATTCCATGATTTCTTCGGCCTGTATTGGTGCGTGGATAGGTGCCTGGCCTTGGCGTATTACAACAGTCCGGGCGTTTGTTACCGATTGTTGACACGGTCGGAGTTTAACACTTACCATTAGTCATGGCCTTTGGAAAAGCCAGGGGCCGTCTTCTCATAGCCGGCCGTTTCCGATCAGACGGAGGTCAGCTGATGGAGTCGTCGGGGTCGATTAAGAGCCACGTAATATTTTGGTGGCGCCAACAATGTACGCGAACATGCAAACTGTATTGATGGCTGCAGGTCGCGGGACTCGTTTGCGCCCCCTCACTGATCGACAACCCAAACCGACCCTCCCCGTTGCAGAGCAACCGCTGTTGGCACACATTGCTGATGGGGCCGTCGACGCAGGAACCGACCGGTTCGCGATTGTAGTCGGATATCAGGCGGACACCGTTCGGGAAAGCATGGGAGCCGAACATCGGGGTGTTCCGATCGAATACGTTCAACAGAAGGAGATGGTGGGGACCGCCGATGCGGTTCGCGTGGCCACCGAAGCGCTCGAACCGGGTCCATTCGCCGTGTTAAATGGTGACGTCATGATCCCCCGAACGGGTGTCCAGGAACTCTTTGCGGAGGGCCCGTCGATCCTGGGAGCGAACGTCCCCGACCCCCGTAACTACGGGGTGCTGGAAGTGGATTCGACCGGCGAGCGCGTGGTTGGCGTGGTCGAAAAACCGGCGAATCCACCTTCTACTCTTGCCAATGCCGGAGGTTATGTGTTCCCTGCAGAAGCACAAGAGTACGTCCACGAAGTCGAAAAATCCCCCCGGGGTGAATATGAGCTCACCGACGTTCTGGCCCGTGTGTGCGATGAATTTTCAGTCCGTCCGGTGTCGGTGGATCGGTGGCTGGATGTCGGGCGTCCCTGGGAGCTCCTGGCGGCAAACGAGTGGAAACTTTCCCAGGTCCCGAGTGGTAGCTCCGGAGCTATCGCCGAGACGGCGACCGTGGGCCCCAACGTCCACATCGAATCCGGTGCGGAGATACGAGAGGGGGCGATCGTCGAGGGGCCGACACTGATCGAATCTGACACGATTGTCGGCCCAAACGCACACATCGGGGCGTGCTCTCTTTTGGGCGAAAACGTCACCATCGGGACCGGGGCACACGTGGCAAACAGCGTTATCTACGCTGGTACGACAGTCGACCCGCAGGCAACACTCACGCACAGTATTCTGGCCAGACACGTCCGCATCGGGGCGGGTTCGTGCGTACAAACCCAACGTCACGACGGCGAACCGGTGCGAATGACGATCAAGGGGGAATCGACATCGACCGACAGAGCGTCGTTCGGTGCTGTACTCGGTGAAGCTGCGGTGACTGGCGTAAACAGTAGTCTCGGTGCAGGGGTGGTCCTCGGGACGGAGCGACGAACCGAGCCCGGGGAGTCACTGCTAACGGATCGACGTTGAGCGATTACTACGGTTCGAAGCTCCGCGCCTTTCTGCTCTATTTGCCTGGTTTATCACTTTGGTGTCATTATTGCGGCAATTCCCACGCTGACGAACTGGCGACTCTACAACACAATAATGGTGAGTTCCTGATCGGCGATTTCGCTGCCGACTGATCTGCTCATCATTTCACCTTCATCGGCTCACCCTCCTCCTCGGACTCGCCGTCTTCCCCGTCCTCGCCCGCGCCGATTTCCTCGTCCACCATCTCTCGATCGGAGGGATTCTCTTCGGATTCGACATTTCCAATCATCTCCGTAGGTATCAAGTCATCCGCGAGACCGGACCGAAGTACGATACCTGAAGCGAACAGCATCACGCCACCACCGAGGAAAATAATCGACTGTAGTTCAAGTGGACGAAAAACGGCGACGAAGAAGTCCAACCCCACCTCGACTACCGCGGCTGGCACGTCGTCTTCCTCGAGAAGCACGTCACGCACCGTATTTTCGGCTAGTGTCAGGCCACCGTACGTCGCGCCTCCCACCACGGCCGCTGCGGAGCCGGCTGCGAGTGCGACGGTATCCCACCGACCGGCGATCAGATACGTCACGCCGAGTAGCAGGGTTGCAACCCCCAGCAATCCGATCCACACGTAGCTGAGCATCCCGTACGCGGTTTGTACGTCGCTCAGTTCGTCAGCGTCTTCTTCGAGGTCCGCAGACATGTCGATAGTGGTCGGAATCCCGTCCTCGCCCTCCTCAGCGAATGAATCCTCGATCATCGCGATCGCCAGGTCCTCTTCGAGTGCGGCAAACCCGCTTTCGAACGCTTCATACTCCATGTCGGTCGCGACCATCTCCAGCATGAGTGCAGTGAATCGGTCCGCGTTCTCATCGACAGGACCGGGCAGGTCTTCGAATCCCGCCACTTCGATGAGATCGTTCTCGAAATCATCGATATATTCGTCGATATTCTCATTCACGAGTTCGAGTGCAGCAGCTTCGATGTCTGCCGCAATTTCATCGTACTCCGATACAAAGACGTCGTGGGCCATGTCGGTCACCACGGCCTCCGTGATCAAGGCAAGAAGTTCGTCCACATGTGGCTGCACCTCGCTCGGGAGCTCCCCGGTGTCGACATCCTCGTCGAGGTATGTTCGAATATCGTCCTCGTACGCCCCGATGTTTTCCGCAGTGTACGATTCGAGTCCCGCGTCGACGTCTCCACTAAGCCGGTCGTATTCTTCGAGAAACGCTTCGTGGTCGAGATCAGTTGCAAGCGCCTTACCCATCAGCATCCCCAGCTCCTCCATCGGTGTGGCCACCTCCGTCGGTGCATCCTGCGGGATCAACTGGTCGGCGTACGCCTGGCCTGCTTCGGCGGCAAACTCGTCCTCACGATCGGCATACTCCTCTTCTGCTTCCTCTCGGCTCGCCCCCGTTTCTTCCATGATCGCTTCGATGCGCTCTTCGCGGAACGTTTCCTGTTCGGCGCCGTACGTCTCCGGATCGTGTAACATGCCGGCCAATTGATCGTGTCCGTAGCCCTTATCGGCGTGTATCTCCCACTCTTCCCGGAGTTCGTCGCGGATCTGGCCTCGGTATTCTGCTTTCACTCCCTCGAACGTGTCTTCATCTCGATACAGGTTGGCGAGGCGCTCGTCCCCAAACCCGTCCTCCGGGGTGATTCCAGCTACGGTTAACACTTCATCGCGTAGCGCTTCCCTATCATCCTCGTATGTCTGCTCAGTGGGAAGTGCGATACCATCGTCAGCAGCGACGCGATCGCGGTCTAAAAGTTGGTCTTCGTGCTCGACGTACTCGATCGCATTCTCCTTCAGCGGCGCAAGATCGACGTAGATCCGAAGTTCGTCGCCACCGTCGAGGAACGTAAATACGTTCTCGATGTTTTGCTCGGTCTGCGACTGCATGTATGCCGGTGTGACAATTTCTTCCAGCGCTTCCTCGGGTGCAATGGCAAGCCATTCGAGCCACGGTTCCTCAGGGATCTCTTCTTCCACCATCTCGATACCGAACGACTGCGCTTCCTCGTAGACGCCAGCCTCCGCTGCTGCGGTGGAGACGCGATCCGGGTCCATCGGTCCGCGGTCGACCCCGAGTGCCACGTTCGCGCCGAAGAGCGATAACACCAGAAGGGCCGATACGAGTACAACCATCACCCGACGTAACATTATCGAAATATGAAGTATCACAACATCATGAACGATACGGATCGTCGGCGGCTGAGGCGCATCCCCACGGCTTTATTACCTCCCCCCGAATGATGTGGCATGCCCTACTGTCGCGAGTGTGGGGCCGAGGTCCCACCGGAAGGGAGGTATTGCCCGGAGTGTGGGGTCAGGGCGACACCCTCCACCGAATCAAGGAGCACGGCCACCGCGGGTTCGATCTCCGACCTCGCCGGTCGAACAGCGGTCAATGCACTTGTCGGGGGGACAGTCGGATTTCTCATAGCCGTGCTAATCGGGACGATTTTCACCCCGTTGTATTTGCTGGGAGTCATGACTGGTGCCGGCCTCGCGGGGTATCTGCAACGTGGAGGGACTGGCGAGGGGGCCAAGGTGGGCGGCCTGGCCGCTGTGGTGGCGACCGCCCCCGTTGTGTTGTTGATTATTCCACTATCGGTGCTTGGAATCGGCACGGTCATCGGATGGGCACCGCTCGGACTCAACACAGGTGGTGGCTGGATCGTTATTCTCGCCCTGGCGGGGCTCGTGATGATACTCTCGTTCGCGACAAACGTCGTGTTCGGGCTCCTGGGAGGCATTGTGGGCGCAGCGCTCGCCGAGGAGGCCTCGGCGTAAGCTCCCCTTCGGTATACGCAACATGGACAGGTTATGTATCGCATCAACGATTGCTGTGGGTTCGGCGTGTCAGGGTGGCGGAACCGGAGCGTTTGGGCTTGGGGGTCGAGACTCGTTTGAGCCTAGGTGCGTGGGCCGATGGCCGGGATCTCTCCGTCGGCTACCCGTCGGACACTCCCCGACTCAATTACGTTCCACATGGAAGCCCCTGGAGATATCCGGTGTGCCCCGCATTGTTCGAACTGGGACGCGACAAAGGTTAATGGCGGACTCCCGATAGGCTAATTCGTGAAGCGGAGGACCCTCATCGCCGGGACCATCGCGGTGGCGGGACTATTCTCGTTGGCAGCGGCGGCAGCGACGATCGAGGACCTTCGTGACGATCCCGGAGGGGACGGTGGCGCCGAGACTGTCATGCCACGCCCGACGGAAGAACCGGAGCTCCCCGATCAGCTCCAGCTTCCCCAGTTTCTGGAGGAAGTGCTGCTCGTACTGCTCGCCATCTTCTTGCTGATCTCGATCGCGTATGCCGTGACACACTGGCGACGGATGGTCGCGTACGCGATCGCTGTCGTCGCCGTTGTGATCGTCTTTCTCCTGCTTTTGGAAGTTATCCCACTTGAACCTCGCTTGGAGCCAATGGAACAGGAGTTCGGGTTCAACGAAACTGCAGCCGGTGAGGACGAGCCCGGCGCGGGTTCGAACGGTGTCCCGGCGATCAGCGACTGGTTCCCGCTGCTTGCGTTGCTTGGCGCCTTCGCACTATTTGTCATAACGATGATGGTAATGGCTGGAAAAGGTGAACGACCCTCGGTTACCGGATCGTCGGACGAGTCGGCTGCCGGGGAGGATCTTACTACCGAACTGGGAGCGGCTGCCGGGCGGGCGGCTGATCGTCTCGAATCGGCGGACGCGGACGACAACGAGGTGTATCGTGCGTGGCGCGAGATGGTCGGTCTCCTGGATGTCGGCGACGTCCGGGAAGCGACGCCGCGGGCGTTCGCTCGTGAAGCGACCCGCGTCGGGCTCGATCCGGACGACGTTGCGGCGCTCACCGAGTTGTTCGAGGAGGTGCGGTATGGGGATCGTGCTCCCTCGGCAGATCGGGAATCGACCGCTGTTTCCCTGTTGCGTCGAATCGAGTCGCGGTACACGGAAACAGCGACATGAGCGTCCGACCCTTGCTGGGGGTGCTCGCTCTTCTCGGTGTCGCCCTTGGCGTCACCGGCATACTCGCGCCGGAGCTACTCGTGTATGATATCGGGACATTCCTGATCGCAGCTGCGGGGGTTGTGGCGATCATCGTCGGACTACATGGCGCAATTCGAGGTTGGCAAGCACCACGGCTGGAGGCACTCCCACCAGTCACCGATCGGGTGGGCGGCGTTCCAGCCCCCGGAGATGACATCGATCGGGACGTTCGACTCGCAACTCCACCAGCCGCGTACATCCGGGAGCAACGCCGGCTCCATCAGCGAACTGCGCGGCTTCTCCAGAAGGCACTGGTTCTCTATCGTGGCCACGATCAGGAGAAGGCTGAACGAACGGTCGAGCGTGGAGAATGGACCGAGGATCCCGCTGCTGCCCTTTTCGTTACGGGACGGGTTTTCCGGGGTTCGTTCACCCACCGCCTACGTCGTCGGTTGCGGTCGGAGTACCCGCTAGAAGAAGGATTTCGCCGTACTGTTCTCGAGCTCGCGACGTTGATTCCGCACGACATCGCTCCTGAGGAGGTACCTACCAGTCGTTTCTCGCTCGGCAATCTCCGAAGTGGTGTCACATCCACCGACGCCTCTCCGATCGAAACTGGCCACTGGCGTGGCATTAGTGTTGTCGCACTGGTGTGTCTCGGCGCCGGCGTCGGGGTACAGGACCCAGGTCTCGTGCTGGCGGGTGCGGTCGGAATCGGCTACATCGTGTATGCAAACAGCGGCGAGGCGCCCACAGGCCAGTTGGTCGCCGAACGGACCTTTTCGACGGATCACCCCGTGCCGGGAGATGTGTTCGAGGTTCGGTTGACTGTTAAAAACGCAGGCGAGCAGTTTCTCCCTGACGTGCGAATTATCGACGAACTACCTGAAGGACTGTCGGTAGTCGAGGGGATGCCCAGTCGCTCGGCTGCCTTGCGACCGGGATCGATGGTGATGATCACATACCAGGTTGAGGCTCGGGCAGGCACCCACCGGTTCGAACGCACCCGGGCCATCCTTCGTAGCCTCAACGGGTCTCACGAGTGTACTCAGTTACTCGACGTGCCTGCTGAGATTACCTGCAAACCGCGACCTGAGCCGATTGACGCGGATGTACCGCTCCGCACGTCCGCAGCCCGATACGTCGGGCAATTACGAACCGACACAGCTGGTGAGGGGATCGAATTTCAGGCCGTTCGCGAGTATCGCCCGGGTGATCGTCTCTCCCGAATCGACTGGACTCGATACGCCCGCACGAAAGAACTAACGACGATCGATTTCCATGAAGAGAAGGCGGCCACGATCGTCCTCATGATCGACGCTCGGGCGGACGCGTATCTCGCGCCGGACGCGGATTCGCTGAATGCGGTTCACCGCTCAGTCGGCATGGCCAATCGAGTACTTGTCTCCCTCGTCAACGCGGGCCACCGGGTCGGGCTAGCAGCCATGAGTCCACGGGAGCCCTGTTGGTTATCGCCGAGCGCCTCCCGCAATGTTGAGGACGAAGCACGAGCGTTACTGACCGAGCATCACTCTTTTGACGCCAGTCCCCCGACCGAGGAGTTCCGCACCTTCGGATGGGTGGAATGGTTTGCCGCCCGTGCACCACGAGATAGCCAAGTACTCATGTTCTCGCCGCTGTGTGATCCGCTGATTGAGGAGGCAATCGTGCGCGTGGAGGCACGCGGCCATCCGGTCACGATTATCAGCCCCGATCCGACGACGGGTGACAGCGTGGGTCATCAACTCGCTCAACTCGAACGGCGAACGACGATCGATTCATTGCGACGTCGGGGGCTGCGGGTAATCGACTGGCCGGACGGTGAACCGATCGAGATGAGCCTGGATCGTCTATCGGGAAGGGATGCCCGGTGACTACCGAACAACCGACATCGGTCGGTGCCACCCTGGCGATCGGCACCACGCTCCTCGGGGCGCTCGCCGTGGGGATGTACTCTCCAGCCAGCCTCTTACTCGGGCTAATCGGAACCGTCGTGCTCGTGATCGGCGTGTTGTTGCCGAGACCGGGGGTGATGACAACTGGTTCTACCGGCCTCTTCGTCGCGGCTGTGACTGCCGGCGTGGAGGGAGCGCCAGTTGAGGCAGTGATGATTGCGGTCGTCGCGGCCGTAGTCTCCTGGGACGTAGCCCAAAACGCAGCAAGTTTGGGGCGCCAAGTTGGTTCTGGCACGGAGACGACGCGATCGGAGGCTGTTCATTTCGCTGCAAGCCTGGGGGTTGGGGTGATTGCAGGTGGTGTTGGCTACGGTGTCTATCTCGGCATGGCGGGCGGGTATTCCGCCACTGCCGTGGGATTTCTGGTGGTCGGGAGCCTTCTTGTAGTGCTCGCACTCCGCTAGTCGCTCGGGGCGGCGATGACCCTGTACAATCGCGATACTCACCAGTGTGAGCCTCCGTTGCGACGCCAATCTGCTGTCTGGGAGATCGAGACTCTCGTTGCGTCTCGACGTTTCCTGTAGCAGAAAAGTGACCGCAAGTATTGTGAGGCTGGAACACGTAGACCCATGTATGATTCTACGTAGCGTCTTGGCGGTCGTCGGGTTCCTCACGGTAGTGGCACCGCGACGTATCGCCGCGTTCTGGTTTGCCCGCTGCACGACAAACCCCGAAGATGTCGAGATTCGCCCGTGGGTCCTCCATGCGATTCGTCTCCAAGGGCTTGCGATGCTCGGGTGGGTGCTGTGGCAGAGCCGGGAAGAGTTCCAAGAGCTGATGGGCGGGGCGTCGGACTGGGATGACGAGATCTCCTTCGATGACGACTGGAGCGTCACGGAGGAGACGGATGAGGAGGCGACCACGACTGATGGCGACGAGGACTTGCCGACACTAACCCCTGAAACCCGACGATTCGACATGGCGGCAATCCTTCATCATGCGGATGATCCACTGACTGTTTCCGAGATCGTAGACCTTTCGGATGGGACCGAATGGGAGATCGGCCGTTCACCGGCCTCAGCAACCCTCTATCGGATGTTCAACGATGGCGTTGTCGACCGGCGAGAACGGGAGGAAGATGGAAGTTATGAATACTGGCTGACCGAGGAAGGCGAAGCGTCCCTCGGGCGAACGGACGCAACCATCGAACCGAACCCATTCTAACCTCTCACGAACGTACTTGTATCAAGCCGGGAGTGAGCCGACGATCATGTTCGCCTCCACTCGAAACAAGTCGCACACACGTCTGACGCCCAAGCACAAGTAATTCGAAGGCTGCATTTAATTGGGGTGCCTGTACCTGTGCAACCGTTTCCTCAGACATCGCCGGAGACTGCCGCGCAACAAAACCTCAACGACGGGCACCTCTGGCTTCTTGAGTTGGTGGATGGTGGCCCATTGCGCTTTCGTGTCGACCAGAGTGGTTTGATCACGTTTGGTGGAAAAGATCGCATCTTCCAGAATGATTCCGCGATTCCGTCGCCGTATCGATTCGCCATCCGCGAGGTACGCGAGTGTCTCCGTCGGGACGTGCTCCGCAAGTCACTCGAGTCGCCGGCAGATGCAGTCTTCTACGGGCGGTCCATGCATTATCGTGACACTCCGTACGATTGGCAGCGAGCCCCGGGATTCGTCGGCTACGATGTCTGGTCAGCTACGGCCGATCGGTATCTCCCCCCCGATCACGTCGAACACATTTTCGAGGGATTGGGACTTGAACCGGTCGCGGTTCTCGAGCGAGAACGCCGGGCGCGTGATTTTGACATCGAACAGTTCGATCCACCGAGGTCCGCCTACCGGGACGGTCCGGCGTCGGGCGTGGTTGTCCGGAATAAAGGGGGTGGACGAGGAAGTATTCGATTTGCGGTCGATTCTGATGCTCACGGTAGCGTGACTCCATCACGGACGACGAAGGATGCGATCGAGTGGTTCGCTTCATCCGATCGATTCACGCAGATATCTGACCGGATGCGCGAGCGAGAGGTGTCGGTCACGTTCGAGGCGATTCGAGAGCGAGTCATGGACGCCGTGCACCGGGAAGCGCATGAGGCCTTCGAGACGACGATCGAGAAGGACGCATTTCAGGCCGAACTGGCTTCCCGGTTGAATGCCCATCTCGCCGGGAATTCAGGGCTGTGAGGACTGTCGGTGGCCGCTGAAATCTCTTCGTGTCTCCCTCGAGGAAATACCCGGTTCCAATCGGTTTTTCCCGTACGCGGTCCATCTTCGCAACCATGGAAGTGCTGGTCACTGGAGGGGCCGGTTTCATCGGGAGCCATATCGCCGAACGCTTGGTTCGCACGGGCCACGACGTGACCATCGTCGATATCATGGAGCCCTATTACGACCTCGGATTGAAACGTCGGAACATTGAGGCGGTGGAATCCGCCACGGGTGACGGCGGCTCGGTACGCGTTGTCGAGGAGTCAGTGACCGATCGAGCCTCCCTGGACGAGCTCATCGACGGGACCGACGTTGTGTTTCACCAAGCGGCGCAGGCGGGCGTTCGTGCTAGCGTCGAAGAGCCGCTCAAAGTGAACAGCTACAACGTCGTCGGGACGCTCGAGCTTCTCGATGCTGCACGAAAAGAAGATGTCGATCGGGTAGTCATGGCCTCGTCTTCGTCGGTGTATGGAAAGCCCGCGTACCTCCCCTACGACGAGGAACACCCGACACAACCTGTTTCGCCGTACGGCGTCTCCAAACTCGCAGCCGAACACTACGCCCGAGTGTACTACGAAATTTACGGCCTTCCGACGGTCTCGCTCCGATATTTCACCGTTTACGGGCCCCGTATGCGGCCGAATATGGCTATGACAAACTTCGTCTCGCGTTGTGTACACGGTGAGGCCCCCGTGATCTACGGGGATGGTTCCCAGACACGAGATTTCACGTATATCGAGGACGTCGTTGCGATCAACGAACAGCTGGTCGGAGATGATGGTGCAGATGGAGAAGTCCTCAACATCGGTTCTACGGATACGATCGACATACTTTCTCTGGCGAAAACCATACGTGACGCCGTCGACCCGGTCCTCGAACTCGAGTTCGACGACCCACGCGCCGGCGATGCCCAACATACCCACGCTGACGTGAGCAAGGCGACAGAACTTCTCGGCTACGAACCCGTCGTCGGCATACGTGCAGGAGTGGATCGCTTTATTGCGTGGTATCGGGAAAACCGCGACTGGTATGACCCGTTGGTTCGAGCCTCGTGAGGACGCCACGTCGCGACGTCGGCTCCATTGTCAGTCACCCGGTGCAGCCGAATCGGGCCGGTACTGTCGACTGATTTGTCGCCATGCATCGGTCTGAAACCGATACCGATTGATCACGGCCGGTATAGTTGTCTGTGCAAGATACGCCAAATACAGCCCCCAAAGACCGAGGGCTGTAATGGCCCCAAGATAGGCGAGCGGGATCGCAACCCCAAACATCCCCACGACACCGCTGTAGAACGGCCACCGGGTGTCCCCGGTTGCATCCAGGGCGCCTGCATAGGTGCCAGAAACCGCATTGGCAACCACGGCAATGGCCGCCGCCTGTGTCAACCCGATGGCGATCGGGACGCTCTCCGCTGTACGGTCGCCGACATAGAGATGGACGATGGGTTCGGCGAAGATCAGGACGGCCACCGCCCCTATCGCGTAACTCACCACCGAAATCCGGGTAATTTCGAGCCCGTATGCTGCGGCCACGTCCTCACGGTTCTCTCCAAGCGACTGGCCGACGAGGCTGCTCGCAGCGAGCCCGTACCCCCACCCCGGCGTATTGAGCAGGTCCCAGATGGATCTGCTGATGACGTATGCCGCCACGACCTCCTGACCGAACAGATCTACGATGGCGAGTAACATGAACGCCGAGCCGGTCCACACGAGACTGCGACCGATTACGGGTGTCCCGATGCGGGTCACGTCCGCGAACGTCTCCCAATCCAGATATGACCCTCGAGCAGTGACGCGAACAGTGAGTTCTCCCACGCCCGGTAGCTCGCCCCAGAGCAGAGTTATCGTGAACGCGACCGTGACGGCCACGGTGGCCAGGACGGTACCTAGGGCAGCGCCGACGACACCCATGCCGAACCCGAAGATGAACAGCGAGTTGAGGAAAATGTTCGCGATGGCACCGCCACCACGAATGATCATCGGCGTCCAGGCGTCGTCTGCCCCGATGAATACGCGGCTTCCTACGAGATTGAGCCCGGCGAACGGGACGCCGAGGGCTAGGAGTTGGAGATACGCGGCCCCATAGCCGATCGCATCTGGATCATTCGTCAACAACCCGATGAGCTGTTCCGGGATCGTCCAGAGGACGAAAACGATTGGCAGGGTGGCCAGAACCACGAGAAGAGCACTCGATCGAACCGCTTGCCCCATCTCGTCGAATGCGTTCGCACCGTATCGCTGGGATACGAGCGCGATCGTCCCGGCCGCAAACCCACCCCCGAGCGTAAACGCCAACCCCCAGTACGGTGCAGCAAATCCCAGGCCGGCAATGGCTGCCTGCCCGACGGCGACGCCGACCATCGCGATGTCGACCGCCCCCTTCGACATGCGTGCGAACCCGGTAACGATACGGGGCCACGCGAGATCTACAGTCCGTCGAACGCGTCGCTTGTCAACCAGGCCCACGCGACTGAGACCCAAACCGATCCCGAGGATAAAAAGGCGAAGCGGGTTCGGGAACCTGACCACGTCGTGTCCGGGATAGGAGCGGCCACTGCTATAAGGGCATAGGTCCGAATCGTGCGCGTTGCCATGCTGCTGGTCGGCTACGCAAGATCCGCTTGCCTATCACGATTGACGATTCTGTGACCCTCACCTGGTTTGGCCGGGTGGGTGGAACGCCCCAGTCGGACCAGGCACCCGGCTTTCAGCTGGAAACCTGCCGACACAGACCCATCCAATCGATCGATGGTAACCCGTTCAGCCTACGTGTAGTGGTCTCCCAGGATCAACACCAAATCGGATGGGCGGTGAAACCCTCGCGCGTTTCCTCCTCGGACGAATCCGTGGAGGTCTGCCCTCGTCTCACATCAACGAATCGCCCAGTACGATCACTGCGAGGTTGTTGGCATACACCACCAGTCCGGCTGCAATCAACAGACCTAACCACAGTTTGAACGACAGCCGGAAGCGGTCGGCGGCGCGTCCGGTCAGTCCTTCCCCGTATCTGACGAGCATACCGAACCCACCGGCTGCAAGGAGGAGTACGGCCAGGTGTGTCGCGATGATCGTAGCCGCCCCCTGAGAGAGAATCCAGCGCATGATGGGATTGGTCTCCGCTTCGAGTCCGTAGATGAGCGCTGCACCCATTGTCGTCAACAGGTCGACCGTCAAGAGGAGGAACAACGCGACCGCGAACCAGTCCCAGTACCGTTCCCAGGACTGCTCTGGCGAGTCTCGCGGTGGGTGATGGCCTGTCATTCCTGCAAAGGTCGTTACCGCAATGAACGTCGCTCCCCTATTTGAACTCACGTGAAGTTTTGCGTCACGATGCTTGCACTACCTGCACACTTCGGTCGGAGGAGTTTTTGATGTGGGAATGCATGGCTTGGGTCATGGCAACACAGGTTCCATCCGGCGAATTCGAACCGGTCGCGACCATCGATGAACTCGAGGAAGCGGGATCGCTCGTGGTGCGTCCGGGGGACAGGTCGATAGCCATCTTCGAAGACGAGGACGAGATATTCGCGGTCGACAACCGGTGTCCACACATGGGCTTTCCGCTCACCGAAGGCACTGTCGATGACGGGATCCTCACCTGCCATTGGCACCACGCCCGATTCGAGCTCTCCTGCGGGGATACGTTCGATCCATTCGCCGATGACGTACAAACGTATCCTGTGGAGGTGCACGACGATACCATCTACGTGCATCCCGATCCGGAACGGAAGGCCGATCCTGTCACGCACTGGACCGAGCGGCTCGAACACGGCCTGCGAGAGAACATCGGCCTCGTGATCGCCAAGTCGGTTATCGGGCTTGAGGACGAGGGAGAACCACCGGAGCGCGCGCTTGCCACAGCCTCCACGTTCGGTACCCAGTACAACGCGGACGGCTGGGGAAGCGGCATGACGACGCTCGGCGTCATGGCCAACCTGTACGACGCCGTCTCACCCGACGACCGTCGGCGGGCGCTGAATGCTGGCATCAGCGAAGTTGCAAGCGAATGTGCCGGCCAACCGCCGTTTTTCGCGCAGGAACCTCTCTCCGCGACCGATGTATCCCCGGAACAACTGACAGATTGGTTCCGACATAACGTCGAGGTTCGCGATACCGATGGTGCCGAGCGCGTCCTGCGGGCAGCTGTTCGGGCGGATGTCAGCCAGCCCCACATCGCCAATATGCTCGTCGGTGCCGCGACAGATCACCTGTACCTCGATAACGGGCATCGGCTCGATTTCATTAACAAAGCATTCGAGTTGCTTGATAAGATCGGTTGGGAGCATGCCGACGAGGTGCTCCCGTCACTCGTGCCCGGGCTTGCAGACGCACGACGGGCTGAGGAGCGATCATCCTGGCGACAGCCAATTGACCTCGCGGGGTTACTCTTTGATACCTACGAGGAGCTTCCGGCTGCTGCAACCACACCTCGCGACGACGAATGGATTCCTCCGACAGGATTAATCGATACGCTGCTGGGTGATGATCCATCGGCCATCGTCGAAGCGCTTCTCGAGGAAGTCGAGGCCGGCGCCCCGGCTAATCTCCTCGCTGAAACCGTGACCCATGCCGCGGCTACCAGAGTCGCCCAGTTTGGCACGTCAAACGAATTCAACGACTGGAACACGGTACACCACACTTACTCATACGTCAATGCAGTCCACGCCCTGACGGCGCGCGCTGATAACTGGGAGCGATACCGTGGGATCCTCGACGGGGCGATGAGCGTGTACCTCGACCGGTTCCTCAACATGCCACCCGCGCCAATACCATCGCCATCGAACATCGATCGGGATCCCGAGGCCGTCCTCGAGGAGCTCATGGAGTGTTTCGAGGTCGAACGTGATGAGGAGGTGAACCGAGCCGGGCAACTCACCGCGCAGTATCTGGCTGCGGACGGCGATGTGGACGTCTTGAAACGCAAGCTTGGAAAGGCGTTACTTCGAGAGGATGTGGGTTTTCACACGCGCCAGAACGTGGAGGCCGCGTTCGCGCAGTACGATCGGACGACGAATGCGGAATTTGCCGATGTTCATCTCGTTGCGTCGGCACGATATCTCGCCGCTCATACACCGACGCGACGCGCTGGCGAGCAAACCTACCGAATCGCCGAGCGTCTCAACCGTGGCGAACGCATTCACGAAGCGGCTGGGAACGACTGATCGCGTCACAGCCCAACTGTTTTAGGGCGGCGACTCCCCTTGCAGGATGTCAGATCGGTCTGCGGCCGCCTCCGTGGGACGATGGCCCGAGCGAGACGAGACCGAGGTGCTCGCGGAGATGGAACGCCGTGCGGATTGCGAGGGCTTTCCGACGGTCGGTCCGGCAGTCGACTGGTTTTTGCGATTTCTCGTCGAGATGATTGGCGCCACCCGTATTTTCGAGTGCGGGTCAGGGTTGTGTAACTGTTACAGAATTCAGTACCTATAAGCATCCAATAGTAGTAAACAGTAACGCAAAATGCCACGGTCGTACTCGATTGACGAGTTCGCAGCCGAACTCGGTGTCCACCCCCACACTGTCAAACGCTGATGCCGGAGCGACGACATCGACTACACCCGAACATCGGGCGGGGAACAACGAATACCCCACCGGGAACGCCGCCGACTTGCAGGCGACACTCGTCCAACAGACCGTGTTGCACGATTCGCTCGCGTCTCCAGTCACGACTAGAAAGACACCGGCGACCTCGACCGAGAACTCGACCGACTCACAGACGACGCCCACGACCACGGTTGGAGCGTGGAAAACACCGATACGGATGTTGGCACAGTGACCTCAACGCCCCCCTCGATGGCGTACAAGACGCCGACGGGCGTGTTGTCGTTACGTACGAAGACGAGTCACCCACTTTTGGATCCCATACCTCGAACGGTAGTTCGACTGTTACGGTGTCACGATCACCGGCATCGAAGACGAGACGGACAACACAGCACAGGATGAACTCGTCGACGACCTCATCAACCTCGTCGTCAGTTTCAGCGGAAACCGCTGCGGGATGCAGTCCTTGAAAAAGGAAACGGTGCACGATATCGTTGAAGCCGAGGTGGACCAATACCGAGCAGCGTCTGCCGGTCACGTTGTTGAACGAGTCTATCCACAGGGAACGAGTCGATCGTGTCCTCGCTGTGGGTCAACCGGGCATACGTGCAAATCCCCCCGACCACCAGCAAGAACGCTGGTGGGGCGGGCACTTCCGGTGTGATAATGCCCGATGTGGGTTCGAAGGCGATCGGGACTACATCGGGGCACTGAACGTGGCTCGCGTGTTCTTCAGCGAGACGGACGAGTTAGACCACGATGTCACGTCCTCCTATATGGGGGATGCCGAAATCGTGCTAGCTTGCCGTTCCGCTTGTGAGCGAAGCCGTGCTTCGCGATCCTCGTCAGCGTCAAACGCTGACGGTGGCACGCGGCTCACGTTCGGGGCTGGCATTGTTGCCTACGAACCCGAACAGGCAGGGGCGACCGCTGGTGGTGGGTCGGCTGTCATCGGACCCGCTGTCGCCCTGCCCGAGTCGAATGCGGATGGTAGCGATGGACGTGGCCCAGCCGTCGAACAGTGTACCCACTTCTTACGGTGTACGACTGAAAGCTACTGAAAATCGGAACGGTTCGGGTACTCGGCTTATTGGAACGCCAGAGCATTTCCGCCGGATGGAGAGGTCGTGCTGACCGAGATCGACGAAGAGGAATCGGTAGACGCCAACCGGTACCTGGACCGTGCCGGCCTAGCTGACCTTGCGGGGTTCGAGTGCGGCGATGGCTTCCCCCAGCTCGCCGCAGAACAGGCTTCTTTTGACATCGTGCTTCTCGATCACGAGAAAAACGGTACGTCGAGGGATTTGAGGTGGCCCGGATTCGGCTCGAGCCTGGCGGCATTATCGTTGAGGATAATGTGTTCGAGACGGGGCCATATACCGCCACGGATGTCCTGGTGTGTCTGACCGGCGAGCCGGCCGACCCTAACCCAGGGGCCGAAGGGATCGCGTTACTACCGGTGTCTTCGAGATGCGACTGATTTCGCATCGTTTCTAGTCCCGCTGGGTGAGGACCTCATCGTGTCTCGACACTGCGGGCAGCGGTGAACCGAGTAAACTTGCGTACGATTTACCCGCCCTCTGGCTCGGGACTATTGGCCGATCCAACGATATAGGCGTCCGTGATGATTTTGAACAGTGCGCCGACGACACCCCCGTAAAAGAGAATCGCCCCGAGGAGACCGATTCCCAGCCCGAGAACTCGCCAGATGAGGAACGTTGCTCGACCGCCGTACAGCCGCGGATCGATGAAGAGGGCAAGCCCGATCGGTAACAGTAGCGACCCAACGATCGCAGCGATCAGCAGTCTGCGCATCTCCGGGTGCAGTGCATACGCGAAGGACGAATCGAAATCAGCTGGTGAGTCGGCGAGTAGTTTTTCGGGTGTTGACATCGCAGCTTGGGCTTCACCTGTCGCAGGGAAAACCCTACTCCCGATCTCAGGAATTGTTTACCACGTTATTAGTTGACACGCGAAGGACAGAAAAAGGGTTTTGAGGCCCGAGGTTGTGGTCAACGGTGTCATGAGTACAGGGGGATCGGGAAGTATACACCTCTCCCGAGGAACGCCCGATCTCGCTGCGACGGACGTGTGTGGTGGAGGCCTCGAATGCATGCTTGCGGGCTTGATGGACCTCTCCCTCGTCGCAGCGATGATCGGCTTTCTCGTGTTGTTGGTTCTTGCATCGTTGACGTATGTACCGACCGCGAAGGAGTTGTGCGAGGAGGAACGTGGGCGCACCGGAGCCGAGCACGTGGCTTTCGATCGGTTCGTCAAGCGCACCAGGGGTCTGCCGACGGCCAACGTCACAGCGATGGAAACAGCAGGTACCGGGCCGCTTCTCCACCGTGAGACGCCGGCCGGTTCTGGGGGGCTCTCCACGCTCAAAGATACGTATCGAGAGACGGTGATGGACGTTCCGCACTTCGAGGAGGAGTACAATGAGACGCTTGAAGAACACATGGTTGCGGAACTCGGCCCGGATGTCGCCCACGGCGTGATGGGTGAGTCTCGCTTGACCCCGCCAATCAAACGAGGCGTGGTTGAGGCAGCTACTGATGCGCGTGAACGTCGTCGGGCGCTCCTCACCGTTCTTGAGGAAGAGGCCCAATCGCTCGACCGCCATAACGACACGCTCGCGTCGATCGAGCGGTCTGTTGAAACGACGACGGCACCATTGTGTGCGGATCGTACCTACGACGAGCTGGTGGCGGCCAGGAACGAGCTCCATCGAAACCGTGAACAACTCAACGACGTCTGTCGCGAGCGACAACATGATCGGCGGGACGGCCAACTGGTCTCCCTGCGATTGCGTGACGAGATCGACTTGCAGGAATTCCTTTACTCACGCCTGGAAGTCACCTACCCAGTCATCGCTGACGCAATGGGCTTGTTGAACACTGTCGAGACAACGTTACACCGGATCGAAGACGAACTGATCTACCGGGCGTAGCCAAAACGGTCGACGTGGATTCGTTTAGCTGTGTACGGTTATCGGTACGGTTAACCCGCGTCGGACACCTGCCCGTCTATGGCGCGTCGCGGCGTGTTGTTGATTGCACTGTTTCTCCTCATGTTCGGTGCGGCGATCGTCCTCGCGACGTCGACGGCCGTCTCTCCTCCCGAGGAGGGAACGTTCCACGGGGAGGTCGATGCAGTTTCTGATACCGGCGCCGTCGAAGACCATCCACGGATCCACGATCAGCAGACCCTCGCGTTGTACCCGGAACGTGACGGTGAGATCAAGGTCGAACACGCGTATCGGATCCCGAGCACTGCCACGCACTTCGAGGTCGGGCTCACCCATCGGATGACACTGATCGAGATGCGTGGGTTCACCCGGACGGACGATGACACGCTCGTCTGGGACGGGGAGACCGATCGCCCTTCGCTGACATACCTTGCCGACGTCGATCGAAAGATCGAGCGAGACGACCCGCTGGCGGGTCCAGGAGATTATCTTTTCAAAGACGCGGGCGATTGGGCCTTGGTTCAACGGCCAACCCCGTCGTACGGATGGAGCTGGGCGGGTGACGATCGCTTGGGGTTGACCCGAGAAGCCGCGGTTGACGGCCCAGGAACGGCAAGTGACGTGATTGCATTCCTTGGCGAACACGAGACGCACCACCAAGCGGTCCACGGCCAGCAGTTCGTTCTCGTCGAACCGGTGTCGGCAGAACTCGCAGAGTCCCCCGCTGCTCTCTTCGATGCCCTCGCGCATGCATCGGATCAGCTCCGCGTTGGCGACCGAGATGAGGAAGTGTTCATGGTGGCGGCACCGACCGAGAACGTCCGGTGGGGAGTTCGGGGGTTGCAAACAGGACCCGCCGACATGTGGGTTCGTGATGCAGAAGGGTTGGACACCCCCGACAACGTCTGGATCCACGAATACGTACACACCCGCCAATCATACTCGACAGCACCTTCGGCGCGGTGGTTCACGGAAGCGAGTGCGACCTATTACGCCGCCTTGTTCGCCCTCGACACTGGCGAAATCAGCTACGATCGATTCCGTTCGTTTTTGGCGCGTGGCGGGGACACCCGTTTCGCGCACGCTCGGTTGAACGACCCAAGCACCTGGAAACACAACCCGGATTACATGGTCGGTGTCCTGGTATCGGCGTCCCTCGATCGTGAGATCAGAACGGCCCGGGACGCCGGTGCCTCGTTCGCAGACGTATTCATGCGGCTCAACGAGCACCAGGGGCCTGTGACCCATGTGGAGCTGATCGACATCATCGAGAACGTGGGAGGCGAGGCACCTGCGACGGCAGCTGATTTCCAACTGAGCGGGACCGACCGGCCGCCGACATGGTCGGAGGACGATCACGCGGCGGTCTTCGGGACCGAGCCACCACGCTTTGCAATCCAACGGGATTCATCACGAGACGTCACGATAACCGGCCCCTATCGGAACGCTTCGTGGGAGGACACCGACGAGAAGCCGGTGGTAACGGGGGAATCCATGGCAATCCCGCTGTCTGTGACAAATCTCGGGGAGGTGTCCGGTTCGTATTACCTTCGACCGATGTTCGGTGAGGAACCCATTGACCCGATCAAGGGCACGATTTCCCCCGGCGAGTCGGCGGCCCATACCGCCGAACGAACGTTCGATCGACCGAAAATAACCCGATTCAGCATCGATGAAGCCTCGGGTACGATCACGGTTCGGGCGCCCGCCCGGGCAAGTGTGACCGGAATCGCTGTCGATCCACAGCGCGTGTTGGCTGGCCAGACGGTTTCGCTTCTCGTCACGGTCGAGAACGAGGTGTCCTATCCTGCAAAGAGCGAGCTCACCGTTCGCAAGGGCGGGGAATCGGCTCGGTCTATCGACGCCCATCTCGATGTTGGCGAGACAAAAACTCTCGAGCTTGACCTGACGTTCGTGCAGTCGAAGAGTTTGACTGTTACCATTGACGGCAGCGATCAGAAGTCCATTCGGATCGAGGTGTACGGCGAAGAACGACCGATGGAGCGCTACGTAGGCGTCGTGCTCATCGCTGCTGTCGTGGCCATCGCCGTGGCTACCGCCGTAAGGGCACGATGGCTAACATAGCGTGGCTGACCGATCTGGCGGATACTAGCCGTGATCGAGACGGTACAATCGCTTCTCGAGGAGCGCGAAGCCAATGCCGGCCGCGAGGGTGACAATGACCACGATGGCGACCAGCCCCGAAGGATTTCCGATAACGACCAGATATGTCAGATAGATCGCGGCGATAAAACTCGTCAACCACCCCAGGGTCGAAATCCCGCTTGCGACGACCGCCGCGTGATACCGTCGATCCTTGCCAGCGCTACCCATGAGATCAACCGGATGAGCGTTGATTCGGTTGCGAGAAAACCTTTTCCACCACTTCGATACGGCTCATAGGTAGGACGCATCCCATCGTGTAGGCCGCCTGGTGTTACCACAATCTTCGCACTGAATCCGTCCCATCGTGTCCATGCTTGTCGAGAACGATTCGCAGTTCGTGCAGAACCATCCCCACCGTCGTTCCCGCCGTGGTCCGAGAAACACGGCACAAAACGGTCCGTCGGACCCTCGATCGCTCTCGTCGAAGTCGATAAACACTTCTTGGCCATCCGGCGTCAGCCGCATCTCCAGTGGGTCGTACTCGATCCCGGGTTCCCTCAGCACGAACTCCTCGTACTCTTCGCCGCCGATCGTGACCCGTCTGGTCGCCAGCGGCTCGAAGCCGTAACGTTCGTAGAAATCGACCCCTGGTTGGTGCTCTTTTAACACGACCGCCGTGACTGCGTCGATCCCTCGGTCGTGAAGTGCCCCTCGGGTTTCGGCCAGGAGCGTCTCGCCTGTCCCCTGAGTGCGATGGTCGGGATCGACGTGAAGCCAGAGGATCCTTCCCTTGTTGATGTCCTCGAGCACATGGCTCTGCGAGAAGCCAACCAGTTCACCCCGATCCTCTGCGAGCAAAAAAAGCATCTCGTCGCTGTCGAGGTACTCTTCGATCGCTTCGCCTCCGTACCAGTTCTCGACCGCCTCGGAGATCACTGCCTCATCCAACACCTCCGTATACGACGCCTCCAACGATCGGCGGGCGAGTGATCGGAGTGTGTCCCCGGCGTCCGACGTGAGTCTCCGGATCTCCATGCCCAGAGTCAATTCGCTCACTTGCTTAAACGTATTCCCGACGTGCCCCGATCGCTGTTCCGCCACGCATATCGCCCCCCGATGACTCGCTGTTAACGTGCAGGTTTGGTCGGATCCCCGCCGTCGTCGATGGATCCTCTGGGGAACACTCGCCGCGGCGTTTCTGTTCGTGAACGTCTATCGCCTCTCGACTGCGGTAATCGCGGACGATCTCATGGGCGCGTTCCGGATCACGGGAACGCAGCTCGGCATGCTCCATGCGGTGTTCTTCGTGGTCTATGCGATCATGCAGATTCCCACGGGTGTTCTCGTCGATCGCGTCGGCCCTCGCTGGACAGCTGCGTGTGGCGCAGTGATCATGAATGTCGGGGCGATCTGGTTCGGGCTCGCACAGGGGTTCGGGGCCGGGATCGCAGCGCGGTTTCTCGTCGGACTCGGCGGGAGCGTGATTTTTATTTCGATGTTGCGGTTCACGGCAAACTGGTACCGTCCCCGGGAGTTCGTGGCGATGAACGGTGTCTGTTTTGCGGTTGGCGGCCTGGGTGGCATCCTTGCCACGACTCCGTTTGCCGTCATGGTGGATGGGCTGGGGTGGCGAACGGCCATGATTGGGCTTGGTGCCGGCGGCCTCGTGGTAGCCATGATGATCGGTGGATTCGTCCGGGATACCGTCCAGCAGACTTCTCTCGACCCGATTTCAGAGATCGAGCCGACCCAATCACTGCGACTCGAGGAGATCCGCCCGGCCGTCGAGGCGGTCCTGAGAGATCGGTTTGTGTGGATCGTAAGCATCCTGCTGTTCTGGACTGCGGGAATCAATCTGACGCTCTTTGGCCTCTGGGGCATCCCGTACGTCGTCCAGATTCACGGTACGTCGGTTCGCTTCGCATCCCTGTTCACGTTGGCCGGCGGTATCGGTGCGGTGCTGGGGCCGCCAATGATCGGCGCCCTCGCAGCCCGAATCGGTCACCGCGACGGCATCATCCTGCTGGGAACCGTCCTGTACACCGTCGCGATTACGTCTCTCGCCGTATTCCCCCGCCCGCCGCTTCTCCTGATCGGCGGCGTGTTTTTTTCCACCGGGGCGCTGTTGGGCGCCTTCGTGCTGACGTTCCCACTCGTCAAAGATCGGCATCCAGCGCGGATCAGCGGAATTACCCTCGGGACTGTCAATGGGGCCGGGTTCGTCGGCGCATCCGTGTTACCCACTGTTATGGGTCGTGCGCTTGACGCATACTGGACGGGCGAAGTGGTCGCGGGGGCACGAGTCTATACGACCACTGGGTATCGGATCGCTTTCGGCCTTCTCGCGATCGGGGCCACGTTGACTGTCTTCTGTGCGCTTTGGCTCCATCGAACGGCGGACACTAGGTTCGACGACGATCGGGCAGGATCGAAACGGTTCACGTGACGATCAGGGATGTGCGACGGCCCAATGCACGGGCGTGCCAGTGAAAACACGACCCTTAGATCGGTCGTGCAACCTCGTGGGGGGAGGGCCGGGCCTTGCTCGTTTGCGCCCGGATAGAAACTCATCGTCGTCGCCACGATTAACTTCCCGATCGGGGGGACTACCGCCTGCTCGATATGCTGGCGCCCGGTGCGAAGATGTGTCACGACGATCCGTTTCGGCGATCGCGGTCTCGCGTGACCGAGTTCGAAGCTCGGTTTTCCCAAATTGAGAGAAAACGCTCGCAAACCCGCGCGGAACCGGGGTTGGACTTGCCCTAATCTGCCCGCATCGGATCGACAATCTCTGATCTTGTGTTAGGATATCACGCTCGATTACGGGCAGACCAGCAGACCCGAGATTCCATGGTGGTCCCTGTCCCACCTGTGGGACCGAACAGTGATATGGATCGCTCAGCATCCCTTACTCGGCGGCTGGACATGGCTGAACGCTACCACCACGGACGTGTACGAGGATATTGGCAGGAGGAGTGGGAGCGTGCCGGCATCTACGAGGTGTCAGCCGACGAAACGGACTTCGTCTACGTCCTGGGAATGTTCCCGTACACCTCCGGATCGATCCATATGGGCCACGTCAGGAATTACTCGATCACGGATGCCTACGCGCGATATCGCCGAATGCAGGGTGATACCGTTCTCCATCCGATGGGGTGGGACGCCTTCGGGCTTCCTGCCGAGAATGCGGCCCACGAACGGAACACCGACCCCGAGAGCTGGACGGAGCGCTGCATCGACCGGATGCGTGAGCAACTTCAGGACCTCGGGTTCGGATACGACTGGTCCCGGGAGATTACGACATGTCGACCGGCGTATTACCGGTGGAATCAGTGGTTATTCAAGCGATTTTACGAGGCCGGGTTGGTGACGCACGAGGAGGCGACCGTAAACTGGTGTCCGGACTGCGAGACAGTGTTGGCAGACGCGCAAGTCGAGGTTGGAGATGGACGCGAACCATCACACCGGGAGCACCGCCAACTCGGGGCACCAGGGGGTATCGAAGGAACCTGTTGGCGTTGCAACACGCCGGTTACCACGCGGTCGCTTCCCCAGTGGTTCTTCCGCATCACCGCGTTTGCAGACGAACTGTACGACGGGCTTGACGATCTCAAGCACTGGCCATCCGGCATCCGCGAGGCCCAGCGCCACTGGATCGGCCGTCAAGCGGGAGCGGAGATCGAATTCCTCCTGTCGAACGGGGAATCGGTCAGGACGTTTACGCGGCGACCGGATACGGTGTACGGCGCGACGTACCTCGCAATCTCTCCCGAACATCGGCTCGCAGCGGAACTCGCTGCCTCAGACGAACGTGTGAGTGATGTCGTCGATGAATACCGACGTGGAGAAGCTGGTGAGGATGCGGGGGTAATGACGGATCTAACCGCCACCCATCCACTCACCGAGGACGTGCTCCCGGTCTATGTGGCCCCCTATGTGCTCCCGGACGTCGGTACTGGAGCAGTCATGGGAGTGCCAGCACACAATGAGCGGGACTACCGGTTCGCGAACGCCCACGACCTTCCGGTCCAACGAGTCCTCGAGTCGCCTGGTGACGACGGGCTCCCGATGACGTCCTCGGGGACACTCATCAACAGCGGCGACTATACGGGGGTAAAAAGCGAGGTAGCGGCTGATCGACTTTGCGAGGAGTCGGCGATCGAGACGGCCGTGAGTTACCGGCTCCGGGATTGGCTGATTTCACGGCAGCGCTACTGGGGTACGCCGATTCCCGTGATCCACTGTGATGACTGCGGGCCGGTCCTGGTTCCCGACGACGACTTGCCGGTTGAGTTACCCGAATTCACGGCGGCGCGGGGCAATCCGCTGGCGGCGGATCCGACGTTCGTCGAAACCACCTGTCCATCGTGCGGCGCCCCGGCCGAGCGTGAAACCGATACGATGGATACGTTCGTCGACTCCTCTTGGTACTTCCTCAGATACCTCTCCCCGGATTCGTCGGCGGCACCGTTTGATCCTGCGCTCGCAAACGACGTGCTTCCTGTCGATGTCTACGTGGGTGGGGCAGAGCACGCCGTTCTGCACCTGCTGTATATCCGCTTTTTCGCCCGTGCACTCGCGGATGTCGGGCTGCTCGATCACCGGGAGCCGGTGGATCGACTGGTCACACAGGGAACGGTGCTCCACGGAGGACAGAAGATGTCGAAATCCGTCGGCAACGTGGTCACGCCCCACGAGTACGGGGCGGAGACGACCCGGCTGTTTGTCCTCTCCGCTGCCCACCCGCAACGTGAGTTCGAATGGACGGCGATGAGCGTCAGAAACGCGTACGACCTCCAACAAGCCATCTACCGACAGGTCGCTTCTTTCGATGCTGAGACCGGTCGTCGGGGACCCTCGGACGACCGCGACCGATATATCGAACGCGAACTCGATCGGACGATCACCGCAGTGACCGAGGAGTACGAGCGCTTTCGTTTTCATCAGGTGATCGGGGAACTCGAGGAACTCGTCGAACTCCTGGAGCGATATCGCCGGGTTGACGAACCGGGGAGATACACGCTGGACCGGGCACTCCGCGTGTTGTCACGCCTCGTCGCCCCAGTGGCACCGTATCTTGGCGAGGAACTGTGGAACATGCTGGAGGAATCCGGGTTGGTTGCGGCAGCTCCCTGGCCAGAGCCGCTTCGGCCGGCACCAGATTATCATCTCGAGCGATCGTTGGTCCGTCGGACACGACGCGACGTTCGAGATATCATCGAAGTGGCCGACATCGCCGATCCAACGGAGATCGAGTTACGCCTCGCCGCCGATTGGCAGTACGACGCTTACGAACTGGCCAGATCGGTGACCGAACCCGACGAGCTGTTCGAACTGGCCGCTCGCGAACTTGGTATCGATCGGGAGGACAGTCGGCGAGAATACCTCGCGACCCTGGCCGCGGACGTACAGGAGCTTCAACCCGTCGTGGATCGCGGGACGGAACAGCGACTTCTCGAGGAGGGCGCATGGTTGCTCACGGACGAATTTGGCGCGGACGTGACCGTCGAAACCGACATGACCGACGGCGACGCCCGCCCGAATCGCCCTGCCATCGCGATTCGGTAGGCGCCTGATTGAGTGGTTTCCTCACCACTCCGCGACGCTGCCGTCTTCGTGACGCCAGATGGGATTGTGCCAGTCCTCCGCGGTATCGGCTTTTTCCCGGACGTACTCGAGATCGAGCGAGACACCCAGGCCCGGTTCGTCCGGAACTTTGACGTACCCGTCCTCGTATGCGAACGCTTGCGGGTCCGCGAGATAATCCAACAGATCGTTCCCTTGGTTGTAGTGGATGTTCAAGCTCTGTTCCTGGATAAGTGCATTCGGGGCACACGCGTCGATCTGGATCGAGCTCGCGAATGCAATTGGGCCAAGCGGGCAGTGGGGGGCGAGCGAGATGTCGTGGGCATCCGCCATGGCAGCGATGCGCTGAACCTCGGTGATTCCACCGGCGTGGGAAAGATCCGGCTGGATGATATCGACACTCCCGTTTGCCAGTAACGGGGCGAAGTCAGTTCGATGGAAGAGCCGCTCCCCCGTGGCAATGGGAATGGAGGTATGGGAGGCCAAGCTCGACAGCAACCCCGAATGTTCCGGGAGCAATGGCTCCTCGATAAACATTGGTTCGTGAGGCTCGAGGGCCGCTGCGAGACGCTTAACCATCGGCTTCGCGACGCGACCGTGAAAGTCGACACCGATGTCCACCTCGGGGCCGACACGGTCCCGGACGGCTCCCAAGCGATCAGCCGCGTCCGCGACACTCGCCGGCGATTCGACTGGCCTGAACTCGGGCGTGGCATTCATTTTCAAGGCAGTGAGCCCGTCGGCAAGCCGTTCTTCAGCTTGTTCGGCCACCGCGGCGGGCCTGTCGCCCCCAATCCACTGGTACACCCGCACGCGGGTTCGCACCGGTCCGCCGAACAGGGTATGCACGGGTGTACCGAGTTGTTTCCCTTTGATGTCCCAGAGCGCCTGATCGATCCCCGCAATTGCGCTCATCAACACGGGACCGCCGCGGTAAAAGCCACCCCGGTAGAGTCGCTCCCAGTGGTCGGCGATGGGTTCGGGGCTCTCCCCGACGAGATAGGTATCGAGCATTTCTTCGACGGCCGCGGCGACCGTCTTTGCCTTCCCTTCCACGATTGGCTCCCCCCAACCTTCCAGCCCATCGCTCGTGGTAAGTCGGAGGAACAGCCATCGGGGCGGAACGCGGTAGAGTTCGTAATCGGTGATCGTCGTCATTGCCCGTCATCTGTTCCCCTCGTTAAGAGTGTTTTCGCTGGAGTTGTGGTCAATCGGTGTTTGGCTTGCCGTCGTATGGGCCGGCGCCGTTCGAAAAGCAGTCCGCTCGAACGGGTTATCGCGATGGGACTCTGCAGCTGGGTGCGTGCTGGTGCGTAAACCCTCGGTAAGTCTCGTGTGACCACGATATACCTGTCCGACCATTGCCCATCAAGTACCGACCCAGGACGCCCCGGTTTCACATACTCGCATTCACCAGCTCCTGGTCTCTCCGGCTACGACGGGTCGAGGGACATCTCCGTGGTCGACAGCGGGGTGGGCCGACAATCGGGAAATCGACATCGAGGGTATCGATGCAGGCCAGCACCATCGTGTCATGTGCATACACCAAAGCGTGGCGCTGACGTGGAGTCCTCGTCACCATCACCTCCCCTTGAATCGGTAGGGCTGCTTGCCTCGGTGTGCTGGCCGCTGGTCGAAGGCACACTCTGGGATTCACCGGGCGAAACGACTGGAGCTCGTCCACCTGTTTACCCAGCCTGATTGGGAGTTACCGCGCACAGATGACGAGGAGGTGACGGAGCGGTCGACTATGTCATGCCCCACGGGGAATGAACGACGCTGACGTTCCGTGCATCGGGGATATCCTGCGATTGTTCGGAACGGCCCGATGCACTGGAGGAGGGGACCCCCTCGTTTGTCAACTCGGAGCTAATTCCTCCCCCGTGCCTTCAGCACCCGCAGTGAAGCCGCGCGCCCAGAGGTAGTAAACGACCACTTGGGCGTAAAACAGGACAAAAATGCCGACCAGAATGATCATGAGGATCGAACCGATCATCCCCAAGATGATTGCGAGGATCAGCGCCAACACGATTGCCCAGAAATACGAGCCGGTGAAGGCTGCGTTCCGGACGGTCGTCACGTCAAATGCCGCGCCGAGTTGACCTGTCCGCGCAAAGTTGGCGAGGGCCGCCGGTATCAGGTATGCGACGAGGATTGAGACGATGAACCCGAGTGCCACCACCAACCACCCGACGATTTCGAGGGCGTCGGCGGTCATTGCACCTGTTGCGGTTAACATCGCACCGGCAACGATGAGGACCACCGGGACCAATGCGTAGACGATCTGAACCACGAACATTTTCACGCCGTCCACAAACAGCCCGAGCCAATCTCCCCAGTCCGGGGGTTGTTCATCCCCGCGGACCGTTCCTGCAAGGACACGATAGAGGTATCCCTCGATGAGAAACAAGGGAATGATCAGAAAGCTCAATAAATAGAGGATTCCACCGATCCCGATACGCGCCAGCCAGCCGTCGCCACGCCGCGGGTAGTCGATCGCTTCTTCCAACATAACTGAGACGTCAGCACTCTGGCTCTTAATGGTTCTTCATAGTCACGCTGGATCAGATCTTCACCGTATCCCAACGAGGACGGTGTGTGATTTGTTCCGGAGCCTCACTCCTCCGTTGCATCAGTAAGAAAGTGCCATGTCGGTGTTTCCCGGAGCGACTCCAGGGGTAGAGCCGAACTGCTGGCTATTCCCGCGTTGTTAGGCCTCGTTGATCTCTTCGAGGACGGCATCCAGTGCAATCGCGAGTTCTTCAAACCGCTCCATTGACATACCGTCGGTCGTGATCCACACCCCAATATCATCGTGGATCACTCGCGTGAGAAACCCATTCTCGAACATTCGAACGGTCCCCTGATATGCCCCCAGTTGACTGTCGCTGTATGCCGCCTGGGAGTGGAACCCCATCCGCTCGAGGTCTGCAAATCCCATTAGATCGGCAGTTCGTTCGAGATCCGAACGAAGGTACAACTGGTCGAGTTCGTCCTCCGTGAAGAACGTGATGCTGCGTAGTTCGTCGCCAACGCTCGTTCGGCAGACACTGACGATCTCGCTTGCGTGCTCTTCTTCGAGCGGCGCCGCTGGCATGGCCGTGTATCGCACACGCCGCTTAAGTCCATGTCGGATTTTCGGGTTGCTCGCGACCGATCACAACGTCACCTGGGCCCGATCGCCCATCTCCAGTTGCGGCATCCACCGCTCGGATCGCGCCGTGCCCAGCAGCTCCGTCCAGTACGGCAGCGTGGTTTGCCAGCACGCGTGGTGTCGGTAGAGGTCACCCGACGGGTCGGCTCCTCGATACACCGCTCCCTCGCTGGTGGCTTCTGCCGTCAGCTCCCGATCGATGATATCCAATCTCGGAAACGACGTTCCCGACGTGGTCAGCAGCAGGGTGACGTCGTGACGGTCCGCTACCGACGTGAGTGTGTCGAGGGTCGAATCAAGTAGCCAGGTCCCGTCCGCCGTTGCCACGTCGTCGTCGTCGCGGTAAAGGAGGTCTACGTTCGGAGCCACGATAAGCTGGGTGCTCGCCGTCGCGCGATCGGCGGTGCGCTGGGCGAGCGTGTGGTGCTGGTAGGCAGTCCACGCTCGAGCGATGGAGATCGGCTCCAGCAGTCGCTGGTTCGTCGTACATTCATAGAGTGCGTAGGTGCTAGCAGTGTCGCCGGCATCGATCCAGCTGACTGGTCCGCGCTCGGCTTGAAGTTCGGCGAGTACGAGCTTGTGGTGGGCGGTGGATCGCTCGTCACCGTACAACAACGTGACGCCTGCGTCGAGTCGTGGCACGCTGGCCGCTACGTCGCCGAGCTGCCGGTCCATATCATTGTTCGGTTGACTATCACCAAAACAGACAGCCGTTGGACCTGAGTGAAAGTGAATGTTGCGTCGGGTTCTCGACCAGTCAGTGCTTCCCGGGGGATTTCAGACGTCGGGAAAGCCATCTGAGCGCCTTCTCGATCAGTGCCGTCGGTGGCGTGGCGGGAGCATACACTTCGAATTCTCGGCGTGTCGATTGCGTGCAACGCTTTTGACTCATACCGGATCTATGCAGTCGAAGTATGAAAATCACGCGTGGTGTGCAATGGCTTCCTCCGGGCTGCCATTGCAACAGGTGGGTCAAGTCCTTATGGACGGATATCCGGGCCATTCAGTGGGCGACTCCAAGAAATCGCCCGCGGCCGACCGAATCCGAGCAACTTGCCGATGAGAGCCAGCAGTGCGATAATCGGTAGTAGCGGGATGACCAACACCAGCATGATCAGGAACATCAACCACCCGATCGCGTCCATCTCCAGATCACGACGTCCGGTAATCGTTCGTCGGCTTGGGCGATACGTGACCGTGTCAGCTTCCTCGTCGTCATCCGTCTCTTCGGACCCCATATTCCGTAGGTGCACTCCCCCCGGCTAAAAACTGTTCTCCGTCTCGTTCCTCACAGGAACCGGAACGTCTCGAGGTTCTTCGGCGCGAAGGTGCGCATATTGAACTCGTGGTACAAGGCGGAGGAGAGGTCTTGGGTCGAGGATTCGTCGCCGTGGACACAGAGCACTTTCTCCGGGCGGGGGTTCATCGTGCGGACGAAGTTTTCGAGCCCCCGCCTGTCGGCGTGCCCCGAGAACCCGTCCACCGTCTCGACGCTCATTTCCAGCTCCAACTGGTTTGCCCGGCCGCTACCGTTCCCCATCGGGATCTTGTCCCAGCCGCTCTGGAGGCGGCGACCGAGGGTCCCGGCGGCCTGATAGCCGACAAACACCAGTTTGCTATCCGGATCGGGCCCGAGATGCCGGAGCCACGACATGATTGGCCCGCCCGTTACCATGCCCGAGGTCGACAGAATGATGGCAGGATCGCCGTCGGTGACGGCCTGTCGCTCGTCGTCACCCTCGTCGATATGGTTGAACTGCTCGGCGAGGAACGGATTTTCGTCGTCGTGGAGAATCCGGTTGCGGACGTCGTCACGCAGGTACTCCGGATAGGTCGTGTGTATCGCCGTTGCCTCCCAGATCATGCCGTCTAGGTGGACGGGCATCGTCGGAATCTGACCCGTGCGCATGCCCTCCTCGAGTACGAGCATGATCTCTTGGGATCGCCCGACCGCGAACGCGGGGATGAGCACCTTGCCACCTTGATCGTAGGTCCGCTGGATCACGTCGTACAGGTCACGTTCGGCTTCCTCTTGCTCGGTCTGATAGTCGTTGCGCCCGCCGTATGTCGATTCGAGCACGAGACACTCGACCCGGGGAAAATCGTTAACGGCCCCGTTGAACAGTCGAGTGTCTTCATAGTGGATGTCGCCGGAAAACGCGACGTTGTATAACCCGCTGCCGATGTGGAAGTGGGCAATCGCACTCCCGAGGATGTGACCGGCATTGTGTAGCGTCAGTTTGACGTCTGGCGCGATGTCGGTGACGTCACCGTAATCGACCGGGATCGCGTGTTTGATCGCATCCCGCACCATTTCTGACTCGTACGGCGGCGTGCGCCCTTCCTTGGCCGCGACGTCGAGGTAGTCGAGTTGCAACAGACCCATGAGATCCCGCGTCGGCTCGGTGGTGTAGATGGGTCCATCGTAGCCGTATTTGAATAGCAACGGGATGAGGGCGCTGTGGTCCAGGTGGGCGTGTGTCAGCACCACCGCATGGATGCTGTTCGCCCCCGATGCCAGCCCTTCGGGGACCTGCAAATACGGAACTTCTCCCTCCGCCCCTGGTTTGTCGCCGCAGTCGATGAGGATTCGTGTATCGGGCGTCGAGAGGATAAAAGCGGCGCGACCGACCTCCCGACAGCATCCCAACGTCGTTATTCGTACCCATTCCTCGTCGGTGAGTTGCTCGCGGTGAATCTGCCTTCCGATCCGCTCTAGTATGTCGCGTCTGTCCTCGCGTTCCTGTTTCAGAAAGTCCCGGACGTTAGAGACTGTCGAGGATTCGATCGGTGGCGTCCTAACGACCTCCGGCGTCCAGCCCACCTCTTTTGTGATTTCGCGGAGGGTGCGCCCGTGCCGGCCGATCACCATCCCCGGTTTGGCAGCCTCGATCACCACCTCTCCGGTATCACGGTGAAAATCGAGATCAGTAACGGCCGCGTCATCCGGGATGACGGAGTTGATCCGTTCGCGTGCTTGTTCGGGAGGGGTAAGGGCATCCGGATCCGGTCGGACCGTGATTCGTTTGCGTAGCTTCCCCGCCAGGGTCCGGATCAGGTCGCCATCTCTCGCGAACTCCTTTGGATTCGGAGTATAAATGACAAGCTCTGGACCCTCGTATCTGACGTCCGTTATCGTGATACTCGGGGGTAATTCTTCGACGATCTCCGCTTCCAATTCCGCCAGCTGTTGCTCTACCGAACTCATGGTATTATAAAATGCGCCCGGCCTCCGGCAGGCCGCGAATCACAGTGACCGGCTCCGTTGATCCCGGTTCGTCGGTCGCCGCTCCGGGTGCCACGGCGCGGGCGTAGCGTAAGGCAAGCGTCCTGTCGCGACTGTGAATACTTCCGTATGGGAATCATCTGCTCGAGGCGGGACGCGCCGGAAAACCCGCTTACCGGCGATACAATCTTGATATTATAAAACCCTTCGCAAGACACCATGCTCCCACCCACAGACCGACTGTTGATCGACCGGTCGACGATCGACGCCACCCACGAGCATCTCCTCGGGGCATCGACGGAATACGTCGATCTCATCAATGAAGCGCGCGAGAACCTCGGTGGTTTTTTCGACGAGGACGTCGCTCCTGTGAACCAGATCGGGTTTCGGCGCGAGGTGGATCTGGTGTTTGCCGATCCCGATTTGGCTGTCAACGTGACCGCGCTTATCTACGTTTGCTCGTCACTCGACGTCATCGCGGATCATCCGGGATTCATCGTCGACGAATTGCTGGGCCGCCAACTTGCGATCATGATCGCTGACGGCGAACCACAGGCAACGCTGGCCGCGGCGACGTTTCACTTCATGGATATCATGTACGATACACCCGAGCAGGCTGCCGGCCACGACGACACGGTGGCAGGCGTCGCCGCGGGCTTTCAGACAAGATTACCGGGCTGGGCGTGGCAAGCCGCATCGAGCCCCTTCGACGACGAATGACTCTCAGACGGCCGTGAGTCGAAGCTCTTCCAGGCATTCCTCGCTCCAGTACCAGCGATCCTCCCAGCGCACCAGCACCTCCTCCCGGGAGAGAAATTCCTCCAGGCGCGGAGGGTCGACCTCGAAGGTCTTCGTCATTGGGTTCAACGATACCGTGTCGGTCTTGTCGATGTGAAACGCACCGACGCTACCCTTCCCCACCGACCACGAGAGAACCGTCGAGAGCTGCAACCGGAAGTTCTTTCCTGCCGATTCGATCTCGCCAACATACGGGATCCCACTTTCCGTGGACCCGACGTTAGCCCGGGGGTCACCTATCAAATGATAGTGCCGGCCGAACCGGTCTTGCGCTCGTGCGAGACGTAACGCGATTGCCAGCGGATATCCCCGCGTGATGACTTCCGCCATCGATTGCCCAAAGGCGCCGGCGCCACTGTTGGCAATCGGCCGTCGCGTCGCGATCCCGCCGAGGGCCCCGGCGGTGATCAAGTGTTGGGCCTGCGGAATCGACTGACAGGCGTTGAGGAAGAATACCTCGATACCAACCATCGAGACCGAGCGGGCGTCGAGGACACCATCCACACAGTCGAACCCGCCCCGTTCGATATGACCGATATAGTGGAAATAGTCTGTCTGCCGCCCGAGCACCGACGCGAGCTCGTCGACGCCCAGCCCTTCGTAGGGATGCACCTCGATGCTCACGGCGCCCTCACCGGCGTATATCTGCTCTACGGTTTCGTGCTCCTCGAGCATCCGGCGGTCGTTGCAGACCACCGTCACCGAAATCGTCTCGTTTCCGCCATCTCGGTTCAGACGGTTTCGCAACGCTGCCGGAAAAGCCGGATCCGTCCCGACGGGCTCCTCAGCGCCGAGTGGCATCGATACAAGGTCGTTCTCGGGGTCACGTGCACGTACGTGCCCGTTGCTTGACCCGCCTCGCGGACGATGGATACTGACGAGATCGTAGGCGAGAAACGGGAGCGATTCGATCGTTCGACGCTGTGGCACCGCGAACGCGCGGTCGGTCCATGCTGGAATCTGATCCGCAATTGTACCGGCAGGGATCATCTCGTACCGATGCAATCTGTCGGCCATCTCGAGTTCTGCCACCGCCTCCCAGTCGATGGCGAGCGTATCGTCCACCGCAGCCCGCTCTTCGAGGTCGATCCCGTAGCCTCGCGAACGCCTCGCCAGACAATCGAGAAAAAGCGTCCGTTGGAGTATATTCTCACAGGCGGATTCGATCTCCATGTCGGTGGACCACGTCGTGAGTGGCTCGCCATCGACCCTGATCCCCGGCTCGCTCTCCGCGATTTCCACGGCGGCACCGAGATAGTACGCAAGCGGTGCTGCCATCGCTGCGTGGAGATAGGTGCCGGGGACGTCGATCCTGATACGGCCCGGCCGTTCGGCGAGGTAATCGGGGACGTGTGCCTCCGGACCGAATTCGATCAACGGGGGATGCGGTCGAAGGGTCGGAAACGATCGTTCCGGGCCTGCGGGTCGTGCGAGGGCGCCGAAGGCAGTAATGGCGTCAAAGACGTCCGACATGTCGTCGGTTGTGATGACCGTCGTACGCGGTCGGTCCCGCTTGACGCGTGCACCGAGTGTGACGGGTATCCGTCCGGAAAAATCGATGCTGGTCGAGTTTTCTCGTGTCGTTACGACGACGCCGTCCTCGGTACGGATGTACACCTTGACAGGTGTGCACACCTCGACAACAGCACAGCCCTCGTGACGGATCTCGCTCGCCGGCGTGAGGCAGGTGTCGATAACGAGCCCATCTGGCTGGCGCACGGCCACCGATGGAACCCGATCGAATTCAATTTTCGATGCCCGTAGCGTAAATGCGCCGTCGAGATCGACGGGGAATGGATCCCCACCCGTCGGTTCGAGCGCGGACGCATCTCGGGCGCGGAGCTTCGTCTCATCGTTGCCGATAGGGTCGAAAAACCGTATCTGGCCCGTCTTGCCGTCGTACGACGTCTGCACCATCTCGCGCCCGCTTTGATGCCGATTCCCTCAATAAAAATGTTCGGTTTTAGCCCGGAATAGCTTACAAGCGACTCCCGACAAGCTGTCGGAGAAGCACGACGTCGACGAAAAGCGCTAAGTACACACTCCCCACGGTTTCGTACAAGAACCGTGATCAATGGAGGATGTGCGTTGCCCGTCCATTGAATCCGGCTCAAGCGCAGTCATGGCTCAGCATCACACCGAGGTCGATTGTAAGTTTACCACCCGTATCGAGGAATGCGATGGCCGATACGTCATCACGATCCCCGATCGAGAGGTGAAGTATCGCACCGTATCCCCGGGGGACGTCGTCCAGGTCAGCGTTCAGCGTGCCCGCGGGCACGAGGAGGAAGGTGATCCCTCCGAGAATCGCTCGCCGCCGGTCGCACCGGGAGATCGACGAAAGGTCGAGATTGAGGACATCGGGGAGAAAGGGGACGGGATCGCCCGCGTCGAGCGAGGGTACGTGGTTATCGTTCCGGACGTCGAACTCGGCGAGGAACTCGAGGTGGAAATCGAAGAGGTGCAAGAAAACTTCGGATTCGCTCGACGAATCGACCGGCAAGCTTCGCAACCGAACTAGCCGGCGGCTCGAACCAGTCATCGACGATCCATCGCCGGTCGAGTGAAGTCATTGCTGTGCCCCAATCGGTTGGGTTTACATCGATGCGAACGTACCGGTAGCTTGCCGTGTATCGGTACCCGTGTCCCGGCTGTCGATCCACCAACGTTTTGCATTCCAGGGAGTGCCAATTTGGCGATTTCGGCCGTCAGGAGATCGAACAGGCCCATACCGATATCGTCGCGACCCTATCGATCGGATCGTGTACTCGCGACAGTCTCCCTCGCGAAGTTCCTGATGGGTGGAGCGGACTCCACGCTGCGGTCCTGCGGACCTATCTGCGGGATTCGCGCGTCGAAGAGGACGGTGACCGATTGGCGCTGGTCCCACCCCACGAGATTGCCGATCGGATCGAGCCGACCGAGGAACCAATGCGTACGCTATACGAGCGGGGATCGGTATCGGGTGCACACGACAACAGCGTCTTCGCGATGATCGCGTACTACAGCTCCAAAGGGTTGTCGTGGGAGGATACGCGCCACCAAGTGCTCCGGTGGCTGGAAGAAACCGGCACGTGGTCGCGGGGTGGCTTCGAGGAGTCGTCGACCGAGGCGCTCGTCGACGACAAGCGACACGTCTACGAGGAGGAGTACGGCTGGCTGGAGAAAGCCAAGGCGGCAAAGCGGGTCATCGACAACTCCCGGTTGGGCGATGGTTAATCAGAGTACGATCTCGTGTTCCTCTCCGTCGACGTGACGGACGATGACGGTCTCAATATCCTCGGGCTCCGCGACTGGGAGCGTTGCGTCGTAGGAGAGAAATCCGACGCATTCGATACAAGCTCCCTCATCGAGGGTTGACGCCACGTCCAGATCGATCTCAAGCCGGTCCGAGTTACCCCGGACATCCTCGATGACGACGCCGTGACACGGGTTCGGTGCCTCCCGCCCACCTTCCAGACGAATGCCTGTCTCTTCACGGTGAGCTTCGACGTGGTCTTCATCCGCATCTGAGATACAATCGGATTCGATGGTTCTGAGCGCCGGACCTTCGCCGATCGAGAGATTGCTGTCGATGGTAACCCGATGTTCGACACCTTCCACGTGGCTGACGACCAGCGTGTCGATTTCATCGAGGTCCACATCAAGCCGTGCACGGTAGTCGATTTTCCCGACACACTGGATGCAACTTTCGTCGCCCTCGAGCGTCGACTCGACGTCGATCGTTAGCCGCACCTCGCCGTCATTGTCCGTGTAGCCGGTCACAATCGCTTCATGACATGGGTTTGGCGCCGGTGTCCTGCCGAAGACGACGAGATCCTCTTCCGCCACGGATACGGCCACGTGGTCATCATCCGGTCCGCCACAGCTGGCGCCCCGCGGCTCAATTGTGACAGCTTCCGTCCACTCATTGCCGGCGTTGTTCGAACCATCGGCAGCGGGTGCCTCGAGACAACCTGCTCCGACCGTCGCAAAGACGGCTCCAGCCATGCCCAGGAACGAACGGCGTCGAGTCATACTTCCTTGTAGGCGCTACCCAGTCAAGACCTTTCTCGAAGCTACAATATCGATTTGACATACCAGGTGATCGTGACCGTGTGCTCGATTGCCTGGATCTCGTCAGGCCCATCTAGATGACGCAAACGTCTTTGCCGGGCTCCACGAACCACCCACTGGACCGCGGATCCTGTCCGGGACTACCGTGTCCGCGCTACTGGAGAACGATGAATCCTGACAATACCACGATGGAAACGCCGGGAATTTATCGGTTTCCGGAATTTTTCGACCGTCTCGAGGCGCGTGGATCGCTTCGCGTCCAAGATGCAGTCGAGTCAGAGACGGAGGTCGATGGCCTGGTGTATCACCACCGCGGCTTGCAGGTACCGGCCCACACCGTGATGTTCCTGCTCGATCCCGAGACCACCACAGAATCTTTCCGCGTCGAAGTAGCTGCTCTCGGTCCACGGACTGCCTGGGCGGAGTTTGATCGAACCGCAGCGTGGGATGTCTACCTTCTGCTCTTTGACGGGGGTGCCGTCGTCACCTGGGTTTCCGATGCAGAATTTGCCGCGGAGGAAGCAGAGCAGTTCGACTCAAAGGCGGAAGCCGTTGTCACTGGGCGATTTTCCTTCGGGACGTTCTTTCTGTTTGGACCGGACTGGGTCGAGCGAGAAACGTGGGCGGAGACGTCATCGGCGCCCGGGCTGCTCCAAGTCGACACCGGCCAGGTACTCGATCCGTCGACCGAGGAAGAATTTCACGAGCTTCGTGCCGCGATTCCCCCGGAGTTCCGCCGTAATGCGAACACTGATCCTCCCGATTACCTCGGGTTACTCGACTGCGGCCTTGCTATAGAAAACTGATCGTCAAAGCCAGGTCGTTTTCTCATCGGGCTCGTCTTCGTCCGAAAGCGACCACCCGGCTGCTTCGGCGGCATCCTCAACGCCGAGATACGCCCAGCCCATTGCCCTTGCCTGGTCGCGGACGCTATCATCACTGCCGATCAACACATATCTGTCGGCGCTACACTCCGGTTGCGCCCGGACCACCGGCAGGCTTTCCGCAAGGGAACGATGCCCGGACTGAAACCCGATATCGATGTTCTTCTGACGCCCAAATGTTGTGACGGCATGTGCCGGCTCGTCGCTGAGGATCCCGACGTGGGATGCCCACTCGGCCGTCTCTTCAAACACGGCCTGCGGGTCCGCTAGCGACTGCAACCCGTCTAGGTCAAACGCCACCGTAACGGACATATCTGCCGGAGGTTCTACCATGTTCTGGTACTCATTCCACGGTTACAGCTGATAGTTGCCTCACGGTTCCCGGTATGCTGGGGTGCCGAGGTCCCCGCTCGAAAGTTGGTCTGTCACTTCCTCTCCGGCGACCGGGTGACCCGCATCCACCCAGTCGTCGAGGCCCTCGTCCAGGGCGTGCACATCCTCGAACCCGGCAGAAAGCAGTCCAACTGCCCTGGCGCCTGCCTTCGAGTGTGGACATCGGCAGTAGGTGACGATGCGGGTGTCCATGGACAGTTCTTCACTCGGGTCGTCCTCATCCCGCCCATTCGGTTGGGGACTCCAGTACGCGCCGTCGATATGCACTGCTTCGTATGGCTCCCGCGATCTGGCGTCAAAAAACACCGCATCATCGCCATCGTACCACTCTGCAGCGGTGGCCGTCGAGACGAGTGGTACCTCGTGATCGTCGTACTTTAGGACCCCGTTCGTTTCTTGTGGACCCCCGAGACAACCCGCCACAGCGAGGATCCCGCATGATCCCATCATGGCAAGGATTGTACGTCGTCGCATAGGTGACCTTGACGGTCCAAGAGCAAAGGCGCTACGGGCTGACCTCCACTGATATAGATCTCATGGCCGCGTGTGGAGGCACCGTTTCGGTGAGAGTCCCCGCCGAGCGTTTTTCAACATCCGTACAGTGCGGGGTTTGGCTCCGATCGCCAGCACCATGCTGTTGGCCGGAGCGGTGGCTATCGTCACCGGGGGTGGAATTGGTATACTGCGGCCGTCGAAGGCAAGCCACGACACGGGGACTCGATCGGGGTGAACGGAGCGACAGAATTATTCGGTGAAATTACCAGCGTGGGGTGGATTATCGGCAGTTCTGTTTCGGTGATGGGCCCGCTTCAGGCGGCTGCAGACTCTCGCCACTTGATCGAACAGCCCATCGGGGAAACCGTCTCGTGTTCGAAGTCTTCACCGTTCAGGATGGCGTCGATCGCCCCTCGCACGTATTGCTCGCTCACGTTTCCGCCATCGCGATCGTCGTCGATCGCCCCCTGGTACACCAGGATGCGGTCCTCGTCGAACACGAACGCATGGGGCGTGCATTCGGCTCCGTACGCCGCTGCCACGTCTTGGCTTTCATCGCGAAGGTACGGGAAGTTGAATCCTTTCTCTTCGGCCCGTTCGACCATCTTCTCGAACGAGTCGTCGGGGTAGTTCTCCGTCTCGTTGGGGTTGATCGCGACCACATCTGCATCGTCGTAATCCGCCTGCAATGCGATCAGTCGGTCCTCGTATGCCTGGGCGACTGGGCAGTGGTTGCACGTAAATACGACGACGAACGCGGGTGCGTCGAACTCGTCCAAGGCGTGCTCCTCCCCGTCGACCCCGGGAAGTTCAAATGCCGGTGCGGAAGCACCTTGCTCAATGGGTGATACATCCATGGTTCAACGTTGAATCTGTTGGTCCTTAGTGCTACCGGCAGCAGCACAACCGGGAGATGTTGTCGGGTTCCTAGATGTTAGTGAGCGGATACGATGGCGGCACCGATAACGACGACGGTCGCCGCCGCGACTAATCGCCAGGTTACGCGTTCCAGTTGTCTCGGCAGGAAAATGGCGGAGAGTAGCAGAACGATCAGGGGTGCGGTCTGTAACAACGGTACGACGACCACCACGGGAGACATTGCCAGTCCTGCGAACAGAAAGATGATCCCGAACGTGCTCGTTACGCCGGCTGCAAGGTAGTATTGCATCTGTCGTGACCACCGGAAGGCGTATCTGGTGAGTTGCCCCGAAGCGGCGACGTATGCCACGAAGCCGACGAGAGCCGCGGTGACTTTGATTCCGACCCCGGGGAGGACGGCCCCACCGGCATCCAACCCCAGTGTAATGAAGATCGGTTCGATGCCGATGAACAAGGCCGCCAGTAGCGGCAACGCGATGGAGACCCCGAAGTCACCGAGCGAGGCCGACGGATCGGCATCTCGGGAGGATTCCCAGGAGATGACCGCGACGCCCCCGACAACGAGTACGATTCCGACGACGTGAAGCGCCGTCAGCGACTCGTCGAAGAGCAACACCGCGAAAATCGTCGCAAAGAAGACGTTCGCGGCGACCACTGGTGCGGTCCGACTCGCACCGATGATCTCGACGCTCTTGAACATGCAGATACGTCCGAGCAACGATCCCATGACCCCGGCTCCAGCGAACGCCAAAATCGCCTCGATCGTGAGCACCGGCATCCCGTGAACGATCCCGACCAGTGGCCACACGATTACCACGTTCGTCACAAGAGTCACTAAAATAAGGTCGATCACGGAACCTCTGACTGCCCCCAATCGAAGGAAGATATATTGAATCGCGAAGAACCCGGCGGCGGTAAGCGCCAGCCCGACACCGAGGAAGTGTTCGAACCCACCAATCATCAGGCCATCTTACCCGCATGGCCCGATTAAGCGTTCCCATCCCGTGAATTCACACTGATCTGCCCGAACTCGTGGATGAATGGTTTTGTGTGAACGGGCCCTGTATACAAGTAGTGTACAATCGGGGTACCGCAACTAGTGGTCGTCTGGTTGCTGAATGGCCCGACGGGGTGAGTTGGCAAGCTCACCCCGAAGAAGCCGGTCGCCGAACGAGTCACGCCCTCGTGGGAGATCAGGGTACGTGGCTCGTCGATCCGCTGTGGTGTCCCGAGTTGAATGATTATCTCTTGTCGGTTCCACCGGTCGTCGGTGTCCTCGTATGTTCCTGCTGGCATGCTCGCGATGCGGGTCGCGTGGCTGCCGCACACGACGTCTCCGTTCACGTGCCGACGTGGATGGGCAGGATCGGTCGTCGGGTCGACGCCCCTGTCGAACGATACGGATCACGGCCCCCCGATCCCGATCTCGCCGTGATACCCTCCCGGCCGCTCCCCGGTTGGGATGAGGCATTTCTCTGGCATCGCTCGGGCGAGACCTTGCACGTCGCCGATTCGCTGGGGACTGTTCCACCGTTCGTCGTTAATCAAGAGCGGCTCGGCCTCATGCTGCTCCGGCGGCTGATCCCGCCGACCAGGCTGGCCGGGCTTCACCCGACTCGCATACTGGTCGGTCACGGTGATGGCATCGCTGAGCGGGCTGCCCCTGCTCTACACGAAGCGCTCCGGCATCCGCGGCGATCGTTTCCAAGAGCCTTACGCGCGAACGGCGTAACTTCGATGCGGTCGGTATTTGAAGCGATTGCGGATGAGCTTCCCGTCATTCCCTTCGTTGATTCCCGATGATCGGGCTTGTCGTTTCAGCTTTCCCGATCTGCTGCGCCCACATCCTCGCATAGTCCCCCTGTGTGGCAATGAGTTCGTCGTGATCTCCTGATTCGACGAACGTGCCGTCACTGAGTACGAAGATCTTGTCAGCCGGTCGGACCGTCGACAGACGATGAGATATTACGATGACGAGTCGCTCCCGACCCAGTCGCCGAAACGTCCGCCGGAGCCGGACTTCGACGTCCGGATCGACATCGCTCGTCGCCTCGTCGAGGATAAGTATTCGCGCGTCATGGGCGATCGCTCGAGCGAGGGCAATGCGCTGGCGTTGCCCGCCGGAAAGGGCCACTCCACCCTGCCCGACGGGCGTGTCGAGACCGTCGGGGAGCTCGGCAACGAAGTTCGCAGCACCCGCGGCCTCGAGGGCTGCCCTGATCTCTGCCTCGTCCGCGTCGCAGCCGTAGGCCACGTTCGCTCGGACTGTCTCTGGAAGGATGTGTGCCTGCTGTGCGACCATCGCCACGGACTCGCGAAACGTTTGCCGCGACACCTCGCTGATGTTTTCACCGGCGATGCGTATTTCACCCCGGTCGGGATCATAATAACGAACCAACAGCCGTGCGAGTGTCGTCTTGCCCGAGCCGCTGGGGCCGACGATACCGATCATGGACGTTCCAGGAAACTGTGCGTCGATTCCGTCGATGACCGGTTGATCGGCACGATACCCGAAGCTAACCCGATCGAGTTCAACAGGCCCGGACGCCAGACATCGGTTCATGTCTCTCGGGGATGGCGATACCTCGGGCGGTTCCACATCCAATCGCGAGATACGCTCCATGGCTGCCATCAGTTCGACGTAGGTGTTCACCACTGCCCCGACGTCGATCAGGGGGTCACGGAGCTGGTGGTTGTATACGAGGAATGCGACGAGCGTCCCCACTGTAAGCGGTGCAGCGCCAGGAAACGGCGGGCCGTTGACGATCCAGAAGCCACCGAGGAGGAGCATGACCGAAAAACCGACGGCGTTGACAAACCCGATCGCGGGAAATACGCCGGCGTTCCAGACGGCCGCCTGCCACTTTGCCCGAAACACTCGTCGAGAGCCCTCCTTGATACGTCGCGCCTCTCGGTCCGTGGTACCGTACGTTTTGATCGTCGTGATTCCGTCGAGGTTGTTCTCGATACGGGCATTGAGACGACCGATCTGCTGGCGGATGGCGCGATGGATCGGTCGAATGCGTGAAAAGAACCATCCTGTGAGGAGAACCGTCGGTGGAATGACCGCAAGCGCCACGAGGGCGAGTTGCCAATGCAGCACGAACAGGACGCACGTGACACCGAGGAGTCGAACGACGAGTTCGATCGACTCTTTTCCCCCACGCCGCAGGAGACGGTCGAGTTCGTCCACGTCGTTACTCAGCACGCTGAGCAACTGTCCCCGTTGTTCCCCGTGGATCGACGCCAGCGGTCGTTCCTGTAACGCGCGGTAGCTCGCAGTCCGGATGTCGTGCTGAATACGCTGGGCTACCCGCCCCCAGGCAAGTGTGCTCACGGCGCTGGTCACGGCGGCAGCGCCGACGACTGTGACGAGGAGCACCGTGATCACGACCAACTGTGCCGTGCGATCTTCCGAGATCCAATCCGGTGACTGTCCCGCCACACTGAATGGTCGCTGTTCGAGGAGGACGGCATCGATCGCGACCTGGAGTAAATACGGTGGCAGCACTGCCAAGGCCGGAAACAATACCGAAGCGATCACAGCGAGGGCGGTCAATCGTCGATACGGGCGACCGTACGCGTGGAGTATCCGACGAAGTGGCCCCTTCGGGCCATCGGCCGCAGAGCGTAACTGAAACCGGGAGCCATCATTTTTCGGTGACATGTATGAGGGATGAACGACGGAGTGCGCCGTCCACCGTCCCTCGTAGGTGTTCCCTTCCGCTTTGAATCCTGCCGAACGGCGAACCTGCTCCGGAAGGGTGTCGATCCACAGATGGGCGCGAATCTTTTTGGTCGTCGTTCGCTAGATGGTAGCTATGAGCACGTCAGATGACGAACTGTACAGCGGGGTGGATATCGGCGAACCGGTATTCGACGAGGACGGTGAGAAGCTGGGAACGATACGAGGATTGGACAGCTCGGGCTTTTATGTCCGGGGAGAGAAAGAAACAGCCCGAAAGCCACTGACGAGCGTTCGTGACGTTACGGGTGTGGCCTACGTGATGTGGCGTTGTTGGGAGTGTGGCGAAATGGGTCAACTCGAGGACATGTTGCCGGACAACTGCCCGAATTGTAACGCGCCACGGGAGGAGTTGTACTACTGGGCCGAGGACTGAGCTACCACGGTCTTATTCCCTTCCGCTGGGGGCTCCGTAGTCAGGTTCGCAAGTTTACGTCGGACCGACAACCATTTTTTGGACTGGCAGCCCTTTGGCTACCATGTCAACAGATACACCCAGTAACATGGAGCGCCAACGAGTTCTCGGTGCGGTGTTGATCGGGGTCATCTCTCTCAGTATCGTGGCGCTCTTTGAGGTGCTCGGCACAATCGTATTTGCCCTGACTGTCGCCTACATTCTTGCGCCCTTTCGGCGGGAGCTTCGACAACGAGGTGTCGGTCGGATCCCTGCGACCCTTATTGTCACTGTAGGCGCTGTCGGCGGAATATTGGCCATTCTCGCCCCGCTCGTGTTCGTTCTTTTCGTGCGTGCCGATCAAGCCGTCGAACTGATTCAACAGCTCCCGGACTCGATCACGCTCGCGGCGGTCGGGTTCGAACACCAGGTCACCATCGAGGAGATTTGGGACTTTCTGGCAGGGTGGCTCACCGATCTCGCGTTTGCCATCACTGCACAGGTACCCATCCTTGCGGTCAAGTTCGCCTTGTTCGCTTTCGTCGTGTTTGCCCTTGTCCATAACGAACGCGACATCGCTTCGAGTACGTTTTCGGTCGTTCCTCCCCGGCACCGGGATATCGCTCGAGCGCTCCACCGACGGGCCCGAGACACGCTTTATGCCATCTACATCCTCCAAGGAGCTACCGCCCTTGCTACCGTGATTATTGCCATGCCCGTCTTCTATCTCCTCGGCTATGAAGCCTGGCTCTCGCTGGCCACCGTCGCGGGGTTGTTTCAATTTGTCCCGATGATCGGACCGAGCGTGCTTATCATTGCGATCATCTTTTCTGAACTCATTCTCGGCCAATACCTTCAGGCCGCGCTGGTGCTCGTGGTCGGAGGGGTGTTAATCGTTGCAGCGCCAGACGTGGTGATCAGGCCTCGTCTGGCTGCCTACGCGACTAAATTATCCGGCGTGTTATACTTCGTCGGCTTCGTTGGCGGTCTTTTGACACTTGGGGCGATCGGCGTGATTGTCGGTCCGTTGGTGGTTGCCTTGCTCGTCGAGACGGCTAATCTTCTCGCCGAAGGGTTTGACGAGGAATCCGACCATCCGCAGTCTAGCTCCCCTGGAACCTGACGACAATCTGCCAGTGACAACCAGTTGATTTCACAAACCGGAGATGTAAACGGTTCAGAAAGCGACTGCCACCTAAGAGAACAAAGTAGTCGGTGTGGAAACCAACCGTACTATATGGCCCATCTGGAAGATATCTCTGCAGACGAGCTCCGTTCCTGCTTCGACGAAGTCGAGAGCAAACGTCCGGTTCTCCGATTAGTCGCGGGAATCAATTACAAGGAAGGTGTTGCCGCCACGACGATAGCCGACTGGTATGGCGTCTCCGAATCAACCGTTCACAACTGGTTGAATCGACTGGAACGACTGCGCCACGAGTCGCCAGAAGACGTCATCTATGACGCACCACGGTCGGGCAGACCGGCAAAACTGTCTTCGGACGAGTGGCAAGAACTCGTCGAGGCCCTCGATGCGACCCCTGCCGAGACCGGGATCGATGAACCCCGTTGGACACCACGCGTTGTCCAACAGTTCATCGAAGATCGCTTCGATACGGTATATTCGAAGCGACACGTCCAGGATATATTGCGCGAAGCCAGACAGAGCTGAGCGACTCTCCCTGCGGTACACTCGAACTACCCCGAATGAAACTGTGTCTCAAGGAGGGGTGGTGCTCGACATGAGGAATCACAATGAAATGGGCGTGGCCAATGAGACTATGATCTATACGTCGTCGACCGAAGGAAGGATTACTGTGTAGGTTGCCGATGTGTGGGGGAAGTGGGCTAGATGCCGTTGTTGGTGATTTCATCGGTTCTAAGCAAGTAAGTCGAGCGAGGCCGGGCCGCGGGTCGGAAAAAGGCGATCATACAAACAGACCGTTGTCACATTATCTCCCACGCAGGCACACGGCCGGCCCTGGCGGCAACCGACGATCGATTCGTGACGGGACCCGGCTGCACCAAAATGTGTCGATGAGATCAACGTCTTCTCATTTCACGGTCGGTCGGCGCCACCTCGACCGGTCCTCTCGTTATCCTCGACAGTTCTCAAACGTGATGTTTTTCTCGGTGGCCCAAGCTCGGGTTCGCTCCGCTTGTAACTGTCCGATGGATGATGTCTCCAAGATACCGAACGCATTCGACGCCATCAATCTCACCCGGGTTTGGTAATCGACACGATGGTTTATGTTGGTTAGCCGAATCAACAGTGGTACGTCGTGTCCGAAGGCACCATGCGCGTCGGATCCCATCGAACGGCCTCCCGAGGTCAATACCCCCCCGCTCGATTCGGGTATAGGAAGGTGGACTAGGAAGTATGTCGATTTCCTGTATCATACGGTTCGCCGACGGTAATGGGTCCGCAACGGTTCGTCGGAAACGGCACGGACACCCGGAGGACGTGATCAGCAGTCTGTCGGTGTTTCGGCAAGTCGTTGATCAACAACCGGTTTTTCCGGATCCTGGTACAACTGCAGTCCAGTTTCTCGCCATCGATGTCCTCCAGTATTTATATCTCCGGATCCCGATCGAGGAGTTCGGTTACGAACTCGAGACCTTGTTTAGCGACCCCGGCGGTGTGGACAAGAGGGTTCTTGACGCATTCTCCGAGCATGCAGTGCTCGGTCCCGATACGCTCATCGCCGACGTTCCATTCGTCTACGAAATCTCAACCAAAGGAGCCGACTCGGCACCATGGACGGTCGGGATCGGGACGTTGAACGGTGAGCAAGCGTTGCTTCAGGATATAGAGGATGTTGTTCACTGGTGGTATCGGGATACGCTAGCGAACGCTCAGCAGAAATTTGATTGACCCGGGCGGCAGGTTTCAACGAGGGACAAGGTCAATATTCCCGTCGCTGTCGACGGTTATCCGATAACCGTGGTAATCGAAGGTCACGCTACCGTTCGTATTGTTGAACAGTTGGTCGAGTGCATCCGGGTCAACAGCGTCGTATAAGACTTCTTCGAGTTCGTGTGGCGCAACTCCTTCCCGCCGTGACACTGCAGCAACGATCCGGTAACTGGTTTGATTTTCTGTGTTCATAGTCCATAATCGACGTTCGCTTCCCGACCGTAGGCGATTCGATGATGACCGAACATCTCTCTCGGTCTACAACGACCGCTGTTGGCGGCGCATCCGTCTGAAAGGGGTTATGAGCATGCCGTCAACAGGGGAGAGTGCCCTCGCGTCAACGAAACTGACCCTCCGATAGGTACCTCCAGTCTCGATCCCCTGGAAATCGAAGCGGGGCCGAGCCTCCCGTCTTCCGGAGCTGCGAACGGTCCTCGGCGCTGAAATAAAGACCCGATGGTCGCGCACAACCCGAATGTATCGTTGATCTGGTGCCTTTCCGAAATCGTACCGTTGTGCGAGACGTCTCCTTTTCGAGTGAGGGTGGTGAGCCCATCTGCGGTCCGAACAGGAGCACCGCTACCGTCCGAATCGTCCGATGGGGTTTCCAAGAACGGGGCATACAGGTCTTGGATGGCGGCTGTCGGCTTGGGGGGCAGGTCCATTCGGTGCCCGCCGAAGCTGTCGACGCGAGCAGGCCTCCTGCGTGCGATCTTCCGATGACAACGTGGTGCGATCATCTGCTCTTCGTATTCACTTGCGCTCGATCGATTATATGTCGATGTTCGGTCATTATCACTCCAATCCTTCCGATCGACACGTGTAGAACTCCATCGTTTGTCGGTAGAGGACAGGGGATCCTTCACGACAAAAGCTCTGGTACAAAATGTGTTTTAAAACAAGGATTGCTGAAAATATAATATCCGTATAAGGCTCATCGAAGGTTGTGCTAGCGTAACCGAGAATGTCGGATGAAGGCACCGCAGGGCCGTTCGAGAAGCGTCATTCAGATGAGGAAATCCTCAGCTTCGTAGAAGCCCAGGAAGTCGTCACCACAAAGGAGGTCGCGCTCCACTTTGACTACCATCTACAGACTGCCCGACGTCGGTTAAAATCTCTCGAAGAGGCGGGTCGAGTCAACCAAAAAGACGTGGGAAAGCGGTTCGTGTGGTGGGTTTCTCTCGACAAGTCCACGACGTGAGCAAATCGGGATTCGTTGCGGCACTCATTAAATGGTAGCCTCGTGATGGGTTTGCGACGGCGTTCTCGCTGGCCGAAAATTCATCTTTGTGGGACCTAACGTTCTGATGATGGACAAAGAGTCCCTCGAGGCTGCGGTAGACCGGTGGGAGGCTGCGGGGGTCATCGACGGAGAGACTGCGAACGCCATTCGCCAGTTCGAACGATCCGGGGATGGCTCCCTCGGGCGATCTGGCCCCCGGCATCGACTCGCCTGGATCGTCGCCGTCATGGGCGCAGTCCTCGTCGGTGCCGGGATTCTAGTCTTTCTTCTTGCCCGATGGGCCGAGTTTTCGACAACGGTTCGTACGGCACTCCTCGTTGCTGTTCCCGTTGGTGCGGCCCTTTCCGGACTACTCCTCGATCGTAGATGGTATCCCAGCGCTGGTCATGCATTGTGGCTCCTCGGCGCGATCTTGCTCGGCCCGACACTGTTCCTCCTGGCTGACATTCACGCCCCGACAACAGACCCGACCGTCTTGCTGTTCATCTGGGGGTTGGTGGCGCTTCCGATGGGGCAGGCGTTCGTCTCTCGCGTCGGGGTCGGGATGGCGATTGCCGTGCTGTTGATCGCTGCGAGCACGACGCTCGACGGGACGGAAGGCCCGCTCACCGGCGTCGTCCTCGGCGGTGTCGCAGTAGCCGCGGGAGCCCTCCCAGCGGCCAGGAATCGGGATATGTCACCGGTGTACTGGACGCTTGGTAGCGCCTCCGGTATTGTTGGTTTCATGGTTGTTAGCGCCAGCGGCCCTGGGCTGTCACGGGTCCCCTTCGAGTTTGCACCCGAGCTATGGCTGGGCTTCGGATTGATGGGTTTGGTCGGCCTCACCGTCGCGTTCGCCGTTCGCCGCGGAATCGTCTCGGGCGCCGAGTTGGCGCTAGTAGCGGCGCCACCCGTTGCGGCCGCATATTTGGTCGTCCTGATCGAGACCGGCGGGACGATCCACTGGCTGGCCGGCCATTTCCTCATTCAGGTGGGCTTTCTCACCTACTTACTCGTCGTGGTCGTCGTTGCGATCCGCCTTGAGGAGTCCTGGCTCATCAATCTCGGAGTAATCGGATTTCTCTTGCTTGTCCTCGTCAATCTCGCAGTATTGACGGGGGAGGTTTCGGGTGCTATCGCGCTGATCGTCGCCGGCCTCGTTCTCTTGCTCGTCGCGGTCGGCCTAGAGCGTGGGCGTCGTCGGTTGCTCGCACTCATCAGTGGGTAGCAACTTCTTGACGGCTCGCGTCTCCTAGGAGAGCGTCGACCGGGAATGTTGTCATCCTTCTCGCCAGAGGGAGCGGATTCCTTCGTGGGGTCGTTCGAAACGGTACGCTCTTCGGTATCACCAAGGGGTTTGTTCTCGCCTTGTTGCTGGAGTGCGAGGCTTTCGGCTCGAATTTTCCCCCAAGCCAACGTCTCGCCGAGCTGATCGTCCTCCTTTTCGAACACGTGTGGGGCGGGTTCGTGATGATAGCTGTTCGATTCCTGGCGGGCCGCGATCCCGTCGCGTATACGTTGTCGTTGTGATCTTATCTTCACATTCAACCATTTCAGCCAAGATTTCCAACGTCGCATCTTAGATTTAGTCGCCATTTTCCGGGTGGTGTTTGACCGGATCGTGGGGAAAAAGCGAGGAAACCCACGAGTTCATTTGTGGAAGGAATCTCAACTGCCCCGAACCAACCTTTAACCGGTGAGGCGGACAACCATCAGCAGTCCGATCGGGCCAAAATGGCCTGTTCTGACGGGCCTCCAACGGCAGGCCCCAAATCGCGGACCCGACGATCCGGCCCCTACCACGCCACCCAAGCCGGCGTGGTGAAACCAAGGAGGGTCATGCCAAAGCCGATGAGTTCACTCGTGGGCAGCTTACCTATGAAGTACAGCGCGAGGTCACATTCTCGAAGACGGTCGACGGTCCACATCAGGTCGGAAACGTTCCGTGTGGGGTTCATGTCGTTACTCACAACAGCATCAATCTCCCCGGACTCTACTCGGTTCATCAGACATTGGCAGCCGGGCCGGTCGGTTTCGGCATCGGCAAGCGATTCGACCTGTTCGATCGAGAACTGCTCGGCGACTGACGATCCGGTGACATAGTCTATCACTTGCAGGATTGGTTCTCCGTGAAAACCTGTGACACCTGTCCTGATGTCACCGATATCCGTCGGTAAGCGGCGATTTACGCCCGTTATCTGACGGAATTTGGTATTTAACCGCCGTTAATTCAGCCAAATCCGGATTGAGTGGCTATCGGGTTTATGACCATTTAGGCGGTTGACTCGACCGTCATGGCCCCTCGACGATCGAACCTGATGAAACGGCCGAGAGCGTGCGCTGAAAACCAAAAACTCCGTCGACGCCGGCTCATGGCCCTCGGTGCCGGGACGGGGGTCACCCTCCTCACTGGCTGTCTGGCGCCCCTCGAATCGATCGAGCCGAACGGCACATCCCCGGGAACGGGCAATTTCCGACTCCTCATCAGCGATCTCCCCGCGGATATCGGGGACTTTGACTCCCTTGAAGTATCCTTCGACGCGGCGCGGATCTTCCCGGACGATATCGACGACGAGAATGAGCGTGGTGATGGGAACCGTAACGGCCAACCAGGGAACGCTGACAACGAATCGACCGATAACGCCCCAGACAACGCCCACCCATCCGAAGATGACGAGGAATCGGACGATAATGGCGATGCAACGAATTACGACGGGGGCGAAGCCGGGAACGGCTTTTATGTACTCGATCTCGACGACGCTACCGTCGACCTCACGGAGGTCATCGGCGACAAGGCGATCGCCGTTTACGAAAGGGAGTTGCCGGAGGGGGAGTACAACAAGCTCGAACTCTACGTCTCGGAAACCGACGGGATCGTCGACGGCGAGGATGTGGAGGTGACCGTCCCGAGCGGCAAGTTGCAGATCACGCACTCATTCGAACTGCAGGAGGGCCAAGAGGTGGATTTCGTTTTCGACATCCACGTGGTACGACGCGGACAGCAGGACCACTACAACCTCCGGCCGGTTATTTCGGGGAGCGGGATCAACGGCGAGGACGTCGATGTGGAGGAGGTCGACGGTACGCCTGGCGATGCGGGCGAACATGACAAGCCAGATGACGCTGGGCCGAACGACAACGACGCCGACCAGGCCCAGGATATCGGGAACGAATCGCCCGACAACGCCCCGGAAGATGCGGGGCCGCCGGACGAGTAGTCACAGCAAGCTACACCTCCGGTCTCTTCGTGCGCGTTCGTCAATCGAGGTCGATCGTTCCTGGCTGGCGATGAGACATGTGATAGCCCTCCCCGGGTCGACGGGCGAGGCTTCCCGCGCGCATTCCCTCTCTCACATATAGGATCGTGAAAATATGGTTGTGTTGTCTGATTGTGTTGGATTTTCGAGGAATTGGGGTTTTTACCGAGCGAAAAGGTGGCACTATATTCGACCGGTTTTCCAGCGGTCCGGGTCTCCTAACCCGGGCTAGGCGCCCTCATGGCGTCCCCCGACTTGGATGAACCGCCGAACAGGTCCGGGCTTGAAGCGCTTCGAAGATTCGGTGGATGTGTATCGCCGTGAGCTGCATGTCGCGGAATCTTACACTGCTCATTCAATGGGGCGTACTCACCCAGCCCCATCGAGATGGCCGTCCACTCCCAGAGTGATTTCGGTTGCGGTCTTCCGCGAATGGATCGATCACGCTCTCGACAGTGACTGCAACTACATCCGCCAAGAACTGACCAACGGCATCGGAGTTCGGCCGACGAACGCCACGCTGAACGCGGACGAACCGCGCTCGCCCGCCGCGATCACCGCCTTCAGCGAGCGGTGGCTCAGTCTCGGGCATCACCCTGACTACTATCGCTTCCGTCTCCGATCTCAGGCAAAGCGATGGCTCGTGGCTGTGTTCCTGGACGCCCCACTTCGAGATCGTTCGCGATAATACATCTACGTCAGCAAACGGGACCGATGGGACCTACCGACTGTGAAGCTCGAGGGTTTCGGCTCGAATTGTCCGTACTCCTGCCATCCACGCCCCGCTGGCGCCTCGCATGGCTACCAGCGGGATGATGTGGCGTCACCAACAGGTGACACCTGTTCGGCTGCCCGGTCGGCTTCTGATTGAAGGGCCGTCGGCTATTCGTCCTCGTCAGCGACGCGATACTGCCGCTGACGGAGATCCTGATGGTACAACTCCTCGACAACGAGCTCGGCATCGATCAATTCACTGAGCGCACTCCGAACGGTCCGATTGGCCAGTTCGGTGCGGGCGACGAGCTTCTTTTGCGTCAGCGGCCCTTCGTAATCGAGGGTCATATACACAAGCTTCGCACTCGGCGGGAAATCGCCGAGGTCACGTTCCATCTGTGCTGATTGGACACCAGCTGAACTGCAACACACGGTATGGATATCTCCGAGAAAAGGGTTTGGCGTCAACGCATATAAGCGTTGAGCCAAGGGATCGACCCGTCCCGGTCGGACGGTTTTAACTGACGGCGCGTGTTGCCACCGGTATGGATCTCGCAACGGGTATTAGGGCCGCGCTGGCCACCATCCGACGACGCCCCGCGGATCTCTTGCCGATGTACCTCCTCACGCTCGCGGCACCAGTTATCGCACGCGTGTTCACGTTTGCCGGACTCGTTCTCGTGTTGGCCTACCTCACAGTCACCGATCGCATCGATCTGTTCTTCACCGAACTCGAGGCGATCGAGATGACTCCTCCAGACCCTGAAGGGGAACCGGAGGCGTTTCTCGAGTGGCTCGAGTCCTTTGAGCCAGCCGTCGAGGCGCTCGTCACGCCGACGACCCTCGGTATTCTCTTTTTTTCCATCGGAATTACCATCGCGGTGGGGATCGTCATCGCCGCTGCGATCGAGGCGGGACAACTTGCGGCGTGCTATGGGCGCCTGCGGCGGGAACCTGGCCTTATTAACGGTATCGGCGGCGTTCGCAACTACTGGCTCAGCCTGCTGGGGCTGTACGTCATGGAACTAGTCCTCTGGATCACAGTCACCGGGTTTGCAGTGATAGTCCTCGCAGCAGCCGCAGCCGTATCACTCGCCCTCGCCGTGATTCTCGCGATATTCGTGGTTCTCTTTTGGCTCGCGGCGATCGCGGCAATTCGAGCGATTTTCGTGTTTGCCCCGGTTTCGGTTGTGGTCGACGAGCAGTCGGCGCTGGGCTCTCTCCGTCAGAGCGCCGGGTTCATCCGCAATGAACTGATGGCTGCCGCTGGGTACTATGCCATCAGCCTGGGCATTCTGTTCGGACTCGCCTCGGCCTCGGCGGCCGCCGCGCCGTTCGGCGGCGCGGGTCTCATGAGTCTGGCGGGTATCCTGCTGGTCACACCCGGGTTACACCTGCTCAAAACGGCGCTCTACGGGGATTACCGGGACTCGATCTCCCCGTACACCGATGTCGAAACGAGGTTCAGGGAACAAGTCCGGAACGGTACCGGTCGCGCCTTCAGGGAGCTTGGAAGCTTCATCCCCGCAACGCCCGTCGCGCACGTAGCTTCGGCGGGTTTTCTCGTTGTCGGATTCTTCGCAGGATGGTTGTTGATCGAGCCGTTGGACGGCGTCGTAGAGATGTCGATCAGGGCCCGTACCGAGACTATTATCCCCCCTGTCACCGCCTTACAAATTTTCGGTAACAACTGGGCTGTTGCACTCTCCGCCGCATTCTCCGGTGTGGCCTTTGCCATTCCTGCGATTGTCACGCTGCTTCACAATGGCGTGATGTTTGGTGCCGTGTCTCGCTTGGAGACCGAATTGGACGTTTTGGCGGCATTTGTCATTCCACACGGGATCCTCGAAATTCCAGCTATCGTGGTCGCCGGTGCGGTGGGGATCCACCTCGGCATCGCGGTGTGGCGCGCCTGGCGCGGTCAGATGAGTCGCAATACGCTCGCGGCCACGTTCGAACGTGCCTTCTGGGTGCTCATTGCCCTTGGATTCGTACTCGCCCTCGCGGCGGCGATTGAAGGGTTCGTCAGTCCCTACTACTGGCGGTTGTTCCTGTGAATCGCCCACTCCCGTGCTATGGGAGGGGAGGGAGCGAATTAACGATCGTTCGTCGGTCGGTTGCCAATCTTCGGGTAAAACCGCCTCGATGCTTCGGCTCGCTTACTCGTTGGCGAGGGACGGGATTTCGGATTTCCGCTCTTTGATCTCCGAGATGTAGGACACCGCGTCGACTCGTTTTTCACCGATTGCGGCGCCCAAGAGCGCCCCGAGAGCAGCCCCGGTGCTCGCGGCGTTACGACTAAAAACGCCGCCCACCGCGCCGCCGATGGCCCCACCGATTGCCGCGTATTTCGCTCGACTCAGAATGCGGGTGAATGCGTCTCGCATATCTCATACTTATCGCAGAAACGGATAAACCCCGCGTCGGGTCTGAGGTCGATGAAATTGGACATGGCATCAAAGCGCGAAGAAGGGCTGGTTTGAAGGCGAAGCGTCGGTGTTTGGTTTGGGTGTTGCGGTGTAGATGCACCACCTCCTGTACTGTGGTAGGTCATAGCATGACATTAATGTTACGGTCTGCGTATTTTAAGGCCCTCGGCCGTTGCGTACTGCGTATATGGAGGTCATCTTGTTGGCGGGTATCCTGGTGGCCGTTTTCGTCGGTTACAACATCGGTGGGGCGACCACCGGCGTCTCGTTCGGTCCTGCTGTCGGGGCGAACGTCGTCACCAAAGTTGGGGCCGCCGTATTGATGTCCGTCTGTTTTTTACTGGGTGGATGGTTGATCGGTCCCGCCGTCGTGCGAACGTTAGGGGAGGAGCTGGTCCCGCGTTCGGTGTTGACGCTCGAATCAGGGATCGTGGTGATGTTCTTCATCGGCGTAGCACTCTACTGTGGTAACCTCTTCGGGGTGCCGGCCTCGACGTCCATGACTGCTGTCGGTTCGATTGCCGGGCTGGGAATCGCCACTGGAACGTTAGATTGGGCCACGATGGGGCAGATCGTCTCGTGGTGGATCGTGGCACCGATCGTGGCGTTCTGGGTAGCTGGCGTCATCGGCCGATACTGGTATCCCTACATCAACCAGTGGGTTGCTATTCCCCCTCGTGATGAGGGTGTCTGGGTTATCGACCGGAGCGGGCCTGTACCCCGCATCCGCGTCGTGGGAGGAGCCGAACGCCGTGAGGTGGGTGGAGCGTTGATCGTCCTCGCGATCGGCGCGTATATGGCGTTCAGTTCCGGTGCCTCTAACGTCGCAAACGCGGTCGCGCCGCTCGTCGGCAGTGGGGCCATAAGCATGCAGGCAGGGGTGCTAATCGCTTGTGCGGCGGTAGCGATCGGGGCGTTCACCATCGCCCGACGGACGTTAGATACGATGGCGAACGACATCACCGCACTGCCGTTGCCCGCTGCGGTGGTGGTGATGGTCATCTCAGCGACGATCGTGACCTTGTTGTCGGCCATCGGTATTCCCGTCCAACTCGTTATTGTGGCGACCATGGCGATCGTCGGTCTGGGGTGGGGACGAGCAACGCGTACCGTGACGGTGTCCGACGCAGTTCGTGGCGAGAAGGCCGCCACGGTTACCACGGGCGCCCTTGCGGCAGATCAGCCGGGCGATACCGTCCAGGAAATGGGAGCGGAGCGCCCGGAAGAGATGCCGCGAACGGCGGATTTATTCGACCCGTCGACGACTGCGCGAGTCATCGTGATCCAGAATCTCGTCCCGGTCATCGCGACCATCGGCGCGTTCCTGACGTTTCGGTATGCCCCGTTGATCGGGGTCTGAGGACACACCCGTTACCTTCGGCGGATAGCATTCGCCCCAACGAACGCATCACGGGAAACGCCGCGAACTCCGATCGATTGAAGCGATCAGCCTAGCCGCGCTCTCGTTCGATCGGATCATTCCGATGCCAACGTCGGCACGTCGTCCGGGGTATCGAAGTCATGGAAATGCTCGCCCTCCTCTTTCGAGAGGATATCGAGTGCGGCCGTCCCGCCATCACCCGCTGAGATGATCGCCTGCCACTCTTGATCCCGGACCATCGCTCCGGTCGCATATAGGTCATCGATGCTGGTTTCCATCGAGAGTGAAACGGCCACGGTCTCCTCATCGGTTAACTCGCAGCCGATTTCTTCGGCCAGGTCACGATCGGCCCCAGTCGCAAGCACCACATACTTCGCTTCGTGTTCCCCATCGTCCGTTTCGACCGTGAATCCGTTGTCCCGGACGGTCACGGACGTCACCTCCTCGTCGGTGTGGAGGGCTGCACCACGGTCTTCCACCTGTCCTCGCGCGACGGCGAGAAACTCATCGCCCGCTATGCTCCGGATACCCAGGTAGTTGAACAGATGCGCCATATGCATCCACGAGTCATCGCCATCGAAGATTACGGTATCGAGCCCGTTCTTCGCGGTGAACAATCCGGCGCTCAGGCCGGCGGGACCCCCGCCGACGATCACGACATCAGGCATGTGGGATCGTGCCACGCCAACGACTAAAAAAGTAGTGGCGGTGTCCATATCGGTCATCACTAGTTGACCCGAGTTTCATTCCATCGGCCTACTTCTCGTCGTCGCTGGATGTTGAAAGCAGATCGAGTCGATATGCAGCGTACGCACCGGCACTGATCCCACCCGCGGCGGCAACCGGCCCGAAGCCGGGAAGCGCCTCCGCCCCGGTTTCTTCCTGGCCATCAGTGATCTCGGTCGTTACCTGCTCACGATCATCCGTATCGTCCGTTGGCCCCTCATCTTCATCGTCCTCGTCCGGTGTGTCATCGTTCTCCTCACTCGTCTGTTCGTCTCGCTCATCATTGTCGGGTTCGTCTGCTACTGAATCGTCCGTCTCCTCGTCGTCATCGCCCTCGCTAAACGGTGCGTCAACGTCATGGAGCAACTCGGCTTCCGGGTAGTAGCCAGCCCAGGCAAACCACATCGCGTCCATGACGAGCACCTCGTCGAACGGCAGTTCGTCCGCAGCGTACCCGGATTCCCCGTCGACCACGTATTCCCCTTCCTCGTATTCGACTTCGACTTCGTCCGCAGGCACATAGCACCATCCGCTGTCCAGAGCAGGGTCGTAGACGAACACGAATCGCCTGTGATCTACGGTCTCTTCGATGATGTTCTCTTCGGCCAATACAGTCTTTTGGACCGCCAATGCCCCTTCTTCGACACGGGCCCCGAGTACCATCTCTTTGGGATGCAGCGTCCCGTCGTCCGACAGCGCGGGGAACAGCAGCCGTTCGGACTCGTAATAGCCGCCGACTGGGTTGTACCGGCCGTACGGATCCGCGCCGTAGTTACGCGGGAACCCCGTACTCTCGCTCAACAGTTTCGTCTCGGGATACTGTTCCCGCCACCGTTCCCAGGTTGTCCACACGATCCGAAACTCGTTCAGGAACTCCTCCTCGAACTCCCCTTCAATCCCCCAGGCGAGTACTTGCGGGAATAGCGAATCCGTCTCGCGGTCGAACATCACGAGGTTGCTGTTGACGAGCATCCCGGAGACGCCAAACTCGAGGTCTCCGCGGTAAAATCCCTGAGCCGTGCCGGTGAGCGGGCAGTACGTAATGCACACCGGGGTCCCGCCAATGTCGTGGTTGACAATCTCGTGCCACACCAGAATGTATTGCGGATAGGCCACGGCCTCCCCATCCATCACGACACCGAAGATCGGATCACCGTCATCGAGTGTGTCTGGTGCCTCGGCGGGTTCAACGAACGACGGATCGTCGATCGAGGGGATGCCGTCAGGCGGCGGCCCCCCGTCCATGAGCGCATTTCGAAGCTCTTCGGTCGAATATGCGAGCGGCATCCCGCGATCCTCGAGGAACACCTCGATCGGCTCCCCGTCCCCATCGTCAGCTTCATTCGTCGCGTGCGTTGGACCCGCCACCGCGTCTAGCCCGCCAATGGCTGCGATCCCACCGAGGACTGCTCGCCGTGGATAAGGGGTCATTATCGTCACGGACGATTGGTTGCTACCATCTAAATTCCAGATCGGTGTGGCGAGGCCATCACACAACCGGTGCGGGGGTTACGGCGTCACTCGGTCTCCCCGTCTGACACCGCCCCAGGATCCCGCACCTCCTCAGTGTCAAGGTCGATACCAACGCGTTCGCAGAGATCGGAGAGCGGACACGCATCAACGCCGTCCAAACACGCAGGTGTTCGTGCACTGCAGTATTCCCGGCCGAACTGGATGGAGCCCGTGTGTCCGAAGCCACACTTCTCGGGGGGAATCGCGCTATCTCGCCACTTCTGTTCGTCGTCACGATCGAGCTCCTCGACCCGCCCCTCGAGGATGGTTCGCGTTTCCTCGTGAGTGGCGTCCGCCGGCACGAGACCGAGACGTCGATAGATCCGGTGAACGTGCGTATCGACCGGGAAGACGCCGGACCGGCCACCTGAGAACAAGAGGACACAATCCGCGGTTTTCGGACCCACCCCGTTCATCGCAAGGAGTCGTTCCCGCGCTTCCTCGTACGGGGCCGACTGGATGAAGTTGTTAAATGAGGCTTCGTCACCAAATGCCCCATCGATATGCTCTGCGGCCCGTTGGATCACGTTGGCTTTCTGATTGTACAGCCCGGCGGATTTGATCGTCTCGACGATCTCTTCGCGGGGGGCACGCACGAGGGCGCGGACGAGTTCGCCGTCGTCGAAGCGTTCGATGAGCGCGTCGTGGGCTGGTTGACTCGCGACATCGCTCGTGTTCTGGCTGAGGATGGTGCGGACCAGGCATCGGAACGCATCGCGCCCGCCGTACCCCTTCTGCCAGTACAATTCGCCGAGTCTGTCCACCACGCGCTCGCCATCCGTTCTTGGCGGACCATCGTCACCAGCAATCGCGGTGCCGTACGCGGCCCCGATATTCTCACCCGGTTCGCGATCATCTGCCATCAACTGCGCGATGGGTGCCCCGACCTTGGGTCCCCCGGTTCGACTTCGAATCGGGCTCTCAATGCTGCTCCTGACTCAAGTGCGGCGATCAGATCGCGGTCCAGATCACCCGCGGCAGCATCAGCGCCGACCATCACCGTTCGATCGTCCACGTATTCGCTGGTCCGGCACACGAACGAACGGTCGCTGTCAAACGACAGCTCCGGGCTCCCGTGACCGCTGACGATGTCCGTGTGACCGTCAGCCGCAAGCGAGACGGTTATCGTCGCGTCCGCATTCCGACATGCGCTCGTAAATTCGGTGGGGAGTCCCTGCGGAGTGTTGTCGGCAGCAACACCGATGATACAGTCACCTGCTGGCGTCAACCAGTCGTCGGTGGTGATCTCAAACGTGCTCTCGTGTCTCGCACTCACATGCTCGTGTCCACTCGCCCGCACTACAATCGCTTGTGTCACGCCGGTGCCTCCCGGTGACGAATCCACTCCTCCGCCTCGAACTTCTCGGTGGTAAGTGTCTTCGACGCGGCTCGTTCAGCTTCCGTCCAATTTCCTGGCTCGGCTCCGAGGAACGCCACGAGCGAACCCTCGAGGGCGTCAATCATGTCGGTTAGATCCGTGACACCGAGTTCTTCTACCGTCGCGACGCGTTCCCGGACCTGATCAGAGTCGATATCCTCGGTCGTGAAGCAGTTGAGAAGTCGGTCCGGATCAACGGCATATTTAAGCGATCCATGCTGAACAACTGCATCCCGTTGCCGGTACTGGGCGTTCCCGCTGATCTTCCGTTCCGGCGTCCCCGCTACGACGAGGTCGTGAGCGGGGTTGATCCCCCGGAGGTAACACGACGGCTCGTAGATCGGCGGCTGTTCTTCGCTCGCAAAATCGACCTCGATTCCGAGGGACGCGAACGCGTCAATGACCGGTGTGCATAACAGCTCGTAGGCGTCTAGTAGATCGGAGGGGACAGCATCGCTGGGTGCGACGATGGAATAGGCCACGTCGCCCGTCGATTCGTGCAGTATCCCGCCACCGCCGGTCGACCGCCGGGTTACGTCGATCCCGTGTTCCCGGCACCACTTCCACGCCACCGTTTTCGGCTGTTGGGTGTATCCGAGCGAAAGCGTCGATGGCTCCCAACAGTAGACGCGCGCCGTTGCCGTCCCGGTGTCTGCGGCCCGGCGGGCCGCGATTTCGTCGAGGGCCATATTCTCTGCCCCCGGGTGAGATTCGGTCGGAATGAGGCGGCAGGATTCGACGTCGATCGTCATACCACAACGCGACGTTATCGAGACAAAGCACTTGCGAGTGTTCCTCACGATTCGGATTGTGACTCGTACATCTCGGCTACCGTGTGGAGGGTATCAATGTCCTCGACAGCCAGATCCGGTCTGATCCGTTTCAGCCGTGGAAACCGGAGCGCGTATCCTGCGTCGTACGTCGTGGACCGTTGGATTTCGGCACATTCGACCTCCAGGACTACCTCCGGACGCAAGGCGGCCTCTCGGCCCTCGAGCGACTGAATCAGGGGTTCGACCAACCCGTGAAACGTTTCCAGTTCCTCATCGGTGAACCCAGTGTGCATCCGGCCGACCTCTCGGAGCGCCCCCTCGGCATCTCGGCAGGCGAGGTACGGTCGACCGAGAAAGTCGCTTTTTCTTCCTTCACTCCATTTTGCCCGGGTGACGACGAGATCGAGGGGATCGTGGGTGGATTTGACTTTCTGTTGATAGCCGACCCGGCTCCCGGGCTGGTAGGCGGCGTCGAGGTTTTTTACCATGATTCCCTCGTGGCCACTCGCCAGAGCTGACGCTCGAAACTGCGTTGCCTCAGCTGGATCGTCTGTCACAAGATGGTCGGCCCGCATCAGGCGATCCTGCGTCTCTCGAATTGGCTCGTTCAATCCTCGGAGGCGCTCACGTAACGGTTCAGCCAGGAGTAGATCATTATCGTCATAGAGCAGGTCAAAGACGAACACCCGGACAGGGACCTCCTCTTTGAGCCGATCTATCTCGTATTTTCGCGTGATTCGGCGCGAAAGCTCCTGGAACGGTACCGGTCGCTCGTTTTCGGGATCGAAGCCGACGACTTCTGCCTCGATAACGAACCGATCGAGCGAGATATCGGCCATCGCTCGCTCGATGTCGGGGAACTGCGCCGTGACGTCCTCCAGTCGTCGGGAATAAATCCGGTAATCGTCTCCCTCCCCGTGTAACTTGGCTCGCATCCCATCGTATTTCACTTCAAGGAGCACGGTACCGTCGGGAGCGGCCAGTTCCGTGAACGCGGTCTGGAGGTCTTCAGCCTGTTGGGCGAGCATCGGTTTGATCGGGCGAAACACCTCCATCTCGAGGCTCGCCAATCCATTGCGCCCTTGATCGCGAGCGGTCCGGGCTACCACGCCGAAATCGTTCGTCACGTCCAGGGCGGACTGAACCGCTGCCGCTCCCGTCTCCGATTCTTCCAGGAACGCCCATGCAATCGCATCACGCAGAATTCCCTCACCGATGCCCAAGCGCATCGCACCGCAGACCGTACGGACGAGATACTTCGCCTCCAACGGTTCGGCGTTCGTGAGGAGACCGGCGATCTCCCCGACGCGCCGGTCCCGGCTCCCACTGCCGGACATATCCGCAAGCGATCGTAACGTATCGTGTACTAAATCGACGGTCAGCTTCCCACTCACGAGTGTGACCTGCGTGGCTTCCTGGGTCGCTCTCGCAGCCGCGTCACCCAGATCACCGGTTTCTCGCCACCACGTTTCGATCGTCTCCATCTCGATCCCCGTCGCTCGACTGATCGCTTCGTGAGTCAGCGAACTCGAGATTCCGAGGTCTCCAGACTCCCATCGCTCGAATGTCCGTCCTCTGAGTAACCGAACGACAGGCCCGAGTCGGTCCCGTTCTGCCTCCTTGAGCAAAGTGGCCAGGATTTCTGTCTTTTCTAGGCGGGATTGGGTGGCGGCGAGCTCCTCGTAGGTCCCTACCAGCTCGCCGTAGTCCATGCCATGAGATGCTTGATCGGTGGACGTAAATCCGCTGCGGGATCGCGATCACTCAACTCTTACTCGTCTGCCGCCGCTACCACACCGTGTGAGCGTACGGGACATCCGAGTCCGTAGTGAGGGTGGGATCATCGTCGAGACGCCGAACGGAGCCGAGCTGCGATTCGATCCTCGCACACCTGGTGGTTCTCATACGGTCTTGAGCCACGCCCATGCCGACCATCTCCCGCGGGAATCCGGGAGCGTGATCTGCTCGCCGTTGACTGCGCGGTTGGCCGAACATCGGCGCCCGAACTGTTGCCTGCGCCGTGCCGAGCATCCAACGATCGAGTTGCTCCCAGCCGGTCACATCGCTGGTAGTCGCGCGGCCCTTGTCCGGGGGGATCGTTGGTCACTACTCTACACCGGCGATATCTGTACGCGATCCCGTGATTATCTGGAGGGATTCGAAGCCCAGTCAGCTGACGTCCTGATCATCGAGACCACCTACGGCCGGTCCGAATACGCATTCCCGCCGATCGAAGAGACCGTAAGAGCAGCCCACGAATGGCTCGCGGCCGAACCCACTCGCCCAGCAATCCTGTTCGGGTATACGTTGGGCAAAGCCCAGCGGATTCTCCGGCTGATCACTGGTGATCTCGACCGTCGCGTGATGACGACAGCGTCCATCGAGGAAGTCAATCGGCTTATCGCGGACGAGCTCGACGTCGAGTTTGACACTGAGTTATACGATCATGACAAAGGGCTGCGTGACGACGATATCCTGGTACTGCCGAGTCAGATGATACGGACAGCATGGGTCGAGCGGTTGATCGAGACGACGAACGCACGGACAGCCGGGTTTTCGGGGTGGGCGCTCGATCGAGGGTATCGCTTCCAACGTGGCGTCGATCGAGGGTTTGTCCTCTCGGACCATTGCGGATTCGCGGAATTAGCTTCGGTCGTCCGGCACGTCGACCCCGATATTCTCTATACCTGCCATGGGTTTATGGACGCGTTTGCCCGGGCAATGACCCGGGAGGGATTCGAGACTAGATCGTTGCGGGCAAATCAGCGAACCTTCAGCGACTTCGTTTGATCACGTACGTGACCAGTCGTTCTGACGCTTTTCGTTTCAGTGGGTATCGCCAGCATCGATTGCGGTAACTTCTAGCACGTGTTCCGCAACGGCCCCGGTATTTTGTCGGTAATCGTCACGGGCGTGATGAACCCCGTTGTCAAATGCAGCGAGCGGACAGTCATTAAGGAGGAAAGTCGATTTGATATAGCGATATGAGATATACTGTTTGCACGCGAGATACTTTTCACGACGACACACAAACAAATTATCATGGTTCAAAACGTCGCTCCGCTGATCCGCGACCTGGAAGCGGAGGACTTCTACCTGCTCTCAGGGCTCGAACACGGAATGCGGTTCAGCGAATGGGTCAACCGGGAAAAGCTTCCGAAACTCGCGAATCTCACCGACGAGGAGGTGTCGTATCGGCTCGATCGCTGCCACGACCGTGAACTTATCGAACGACGAACGATGCAGTACGAAGGGTTCCAGCTGCGCTTCGAAGGATACGATGTGCTAGCACTCCACACCTTTGCCGAACGGGACACGGTGGAGGAGGTGGGCGCCCCTCTCGGGGTGGGCAAAGAGAGCGATGTCCTTGAAGTCAGGGGGGAGGACGTGTATGCGCTGAAATTCCACCGCGAGGGAATGACGAATTTTCGGGAAGTGCACCGTGAACGGGAGTATACAGCCGACCACGACCATGTTTCCTGGTTGTACACCGCGCGTAAAGCTGCGGAACGGGAGTACGAGGTCCTTCAGGCGCTCCACGAGAGTGTCGCTGTTCCAGAACCGATCGATCAGAACCGCCATGCGATCGTGATGGAGCGCTTGGTGGGTAACGAGCTGGCCGAGACCAAGTTGGATTCAGAAAACGCGCCGTCTTTTCTCGATCAAATCCTTACGGAGGTCGCACGCGCCTATGAACGTGGCTACGTTCATGCCGATCTGAGCGAGTACAACGTATTCGTTACTCCTTCCGGGATACGGATTTTCGACTGGCCGCAGGCAGTACCCGTCGAACACCCAAACGCCGTGGAGTTTTTGGACCGGGATGTGGAGAACATCATTTCTTACTTTCACCGGAAGTATCCCTCCGCGATTAATGATTCGTACGATAAAGACAGGATAGCGGGCCTCATACGAAAAAATTCGACGGATGAATTATTTAATTTTAGTACATAATGTACCTTATAGCGCTATACCAAATCATTTCCCCTGAGCTACGGAGCCCCATTGCCGTTCGAAGATGCTAACTTGCTGGTCAGTCAAATTTCGCTAAAACGCTCGATTATACACTACAGAAGCCCTGAGAAGGTCATCATTGATCCTTGGTAATTGATAGCAAAGCCTTTACTGGGCGCAACTCCAAAAATAACACAACGGTCCGCGGGGGGCCAACCTGATTAACACTATGAATTCAAACGAAGTAATCTGGCGCGTCGCAGGAGGTTCCGGCGATGGGATCGACTCGACGAGCCAGAATTTCGCAAAGGCGTTGATGCGCTCCGGTCTACACGTCTTCACCCACCGGCATTATCCATCGCGTATTCGGGGTGGGCACACGTATGTGGAGATCAGGGCCAGCGACGACCCCGTCCGCTCACGGGGTGACGGATACAATTTCCTCCTCGCCCTGGGGGACAGTTTCGCCCGCAACACACAGGAGGGGGCGTATTACGGGAACGAAGAGATCAAGCCACTCTCCGAGAATCTCGACGAACTTCGCGAGGGCGGGGTCATCTTGTACGATCAAGGCCTGATCGACGTCGATGAGATCCCGGACTTCGAGGAGCGAGTCGAGGAAAACAACTGGCACGTCTATCCGATGGATCTCCGGGATCTCGCACGTGACCACGGACGCGAGGTGATGCGGAACACCGCCGGCGTCGGGGCAACAGCGCGGATGCTCGGGATGGACCTCGCACCCATCGAAAAATTGATGGAAGATGCGATGCCGACGGATATTTTCGAACCAAACCTCACAATCCTTCGGGAGGCGGCCGATATCGCCGAGGCGGAGTTTTCCTTCGACCATGACGTGGCGGTTCCCGAAGGATCCCACGATGAGGAACAGGTACTCGTCTCGGGTTCGGACACCGTGGCGTTCGCCTCGATTGACGAGGGTTGCCGATTCATCGCTGGCTATCCGATGACTCCATGGACCGAGGTGTTCACGATCATGTCCCAGTACCTGCCCGACCTCGGCGGGATCTCGGAGCAGGTCGAAGACGAAATTGCTGCCGCGGCCCTCGCCATCGGAGCGAGCCATGCAGGGGTCAAAGCCATGTCCGGTTCGTCGGGTGGCGGGTTCTCGTTGATGTCAGAACCCCTGGGGTTGGCGGAAATGTCCGAGACGCCGATCGTGCTCATCGAAGCGATGCGCGCGGGCCCGGCCACCGGGATGCCGACGAAACCTGAACAGGCCGACCTCGAGCACGTTTTGTATACGAGCCAAGGTGACTCGACGCGAGTCGTCTTCGCACCCGGGTCCGTCGCGGAGGCGTACGATCAGACGCGCAAGGCGTTTCAGATCGCCTACGAGTACCAGCTGCCGGCGATCGTGATCATCGACCAGAAGCTTTCGGGTGAAAACGTCAACGTCCCGGGATCGTTCTTCGATCGGGAGCCGAATTCCGATCTCGGGAGCGTCGCCACCGAGGAAGAACTCGCTGATCTTCCGCACGACGATCACGGCAAGTACAAGCGCTTCCAGTACGACCCCGAGAAGGGTGTCTCTCCACGGTCGATCCCCGGGCAGGAGGGTGGCCGATACCTGGTTACGGGGAACGAGCACAACGAGTTCGGCCATATCGATGAAGATCCGGACAACCGGATCATCCAGGTCGACCGGCGGATGGGAAAACTCGAGACCATCAGGGAGGAACTCAACGATGCGGACGGTTCCCACCAAACGGCCTATGGCCCCGAGGACGCGGAGTACGGTATCGTCAGCTGGGGGAGCCAGCAGGGTGCAGTCGAGGAGGCTGTCGACGTGCTTCTCGATCGGGGCTATGACGTCAAAGCGATCAACGTCAGCGACCTCGCGCCTTACCCGGTTGCCGAGGTGGAAGCCTTCCTCGAATCGGTCGACCTGGCGCTCGTCGTCGAGATGAACGCGTCCGCCCAGTTCCGGGGGCTGACCCAACGAGAACTGGGCGCATTCGGCGACCGACTGGCGAGTCTCCTGAAATACGACGGGAATCCGTTCGAACCCCACGAGATCGTCGAGGGCTTCGAACTCGAAATCGTGGACGACGAGGCCGGGACGCCTCAAGCGAACACGCGGATCCTCTCCGCAGCAGGTGATTGACCATGAGTGCATTCAGTGCCATCGACCAGGGAGTAGAGATCGACGCAAACGACTTCACGCCGCAACAGGAGCCCCAGCCAACGTGGTGTCCGGGCTGCGGTGACTTTGCCGTCCTGAACGCCCTCAAAAAGGCGATGGCCGAGGTCGGCCGATCGCCCGACGAGGTGTTGCTGGCGACGGGGATCGGCTGCTCCGGGAAGTTGAACAGCTACTTCGAGAGTTACGGGTTCCACACCTTGCACGGTCGGTCGCTTCCCGTCGCCCGGGCCGCGAAACTTGCCAATCCCGGCATCGAGGTAGTGGCGGCAGGCGGGGACGGCGACGGGTACGGCATCGGGGGGAACCACTTCACCCATACCGCCCGGGAGAACCATGACATGGTCTACATCGTGTTCAACAACGAGGTCTTCGGACTCACGAAGGGCCAGAGTTCCCCCACGAGCCCGAAAGGGCACAAATCGAAGACCCAGCCGAGCGGCGTCGCAAAGGACCCGGTCCGCCCGCTCACCCTTGGGCTGGCGGCGGGAGCGTCGTTCATCGCTCGGACGGCGGCGGTCAACCCGAACCAGGCGAAGGAGATCCTCGTCGAGGCCATCGAGCACGATGGGTTCGCCCACATCGATTTCCTGACCCAGTGTCCGACCTGGAACAAGGAAGCACGAGCGTACGTCCCGTATACCGACATTCAGGATTCGGACGACTTCGAGCACGACGTCAGCGATCGTCGCGAAGCGGCCGAAATCATGTGGGAGACCGAGGAGAAACTCTACGAAGGGGAAGTGCTCACCGGCAGGTACTACCGGGACGCGGATCGTCCGTCATACGGGGAGGAAAAGCGCTCGCTCGGTGAGATCCCGGAGGAACCCCTGGCAGAGCGGTACTTCGACGACGAGTACGAGTGGGAACGGTCCGCCGACTTGCTGGATCGGTACAAGTAATCCGACCGTTTTTCGATTCGGAAGGTATTTTTCCTCCTATCTGAAACAATCATCTGTGTCGGGTAAGACGACGAAGGAGCGCGTTCTCGCTGTTCTCGAAGAAGACGCGCAGGCTTCGTATGGGGAGATCGCCGAGCGGGCCGGCGTGTCGAAACCGACGGTGCGAAAGTACATCGACGAGCTCGAAGCGGATGGTGTCATCGTCGGTTACTCCGCGGATGTGGATCCGAAGAAACTCGCGAGCACGAGTATTGCCCTCGTGGGGATCGAGGCCGAAAGCGAGCGGTTCGTCGAGGTGACCGACGGCCTCTGCCAGCTGGACAGCGTCGAATCCCTGTATTCCTCGAGCGGCGATCACATGCTCATGGCCGAGGTCAGAGCCCCGGACGGCGGCGCCGTGGGGGAGATCATTCGACAGGACATTCTCACGATCGAGGGAGTGACGGCAGCCCATCCGTGTTTTCTGCAGGAACGTCTCAAGTAAATTCGCGATCCGTCCGTTGTCGGTACACGGCGACTACTCCATCTCCCGTACATCGGCGTGTTCGATAACGTGGTCCAGGCTCGACGGTGAATAGCTCGAAACGAACGAGCAGACGTTGCGTACGTCCCGTCAATCGCAACAACGGCCCGCATGATGTGACGACGACGTACGGCGGTGCGGCAACGAATGATTGATCATCGCCATAGGGCGTCCGAGCACGGAGCGCGTCCAGTAACTCGACGTACGCCGACAGCAGTCCCCGCGCTTCGAGCTCCCGTTCGAGTGGCGGAACGACCAGGCCACGATCCTCCGTAGCGGTACCCTCCCATGCCCCCGCGACGTCCTCCCGTGCCGCGACGGTTTGTTCGATGAGTTCGGGATAGGTTCGACGGATCCACGTCGCAATCTCCTCCGGCTCTTTCATGTCATTTCGTGCCCGACAGTGTGTTGGAGTGGTCGACGCGTCGGTTCACTCCCGTTGCCAGGCCTCGGGTGCAATATCCAGACGCCGTGCGAGCGAGGGATAGACGAGAGCGATAGAGATCGCGATCGCGAGCGACACCCAGAAGTCCTGGATACCGAATGCGTAGTAGACGCCGATCACGAGGATCGCATACACCACCAGCATCCCGAAAAAGTGGGGCAGGAGTTCCCGCCAGGTGGCGGCCATACGACGAAGGGTTGCGGCGCGACGTTAAGTCTCCCGATTCTCCGACCATCATTCGCCGGAGGCTTCGATGGACTCGATTTCCCGCGCTGGTTCCGTATTGCGTAACTCCTCCTCAACTACCTCGATGAGCCGCTCCGGTTTGCACACCGGTGCATCCCTAATTACGTTACGGCAGCTATCTATGACTGCTTTGTCTTCGACCGAGTCCGGCTCCCCGGTGGGATTGATTATCACCAACAATCACCTCGCCGCCGCGTGCTCGATAATCTCCTTGTAAAGCGGGCCCAGTTCCAGGTCCGCGAGGACTGCAAGGTGCGCCATCGCCATTCGTTCCCGGTGGCGACGGCTCGTCGCACGATCGATCGCCCGGGCTGCGGAAACCGTGATCGCATCGATGTCGAGCCGCGCTGCCATCCTCGCATCCGGATCACCTTCCCGAAAGATTCCTCCGGAGACTCGGAATCCTGCTCGGTGGAGTTTGCGCATGAGTGGCGCGGCTGCCCCACCTCCACCGATTACGTGGACGAGTTCCTCACGGGCGGTTGCCCGCTCACGGACTGGTGTCACCCGAACTGACTCGGTCAGTGGATCGATCTCCGTCGCCGCAGGAACCCCATTTGCTTCTTCGATCGTTGTCGGCCGGAGCACCGATGTCGGCGACCCACCTGCGAGGCGTTTTCCCGGGCCAGCAGGACGAGCCTGTCGCAGTATCTCGCCACGAGATCGAGATCGTGGATCGCCGCCACGCCCGTTTTCCCCTCGTCGATCAGCCCGTGGACGAGATCCATCGTTCGTAACTGGTGGTTGATGTCGAGATTTGCCGTCGGTTCGTCGAGCAGGAGGACGGGAGGTATCCCACGTCAGGGCACGCGCGATCAGCACACGCTGTCGTTTTCCCCCACTCACCGCCGTGATCGAACGTTCCGCGAGACTCTCGATGGCGGTCCGCTCAATCGCCCTGGCTACTTCGATGGCATCAGCTTTCTTCCCACCCCAAACCGCGGCTCGTACGGTGTTCGGCCCATCGCGACCACATCGCGGACAGAGAAGTAAAACGAAAGCCGGGTCTCCTGTGGAACGACAGCTACACGTCGAGTGCGCTCGCGCGTGCCGAGCGACGCTGCCGCGTCACCGTCGATCGAAACGGCACCCGTGTCCGGCGCGACGATCCCGGCGATCGCCCCGAGGAGCGTCGTCTTTCCTACCCCGTTCGGCCCGATCGGTCTGACGAATTCGCCGGGCTCGACGGTCAGCGAAACCGATTCGACCGCGGTGACGTCCCCGAAGCGCACCGTCACGTTCTCGACGTCGATCACAGCACATGCACCTCGCGAGTCCGTAGCAAATACAAGAAAAACGGGGCACCCCGTGCGGCCGTCACGATCCCAACCGGCACTTCCATAGGGCCGGACCTGGCCAGGGTATCCATTGCGACGAGAAACGAGGCACCCGCGAGCGCGCTGGTCGGCAACAGAATCCGGTGATCTGGGCCGACCAGCAACTGCATCATGTGCTGGACGATCAATCCTACGAAGTCGATCACCCCCGAGACAGCGAAGGCGGCAGTCGTTATGACGCTAGAGGCGGCGAGCAGGATTCGTTTCGTGCGCTGGACTGGGATGCCGAGGCTTTCTGTCTCCTCCTCGCCGAGGGGGAGCACGTTGAGGTCCCGTGGGTACGCGTGTAGAAGGACGTAGAATCCGACAACGCACGGGAGTGCCAGCCACACCTCGGTCCACGTCGAGTTGTGCAGGTGACCCATGAACCAGTGGACTGCCTGCTCCGTGCTGTCTCCGCTGCGGAGGATCATGTGCGAGATAACTGCCCCGAGGAACGTTTGGATGGCGATGCCAGCCAGCAGCAGCGTCGCCACGGGGGTCCGCCCGTTTTCGATGGCAATGACGTAGACCACGAACGCGGCGACGATGCCCCCGGAGAACGCAGCCGCTTGTAATCCCAGTCCGAACGGACTGGCGATCGGTGAAATGATGAACGCCACGGCGCCGACGGTAGCACCGGCGGAGACCCCGATAATGGAGGGATCGGCCATCGGGTTCCGGAGGAACCCTTGCATGACGGTCCCGGCCGTCGCGAGGGCCAACCCCACAATCACCCCAAGGAGCATTCGGGGCAGTCGGATCGAACGAACGATCGCCTCGTCGGCATGGGCGATATCGAACGCAAACGGCCTCGTCGTGACGAGTCGGGGGCGAGGGCCAGACACCCATGGGTTTCCAAGCGTACTCCACTCCAGGACGACCCCCACCGGGAGGGGATCCCATTGAGCCACGCCATGGCAACGGTCGTCGCGTCGATTTGGACGGGCCCGATCCGTGTGCTGATCGCCACAATCGCGATGAGGGGTACCACTAACCCGACCACCCAGCGTGTGCTGGCTCCATCGCGGCGCATTCTAAAACAATATTATTTGGTTTAGGTGAATATTTATTGTGTTCTCCGGCACTGCAGCATGATGCGCCGATTATTGACGGTAATCGTGGCGTTGCTCGTCCTGGTGGCCATCCCTGCCGGCGGAGTTGCCGGGACGGCGCTCGCGACGGACGGTGACGATTACCCGATTACACAGAATCGAGGAGAAAGCCCACGACTTTAGTCGTGGGAGAAGTCACTTCGGATGGCTGGCCGGTGATCGAAGAAGTGGTGGACCTAAACCGGGATTTCGTGCTGGCCAGCCACGTCGGTGATCCGGACGAAGTGGCAGCGCTCCGGGTGAGGGGATCACCGTGTATCAGTTCGAAACGGCCGCGAGCATCGATGGTATCGCTGAAAAGTCGAGACGACCGGCGAGCTCATTGACGAACACGAGAACGCTGCGGAGACTTCGGACTGGATGAGCCAAACGCTCGAGGAGATCGACGAGGCTGCCGCTGATGAGGAGCCCCCACTCGTCTTTTAAGCGATGGATGATCACTGGACTGCGGGCCCGGGCACGTTCCAGCACGACGGCATCGAGCGGGCTGTGGGTGTGAAGCTCGGGGGTGAGGCTGGTGTTGAGGAACTCTGGGAACCGGTGAGTGGGGAAACGATCCTCGATCTGGATCCGGACTGGATCGTTCACAAGGACACTCACGATGAGCCACCAATCGACGAAGAGCTGGTCGAAAGGACCGCAATGCAAACCGAACAGATCGTCGTTGTGGATGCGAACCTCTTCAATCAGGCAGGGCCACTATTCGTAGCCCAGGTCCAGTTGATTGCTGAGGCGATCCTCGAGATCGATACTGACGACAAAGTGGCCGATGAGGTCGAGGATACGGATGCGGAAGCTCTCCCCGGATTCGGCGTGGTCGCTGCGGGTATCGTCGTCGGATTTGGCTTGTTCTTATACCGGCGACGGTAAGAAGACCCGTGCTGCATCCCAGCCGTAACCATCGGACTTTATCGACGGTGTGCCCAACGTGGAACCAATGGCGGACAACGTGATCTGGCCGGCGTACTTCGACGCGGAGAAAACACGGTCGGAGGGGCGACGAGTCCCACGGGAACTCGCGGTAACTGATCCCTCCGTCGACGAGATCGCCGCCGCTGTCCAGCAAGTAGGCTATGACGTACGCATCGAACGTAGCGTTACCTATCCCCGCGAGCACGAACCTCGCGGTCGGGTGATCGCCAGAGACGTGGAAGATACGAAAAATGATCTCATCCAGGCCGTCGCAGCGTACGTGACGGCCCTCCGTGACTGATGCGTCGTGCTGGTACCGTTGAGCGCATTTCCCAGGGCTTGCTCGTGGTCCGTACAACCGACGAACGATATCCGTCGTTGGGCGAACACCTCCTCGACGATCGGCTCGAACGCGTGGGTACGGTCGTGGACGTCTTTGGCCCGGTCGATCGCCCGTGGTTGGCAGTCGATCCAGCGTCGGATACCGACCCACCACTCCTGCTCGGTGAACCCCTTTATGTCAGGTAAACACATGCTGGAACCAGCTCGCTCTCGCTTAACACCACGACCGGTACGATGTCTGTAGATCGTCAGTTCGTCGTCGCCGGCATCGGCATCTGGATCACGTTTATCGCCGTGCAGCTGGGGGGCCTACTCCTGGCGCGACCGCTCATCGCCGAAGATGTCGATATGGGTGCCGATCCGGCCGATCCCCGCATTGGCGTCTTCTTCGTCGTCGCACTGCTGCTCGCGACGGCCATGCTGCTCGCGGCCTTCCGCTTTGGCCTGCACGGGATCGTCCGCGGCTTCATTTATCTCGTCGCCATTGGCATCACGTGGTGGGTGCTTTCCGTGCTGCTACCGTCGGCCATCGTCGTTGCAGGGATCAACCCGATGCCGCCGATCCTGGCCGTTGTCCTCGGACTTGCCGTGGCCTATCACCCAGCGTGGTGGCTGATCGATCTGCAAGCGGTCATACTGGGGGTCGGGGTGGTTTCGCTCTTCGGGGTGAGCCTCGGGATCTTGCCGATCGTCGTGTTACTCGTCCTTCTGGCGGTGTACGACGCAATCAGTGTCTATGGCACGAAACACATGCTAACGCTGGCCGAGGATGCCGTCTCGACGCGGCTTCCCGTCTTGTTCGTGGTCCCGCTTGCTGGCGAGCGCAACTCCGGGGAATCAGCCGACCCGGAAGGCGCGGGCGCACTGTATATCGGACTGGGCGACGCCGCGATCCCCGGCATGTTAATCGTCAGTTCGGCGGTTCACCTGCCGCTCGATACGTGGACGATCGCAGGCATGGCCTTCAATCCGGCCACCGCTGGGGCCATCGTCGGCCTGACGGCGGGGCTCGGCGTCCTGCTCGGAATGATTCGCGCAGGTCGCGCCCACGCCGGGTTACCCGTTCTGAACTCCGGGGTGATCCTGGGATTCCTGATCGGTGCGTTCATCGCGGGCCTCGGGCCAATCGAAGCACTCGGACTCTGAAGGTCCTGAAGCACGAAAGAAAAACCGAATCAGTCAGCGGATTCGAACCGGGGCGGCTTGTTGTGCCCGCCGAGCGGCGGGTGTTCCGACCGGTGTTCGGTATCCACCGGCGATCGGATGAAAAGTGCGTGTCCGATCACGCCGATGGAGGTCAAGGCGGCGAGCGGCACGGCCGTCGTCACGTTGGCGCCCGCGACCAAGAGTAGCCCGGCGACACCGATCAGGAGCACCGGGATGGACGCGAGCACGAGATCATAATAGTTCATGACTAACCGATTAAGAATACGTTCGTGTCCAATATAAATATTTTGGTGGTATGTCCTGCGAAGGTATCTCGTATGGGCTATTAATTCAATGAAGTGCCTCTGTTACTCATACTCGTATGCCATTTATAACTTATGAGTGGGATTTCATTCATTCGTTTACACCTCCACTCGTCCCCAACCCAAAACGAGAGTTTCAACCGGTAGACGGTGTGATAGTCGGTGGAGACCGTGAATCGAAACGATCGATGGATCGTCGGTTTGGTGATGACCGGCCACGCCCTGGTTCACACGTTCGAGTTGTCGATTCCGATCCTTGTGACCATCTGGTTGGCCTACTT
>SKQO01000138.1 GCA_007118975.1 Halobacteriales archaeon | reverse complement strand
CGATCCCCGGTCAAACGGCCGAGTCGTGGGTTCTGGCCGAGGAACCCGGGGAGCACCTGGTCGAGTGTTTTGAACTGTGTGGTGCCGGGCACTCCGCCATGGACGGTGAGATCGTGGTGTTAGCGGAGGACGAATTCGAGGAATGGTACGAAGGCACTGAAGGCGACGACGAGGATGAGGAGGATGATGACGAATGAACAGATGGGAACCTCAGACGATAGCTGGAGGTGAAACGGCATGAGCACCGACAGCGGCGAGGCCGGCCAAGACGATCACGATCACGGCCTCCCACCGTATCGGTCCGTGAAACGATGGCTAGTCACCACCAACCACAAGGATATCGGGACGCTTTACCTGGTGACATCGTTGTTCTTCTTGGTGTTTGGCGGCGTTCTGGCGCTTCTATTCCGGTTTGAACTGCTCGAACCGGGTGCAACGTTCCTAGGGGACGGACCGTTCAATCAGGCCGTAACGGCCCACGGGCTGGTCATGGTGTTCTTTTTCATCTCACCGTTCGCGTTCTCCTTTGCGAACTACATCGTCCCCTTGCAGATCGGGGCTGATGACCTGGCATTTCCCCGGTTGAACGCGTTGAGCTACTGGTTGTATCTGTTTGGGGGCATTCTTTTCGGACTGTCCTTCTTCCAGGATAGCGCGATCGACACGGGTTGGACGATCTACGCCCCGTTGAACGTCCCGACGACGAGCTTCGGTGCCGAAGGCGTGGGCACCACTGCAGGAGTGCTCGCACTTGGAATGTTCACGATCGCGATAACAGCATCTACTGTCAACTTCCTGACTACAATCCATACGGCCCGCGCGGAAGGGATGAGCCTCTGGAATATCCCGATGTTCACGTGGTCCATCCTGTTGACCGTCTGGATGATGCTGTTCGCCTTCGCCGCGTTCCTCGCCGCGCTGGTGATTCTCAGCGCCGATCACGTGGTCGGGACAATCTACTTCACCGCACAAGAGGGCGGCGGACTGCTCTGGGGGCATCTCTTCTGGTTCTTCGGACATCCCGAGGTGTACATCGTCTTCTTCCCGGCGCTGGGGGTCATGCTGGAGATTTTCCAGACATTCTCCGGTCGTCGGCTGGTCGGACGACGCTGGGTGATTGCAGCGATGGTGCTGATCGCCATTCAGAGCTTCATCGTGTGGATGCACCACATGTATCTGACGACGATCAACTTGGAGATCAAAACGATAATGATGGCGACGACGATCGGGATCTCCCTCCCGTTCGATCTCATCGTGTTCGCGTTGATCTACACGTTAGTCAGAGGACGCATACAGTTCACGACACCGTTCCTCTTTGCCTTCGGTGCCCTCATCCTGTTCATCCTCGGTGGGATCACGGGCGTCTTCCTCGGAGCCGTCGTCCTCGATTACGAGTTCCGTGGCACGTACTGGGTCGTCGCCCACTTCCACTACGTGATGTTCGGGGGCGCGACGGCGCTGTTCGGTGGGTTGTACTACTGGTATCCGAAGATCACCGGGCGAATGTACGACGAGTTCCTCGGTAAGCTCCACTTCGGACTGTTCTTCATCGGGTTCAACGTGCTGTACTTCCCGCAGTTCATCGCCTGGGAAACCCCGCGACGGGTGTATCATTATGCCCCCGAGCTCACAGTCTGGCACCAGATCTCGACCGTCGGTGGCCTCATCGTCGGGCTCTCGTTCATCGTGATGTTCTACAATCTCTACAAAAGCCTCCATCACGGTGCGCCGGCGGGCGACAATCCGTGGGACTACAGCCGCACCGCCGAGTGGGCGATCCCGTCACCGCCGCCGCTCGAAAACTGGAGTGGCGTCCCGAGCTACGTGAGTGGCCGGCTTGAATTCTTGGACGAACGTCAGGCAGTTCCGGACGGCGGCGCAGAGCTGCCGCATGCGGAATCGGACGACTACTGGGGTCACGGGAAGGTGCATGCGAGCCATGCCAGTCCTTGGCCGTTTCTGATTAGCCTCGGGGCGTTCGTGCTGTTCCTGGGTCTCTCCGGTCTTCGCGTGGGCGGTGGGGAGGCGATGGAGTGGGGCGGCATTCACTACCTCGTCATCACTGTCCTTGGCACCGGCGTCCTGGGCTGGGCGCTGGTCGGATTGGGCAAAGAGGACTTTTTTGCTCCGCCAGCGGCACGCGCGTCTCGATGGCCCTTCGATCGGATCGAGAAGAACAAGCTCGGTGTATGGTTCTTCCTCGCCTCGGACGTCGTGGTGTTCGGCGCGTTCTTGAGTGCCTACATCTTCATCCGCATCTCGTACGGATGGTTCGCGTGGGAGCCGGTCCCGTCGGATCCGTTACCGGGTCTGCTGAACACGATCATCCTGCTTACAAGCAGTTTCACGGTTATCCTCGCCCTGGTCGCGGCCGAGCGGAAGAACCAGCGCGGGCTGATCGGCGCGTTATCGGCTACGTTCGTCCTCGGATTCCTCTTCCTGACGATCAAGGCGTGGGAGTGGGACTACAAGTACGCCGACGGCATCACTGTCAGTAGCGGTATTCGTGAAGCCGTCTACTACGGGACGACCGGCCTCCACGGCGTTCACGTGCTCCTCGGCCTGCTGGTTGCGTTGTTCCTCATCGGCCGGGCCGCCCGGGGGTACTACATGGAGGACGCACGCTCGGTCGAGTACTTCGGTCTTTACTGGCACTTTGTGGACATCGTTTGGGTGTTCCTCTTCCCGCTGTTCTACCTGATGTAAGAAGCGGGAAGGGCTGTTTTTACGGGCAATTTCGTAGAGTACGAGTGTTCCCGAGTGAGTCTATCGGATTTCGCGACAGCTCGTAGACAGTGGGGCCGGTAGCATGGGTACCTGTGTGCGTAGATCGGGCGTGATACAAAACCGACGACCAGAAAGCCGGCAGTGTGCTCCACCACCGGAATCGGCGTATCTCAACGAAGCCTTTATGGGCTCACACGCCGCCTGTCCGCATCGCATTCGACCAGGCCTGGAGTGGTCTTAGCGCGCCCCAGTGAGGTGCCGCGAGGAGAAATCGTCTACGAACTGAGTCAGGCGTGCAGAAACCGTTGCCTATACAGTTAGAATGCGACCGCGGTCAAAACGTCTAGCTTCGCCATCCGGGAGCGTGTCGGTCGTTGAGCGATGCGTTACAACTCGAGTAACAGATAGCCGATTGCGATCACCAACCCCGCTGTCAGGAGGATCCCCGCCCAACGTATCGTACTCGTTTGGAGGATGGTCGCCATAGCACCCATCATTACGATGGCGGCCAACGCGAGTGCACCCATGACGGTCACTTGGAACCGCTTGTCCGTCCGCGGGGCGGATTCGGTCATCGTGTGCGAAGATTGAGGCGGTCCCCAAATAAAGCATACCATCGTGACTCGTTGCAAGCGGAAACGCTTTTGTCACCAGCACGAATGCGATTCCACAATGGCAAACGTCCGCTGGTATACCATCGTTTATATCGCGCTCTTGGCGCTTGCGGTGTCGAAATGGGCGTTCTTCGAGTTCCTCGAATACTCCGTTGCGCTTGCACTCACGCTCGTTACGGCGGGGATCAAGACGTCCCTCATCGTCGCGTACTTCCAGCACCTGCGCCACGAGCCACGCATCCTGACCGTCCTCATGTTCACGGCATTTCTCGCCGTTCTCATCCTCGGGGCCGCAGCGTCCTTCTCGATCACGTAAGCTGTTTTCTCACGTCGTTCCGGACTCCCCCGGTGTCGCCCTTCCCGGCTTTGGATGTCCTGTCACAGCTATGATCCACTTTCCTTCCGATCCCAGGGCATATCGGTTCAACACTCGAGGCTATCGAATTTGTCTCCGTGACTCACGAGTTATTCGGCGGGCCTGCCGGGCACAGGTGAACCAATAGCCGGTGGAGACGTTCCCGCGTCGTTCACCGAGGGTGTCGTGGCACGTGGCCCCGCGATTGCAAATCAGAGATCCCACGACGACCTGCCACTCACTCGTCGGGAAACGACACGCTCTCCGACATGCACTGCAAGTGGCTGGTAGGACTGACGACAACTCGTGGTGACGAGCCGGTCGCTTGTCCTCCATTTAGAACAGGGTTGGGGGGCGGTATTCCGGACTCTCTTTGTGTCGTTTATCGAATGCCCATCGGACACCGAATTGCGGCTCAGAAAACCAGTGACGGGTGTTCGTACGGTGGTCCGTCGCTCACAACCCAACCGTCGAACTAGCTCTGTGCGACGAGCACGTATAGGATGAGCACGATGAGGACCGTGCCACTCAACGACATCCCGACGAGTGATGACTCCGCGCTCGAGAGCCCACCACGGCGGACACCCACGTACGTGAACCCCGCCAGGAGGGCGAGGCCGAGCACGATAAACAGCAGTCCCACACCCTCGAGGATGCCTTCCCCTTCGAGGCCGAACATGCCTACACCGAGTGTCAACTCCACACCCGCCAGCACGATGACGATCGCCGCAACCGCCGCGATGGCGTCGAGCGCTCGGGGGAATTGCTGCCAACGCTGTACAACAGCTTCGGAAGCGTCGAACAGGTCTGGCCAGCCCGCCTCCCGTTGGAGCAACGAACCCTCGCCCTCCGTACCGACAATTCGGGGAATGGCGAAAAACAGCCCCAATACTACGACGAGAAGAACGATGCTCAGACCGATTAGCTCCACCATAACTGCTGATACCGACTTCCGGAATATATATGTTCTTGACTCAGCGCGCCGTTACTGTTCGATCTCCTCTGCTTCCACCGTACCACCTGAGTCGACGCCGCGTGTGACGTCGACCTGGTAGTACCGCAACACGTCGCGGCCGAGTAGCACGGGATAATCCATGTGGCTTCGATCCTCGATGCTTGCGGTGACGGTGTGTTGCTTGCTGGCGATGCCGAATATTACGTCGACGAGCGGACGCGTGCGGGCCTCCTTCTGGCTCCCGGACTTGATTCGTGTGATATTCTTGATCGGTCCGGCGCCGATGTCGGCTGCGAGCGCCGTATCGATGCTGGAGCGGGCGGCTCCGGTGTCGGACTTTGCAACCACACGCTTGGTATCGCTTGAACCGGTTACCAGCACTTCCTCGGTCAATCCGACCGAATATTGCCCGCTCGTCGCGGGTCGACGCGGTGGTGGTCGGCACGCAGGCACGGAGTCGTCGAGGGTCCCCTCGAGTTCCTGTACCCGCTGATCATCGACGTCACCGCCGACGCGTTCGATAGCGAGGCGGGCGATCCAAGAGGCCGGACTCCGCTGTGTTGCTTCGTACAGCCCCTTGAATCCCGCCGTCGGATTCACCTCCAAGATGTACCAGCCGTCATCCCCCGCCACCAGGTCGACACCGGCATAGTCCAGCCCAATGGCTGCGGTAGCCGCTATCGCGATCTCCCGGGCCTCTTCCGTGAGTTCGTCCGAGGCATCCTCGACCGACCCGCCAAGTGCGACATTCGTCCGCCAGTCGTTCTCGGGTGCGTACCGATACATCGCACCGAACACTTCTCCGCCAACAACATACACGCGGACATCCCGTGGTGGTCCATCCTCTCCCCCGATTAGCTGTTGGAGAAACGCCCGGCGCGTTCCGACGCGGGCGTTAACCTCATCACCCATCCCGACTCGCCAGGTACCCCCGCCGTGAGTGCCAATGGCAGTTTTGTGGACGGCGGACTCGCCAAACCGATGGCGCTCGGCATTGAGCGTCCCCGAATCGAGTGCGAAGTACGCGTTCGGTACGGGGAGGTCGGCTCTCGCGAGGACTGCGGCGGCCGAGAACTTGTGAAACGCAGTCATCACCGGCATCGGGGGGTTCAGCATCGGAACTGCCGGCTCGAACATCCGCGCCAGCCCGAGTTCTTCGCACGGTTGTGGTGTGTTGGATAGCAGTAACCGGTTCGCAACGACGTCCACGCCCGGTTCGACGGTCACTTCACCGTCTTGGACGCCGATTGCCGTATTTTCAGATCGAAGCCACTCTGGTTCGTGACCGAGGGCCTCGACGGCGTTGCAAATTGCCTTGCTCTCCTTGCTGTTGTGCAGGGCGAGGATTCCCACCCGAACTGCCTCAGAAGAATTCGTCATGCCGAATAAACTGTCGCGCAACGCTCAAAGCGTTTATTATCTGCTGATAGCGTCACGCCAGCTATTTACGGACGCACACCGCCAAATGACCAATGAGTCCCTCCTCGCCCTCCGCGTTCACATATAATGGCGGTGCGGTTGAACCCGGTGAAAGCGCGAATTTTCGATTTACCGTGAGCGAGACGTATCTCGGCGATCCCGTCAGGATTCCGGTCACAATTATCAACGGGTCGTCCGACGGGCCGACTGCCTGTCTCACCGCTGCGAGTCATGGCGACGAACTCAACGGCGTGGAAGTCGTCCGTACCGTCGCACAGCAGTGGAGTGCGGATGACCTGAACGGAACAGTCGTCTGTCTTCCGGTTCTCAATGTCCCTGGATTCCTCGCCCAGGAACGGTACTTGCCGATCATCGACCGTGATCTCAATCGCGCATTTCGGGGCTCGGAAACCGGTACGAGTGCCCAGCGGATCGCCTATCAGATCTACGAAAACTTTATCGCCCCAACCGATTTTGTGATCGATTTTCACACGTCCACGCGAGGTCGTAACAACATGTTACACGTTCTCGCAGATCTGTCCGAGCCGTCGGTCGATCGACTGGCGCGAGCGTTCGGGTCCAACGTGATCATAGACGGTGAAGGACCATCCGGATCCTTGCGGCGGGAGGCGACGACAGCGGGAATCCCGACCATTTCAGTCGAGATGGGCCAAGCACACCGATTCCAGCGCAGCATGATCGATGCAGCACGAAACGGGATCGAAAGCGTGATGGCCGAATTCGGGCTTCGGCATCCGGTCGCAGTCCACTGGCCCAGCTGGCGGACAGTAATCGATCCCGATCGGCAGAACACCTGGATTCGGGCCGACGCCGGGGGGATCGTCGACATGCACTTTACGAGTGGAGATCTGGTCTACGAGGGTGAGACGATCTGTACGATCTCGAACCCATTCGTCACCGAGAAGGTCGACATGGAAGCGCCGTTCACCGGACTGTTGGTCGGCGTCCTCGAAAATCCAGTCGTGTATCCGGGAAATCCCCTATGTCGCATCGTCGAACTTGACGACGTGACGAGACGCATCATCGAATCAAACACGCTTAACGAGGCGATGTGAGCATCCCCGGTCCGTTGCCCGTCGAGGTAGTAACGGCTTTATCCAACCAGTTGAAGCATTCGTATACGAATGGCAGAGCCGTATGACCGCGGCATCATCGAGGATTTTGGTCGATGGAAGGGGTTCTCCGCGGGGATGTGGGCGTGGATCCTCCACAAATTCACTGGGTGGATATTGATCGGATACCTCTTCATGCATGTGTCCGTCCTGAGCACGGCGCTCGTGAGTGGTGACGTGTACACCCAAACCATCCAAGGCCTCGAGGGACTGGCTATCGTGCGCGTGATGGAAGTCGGGTTGCTGGCGGTGGCGGTCTTTCACATCATGAACGGCACGAGACTCCTCCTCGTAGATCTCGGGCTGGGCCTCGATCAGCAGGATAAGGCGTTTTATGCATCGCTACTCCTGACGGCCATCATCGCCGTTGCTAGTGTACCGACGTTCCTCCAGGGGGCGTTCTGAGCATGGCCGAACGGTACTCCTCGTTCTCGGGCGGGGGTCGCATGTGGCTGTTGCAGCGCGTGACCGCCGCATTCCTGATTTTTGTGCTGGCATTTCATTTCTTCCAGCTTCATTTCGTTCAACACGCGGCGGATATCACGTTCGCGGGAACGCAAGCCCGCATGGAACAACCGGTGTACTATGCGACGATGGTCTTGTTCCTCGTGACGGCCACCTTCCACGGGGTCAACGGTGTGTACAACGCTCTTATTAATCAGGGCCTCTCCGGTCGACTCCGGTCGGTCGTGAAGTGGCTCCTCGTGATCGCAAGCGTGGCATTGATCGTGCAGGGGATTCGTGTCGCAAACGTGATGGCCGGGGTGCAATTGACGTGAGCGTCGACCGGCGGACCGACACCGAACCCGAAGCTGGTGCCGAGACCCAGGATGAGAACCTCGTTGAGCTGAAAGTGTTCCGGTACGACCCGGACGTCGAGGAAAAACAAAAGCCACGCTATGACGAATTTCTGATCCCGCGGGAACGAGGAATGAGTGTGTTGGAGGCGTTGATCGAAGCACGGGATCGTTTTGACCCGTCGCTGACGTTCAGACATTCCTGTCGGCAGGCGATCTGTGGAAGCGACGCGATGCTGATCAACGGACAGCACGCTCTCGCCTGCAAGACGCTCGTGGAGGATCTCGCCGAACCCATTCGCGTCGAACCCCTTGCCCACCTCGATGTCGAGAAGGATCTTGTCGTCGAGATGGAGCACTTTTACGACCAGATGGCGGCGGTCGAGCCGTTTTTCGATCCGGACGAGCTTCCCGACGATGCGCTGACCGAGCAACGCCAGTCGCCCGAGAACCGCGAGCAAATTAAACTCAGTACTCGTTGTATCTGGTGTGCGTCGTGCATGTCCTCGTGTAACATCGCGGCCGGCGACAACGAGTACCTCGGCCCGGCGTCGATCAACATGGCCTATCGATTCCTGATGGACGAACGGGAGGGCGAGCAACGTGGTGCCGAACGTATTGAACACATCGCCGACGACCACGGTGTCTGGCGGTGCCAAACACAGTTTTCGTGTACGGAGGTGTGCCCGAAAGACATCCCGCTCACGGAGCACATCCAGGCGCTCAAGCGTGAAGCCGCGAAGAAAAACCTCAAATTCTGGTAACGTATGGCACAAATCCACACTCACGATGTAATCGTCGTCGGCGCAGGTGGTGCCGGGCTGATGGCCGCCATCGGCGCCCATGAAGCGGGTGTCGACGTCGCGTTGGTCTCGAAACTTCACCCCGTCCGCAGTCACACCGGTGCGGCCGAAGGCGGGATAAACGCTGCCCTTCGTTCCGGGGATTCCTGGGATCTCCACGCTCAAGACACGATGAAGGGTTCCGATTATCTCGGTGATGCGCCAGCCGTCGAAACCCTCTGTCGAGATGCCCCGGAGGACGTCATGCAACTCGAACACTGGGGCATGCCGTTCTCCCGGGAGGAAGACGGCACCGTCTCACAGCGACCGTTCGGTGGTCTCTCCTTTCCCCGAACCACGTACGCGGGTGCGGAGACGGGCCATCACCTCTTGCATACGCTCTACCAGCAAGTCGTCAAGCGAGGCATTAGGGTGTACGACGAGTGGTTCGTCACCCGACTTGCAGTGACGGATGAGGAGAACCCAACGGACCGGGTCTGTCACGGCGTCGTGGGGTATGACATCGCCACCGGAGAACTCGCAGGCTTTCACGCGACCGGCGGCGTGGTCATCGCCACTGGCGGACCGGGACAGGTGTACGATCACACCACCAACGCTGTCTCCTGTACGGGCGACGGCGCGGCGATGGCCTATCGAGTCGGTGTCCCGTTGCAGGACATGGAGTTCGTCCAGTTCCACCCGACCACGCTCCCCTCTACTGGCGTACTGATCTCTGAAGGGGTGCGTGGTGAAGGCGGAATCCTCTATAACAGTGAGGGCGAGCGGTTTATGTTCGAACACGGGTACGCCGCCAATTCCGGTGAGCTTGCCAGTCGGGACGTTGTTTCCCGGGCTGAACTGACCGAAATCGCTGCCGGTCGGGGTATCGAAGACGAGTACGTCCACTTGGACATGCGCCATCTCGGCGAAGAGCGAATCACGGATCGCCTGGAGAACATTCTGCACCTCGCCGAGGACTTCGAAGGTGTCGACGGGCTGGAAGAGCCGATGCCGGTCAAGCCGGGACAACATTACGAGATGGGCGGAATTGAGACCGACGAAAACGGGGCAACCTGTATCGATGGCCTCTATGCTGCGGGCGAGTGTGCCTGCGTGAGCGTCCATGGGGCAAACCGCCTCGGCGGAAACGCCCTCCCCGAACTCATCGTGTTCGGCAAACGAGCCGGGTTGGCGGCAGCCGGAGCGGATCTCGGCGCCGCACGGATCGATACCGGCCGGACACATCGCGCAGAACCGTGTGATTCGGAGTTGCCCGAGGCGGCCGGTGGGCAGGCGGAGCCGGAAGTCGTAACGGACGGTGGGACTACGGAACCGACCAATGTCGTCGAGGCAGCCATCGCAGATGAGAAAGATCGCATCGACCGGCTCAAACGCCGCGACAGTGACCTCCATCACTCGGACCTTCGGAACCGGATCCAGCGAACGATGACGGACAACGTGAACGTCTTCCGGACCGAGGCGGGTATCAGGGCCGCCCTCGATGAAATTCGGGACGTTCGCGCCGCATACGCCGACGTGTCCGTCAAGGATCCCTCGAGCACGTTCAACACCGATCTGATTCAGACGATCGAAACGAGAAACGTGATCGACATCGCGGAAACCATCGCGCTCGGTGCACTCGCCCGCGAAGAGTTCCGAGGTGCCCACTGGCGTGAGCAGTTCCAGGAGCGCGACGACGACGAGTGGCTCAAACATACGTTCGTGTCGTGGGACGACGGTCAGCCGTCGCTGTGGTATAAACCGGCTATTCTCGAGGGCGAGGCAGGTCGGTACGAACCGAAAGAACGCTCGTACTAACTGGCAGCAGACGCCCTCGGGGTTCTCACGTACGACGAACGGTCGTTATCAGCAAAGGCCTATTCGGCGGTAGGACGATCGACTCGCGGGGTTCAATCGCCGTGCACTTGTTGGCGGATCTGCTCGGGGACGCTCGGATCCCGTAGTGTGTCCGTGTTGCCGAGATTCTCGTCGTTTGAGATATTCTCGAGCAGACGCCGCATGATCTTGCCCGAGCGTGTCTTCGGGAGTTCGTCGACAACAATCACGGCGTTCGGCCGAGCGAACGCCCCGATTTCTTCCTCGATCGCCGCGACCGCCTTTGCGGGAATATCGACCTCTTCGTCGATACCTTCACGCGGGATAACGTACACGTCGGGTACTTCGCCCTTCATATCGTCCTGCCGGGCGGCGACGGCGGCCTCGGCAACCTCCGGCACCTGGGCGACGGCCGATTCCAGCTCCATCGTGCCGATACGGTGGCCCGCCACGTTCATGACATCGTCCAGCCGCCCGAGAATGCGGAAATATCCGTCTTCTTCGTAGACTGCACCATCCTCCGGGCAATAGACCCAGTCGCGCCAGTCGTCGCTGTTCGTATCCGAGAACTGCGACCAGTACGTCTCGATGAATCGTTCCGGGTCACCGTATACCGTCTGGAGCATGCCGGGCCACGGTCGTTCGATAACGAGGTCCCCAGCCTGCCCGCTTTCGGGAGCTACTGGTTCTCCAGCCGGCCCGTAGACGTTCGCCTTTATGCCCGGGACGGCCACACCCGCACTACCGGGTTTCATGTCCTGCAGCGCCGGTAGATTCGTGATCAGGTGCCCGCCGGTTTCAGTCTGCCACCACGTATCGACAATGACGGCGTCGCCATGCCCGATATGCTCGTAGTACCATTTCCAGGCTTCCGGTTGGATGGGCTCGCCCACGGTCGTGAGGTGGCGGAAGTCGAAATCGTACCCCGCGGGAATGTCCTCGCCCCACTTCATGAACATTCGCACGGCAGTGGGGGACGTGTGGAAGATATCGACGTCGTATCGCTCGGCGATCTCCCAGATAATCCCTTTGTGGGGGGTATCGGGAGCACCCTCGCGCATCAGTGACGTTGTCCCCAGCGCTAGGGGGCCGTAGACGATGTAGGAGTGTCCCGTAATCCACCCGATGTCAGCGGCACACCAGTAGGTGTCTTCCGGCTTGATATCGAGGACGTTTCGGGAGGTCCCTGCCGCCCACGTCAGGTATCCGCCGGTTCGGTGTTGACAGCCCTTCGGCCGTCCGGTGGTCCCGGAGGTATACATGAGAAACAGCGGGTCCTCGGCGTCGCGAGAGACTGGTTGGATGCGATCGCCCTCGTGTTCGGCCACGAGATCTTCGATAAAGATATCCCGGCCATCTTCCCAGGAGGCGTCCTCGTGGAGGTCTTCCGGGCCGTGACGCGTCCAGACGAGCACGTTGTCCACGTCGTGGTCTGCGCTCTCGACGGCCTGATCGGCCTTCTGTTTGTGGTGGAGGAGCTCACCACGTCGATAATACCCGTCGATGGTAACGACCACGTCACTCCCCGCATCGTCGATTCTCGTCGCCAGTGCGTCAGCGGAGAATCCCGCGAACACCTGACTGTGGGGCGCACCGATTCGCGCCAGCGCCAGCATCGTAATCGGGAGCGCAGGCACCATCGGCAAGTGCAGGGTGACGATATCGTCCTCTTCCACGCCGAGCTCCCGAAGTGCAGCAGCGAGTTCGTTCACCTCGCGGTATAGATCCTGGTATGCGATCCGACGGACCTCCTCGCTGTCCTCGCTTTCCCACAGCAAAGCAGTCTGGTTCGCACGTTCGTCGAGGTGACGGTCGATACAGTTGTACGAGGCGTTCAACTTCCCACCGACGAACCACTTGAAAAACGGTGGCTCGGACCCGTCGAACGGCTCGTCCCAGTACTCGTCCCAGTCGAGCAACTCGGCCCACTCCTCGAATCCGGTCGGGAAATCCTCGAACCGATCGTAGATCTCCGGATCCGTGGCGTTCGCCTGCCCAACGAACTGTGCCGGCGGTCGGTAATACTCCCGTTCCCCCAGTTGGGCTTCTAGTGCTTCCTCACCACTCATGATCGATCACGGATAACTCGGCCGAATCTACTACGTACCAAACTATAATACCCACGCATATTCCGCTCAGGGGTCGCAGCGGTGCCCTTCACACAGACGTCTCACGGACGGGTTGGGAGACATGCGGCTGCGGTATCCGTGTTTGACTGCCGGAGTACAATATCAATCAAATGTCATATCTCACGCAATCGATGCCGATCCTCGTGATCACGGGACTGAACCGGTACCCGCGTTCCGGTAAAGTATTCTTGCGAGGACGTGCCGGTAGATCGCAATAGTCATCGAAACGGTGACGTGCATCGTCCGGGCTACCGTGGGCATGTCGTTGTGAGACCCGAGATGCGGTTGGCACGCCGAGCCCGGACGACCCCTCGCCACATCTATTCACACAGATCCTGGATTCGACAACGCGCCACGGTGAATTGGTCGTTGCGAGATTTCGTTCGCGAAACCTAATTTAGTTTCGAGAACAAGCAAACACGAAATCGCGTAACCAATGCAAGTTACATTTCCCACCAATGAGGGCCGGGGTTTATAGGAATCCGCCAGTAATATCGACCAATGAGCTCGGATCAAGACCACCTGCAAACGACGGACACGGAGGCCCGGTTTGACTTCAAGAAGGAGGGAACTTCGGGGTTCCAGAGCGAAAAGGGTCTGACCGAGGAAGTCGTCCGACTAATCTCGGAGGACAAGGACGAGCCGGAGTGGATGCTCCAGCGACGACTTCGGGCACTGGAGTACTGGCAGGAACTCCCCATGCCGACGAACTGGCCCGGGGTGCCAGATCTTTCAGAGCTCGACATCAACGAGATCATCCCCTACATCCGCCCCGATGTCGAGACGCGTGGTGGGGTCGACGACTGGGAGGACGTCCCGGAGGAGATCAAGGATACGTTCGAGAAGCTCGGGATTCCCGAGGCCGAGCGGGAGGCGCT
>SKQO01000148.1 GCA_007118975.1 Halobacteriales archaeon | reverse complement strand
GAGTCCCGTCGGGCCAGTTCTTCGTCGCCGAACCTGGGAGCCCGCATCGGGCGTACAACGACGCCGACTCCCCAGGGAGTGCGCGGGTGATCGGCATCGGCGCCCCGCCGGTCGACGACTCGCACAGTTACGAAGAATGAGGGGCATCGAGATGTTGAGCATCCCCACTTGGCGGGTTCCAGCGGGGGCACTGGACACCGTGAGCGGGGGGCGTCGAATGGTTGTGCACTAGCGGTCCGGATTTACAGGGATTAGCGTCGATCCTCATACTTTCCAGTGTGGCAGATCACGGATATATTGAAATCGGCGTGCAGGACTTTGAGTGTGTTTGCAGCACTCGCTCCCGGTTATTTTTGCGGTCTTCACCGAATCATCCGCTGCCTTGGATTTCAACCTGATCGATGAAACCGTTAATGCAGAGGGCGTACATCACCGGGGAATGTTCATGTAAAATAATGGTGTATCGTTTCCTCGCCACACAGGAAGTAGACGTGATCCTGTTCGGGCGAATCACCTGTCGTTTACGACCGTGTGGTGGCTGAAGGCGAAACCATGACCTTCGACCAACAAACGATCGGCGTATCACGGAGAAGAGTATTACAAACCGGTGCGGTAGCCATTACAACCGCAGGAATAAGCGGACTCGCAGCGGCCAACCGCGGCGGTGGTGTCACAAAGCAAACCGAAGACGTCTATGGGCCGATGTTGGAGCTTGCTGATGATTACGAGGATCTCACTGATTGTGAAGATACAGGGGACCGCTCTGTGTACGAGAATAATGGGGCGATCCTCCGACGGAATCCTAATTCCATCTCGGCGATGGTATCGATCGATACACCCGAACCAGGCACGTACTGCTATGCAGATGGTGATACGGCAGTCGCCGAAGCAGGGCCACCAGAGGGCTTCACACTGTGGCTATTCACGTTCGACGAGGAACAGGGTGGATTTGATCCAGATGATCCTGATGAGGGACCATTTCCTTGGAGTGGGGCCTTCTTCATCGCGGGTCACATCGTTGGGGGACCAAATCTCAACCTGAGTGGGCAGATCTCCAGACAAACCGAGCCATTTGGTGGCTTCCCGCTCGAAAACCCCAATGTTGAAGTCCATCTCGCGGTGGCTCCCCACGGGGCCCTGGATCCGGCCATTATGCCCGAGCAGATCCAGACGCCGGCAGGCACTCCAGGACATTGGTGGGTCTCGTTCTTTGATGAAGAGTAGGATTTAATTTTATATTTTTATGTTAACAATCCAGTTACGGTGAATACGCGCTCTGAATTCACCATGACGCGCTCGACCTTTTCAGTAGCTGGCAGAAAGAGTATGCATAATACAGGGCACTAATTCAGCCACCAAACAATTTTCCAATCGTATTTCGGTGAATTTCCCGATCTTTAGACGTGCTTACTGACCTCTGGAAATCCTGCGAGCTCGAGACGTATTCCGATAGCCGCGGTGTGCAGAGCGCATCTTGCACACCACCGTAATCAGATTTGGTAAGGAAAATCGAAAACAGCAGGCAAACTACTGGCTGAGAGATAATTCGGCTTCGTGACAGAGAAAATGATCTTTCCCGAAAGTAAGGTGACATCTTCGAAGAATGGTCGGAAATAGGAGTTATATAACAATATCGTACAACGGCTTTCCACATTTGGGGAAATAATGGCAACCAACAGGACTCGACGAGCGTTCCTTCACACAGTAGGTGCGGCAAGTATTATTGGTACAGCAACATCAGGAGCCGCGGCCCGTGATAATCCAGGACCGCCCGTTTCGGGATCGGGCGAAGCCCGGATTACAAACCTGGAAGTTTTTCCGGTCCGTGAGGTAGGAGGTAATACCTTCGAGGATCGCATTCTGCACGGAGAAACGCTCACCGGGCCACTGGATGGAACCTTTATACAGACCGTCAGCGGCAAGGTACACGCGAGTGGCCGCGTCGTATTCAGGGGCAGGATAGAGTTCACCGGAAGCCTGGGCGACTGTGGTGAGGGCATAATCAACCTAGGCGTGTCGGGACGCGGACACGTGCAGGAACCTGGTTTCCCGATCACCGAGGCATCAGTCCGAGTGATCAGCCAAGCGGCGAACACAATCGACGTGACAGGAACGGGAACCCTCTCCCAAAGAGGTCCAGCTCTCACGTACGATATCCAGTACGTGTGCCGATGACGTTGGCACTACGAGCTTCGGCTGCTTAGGCCTTCCAGTACGACCCGACAAGCAGCCTCCACCGTCTGTATCCAAAAGGCCGTTTCTGACAATAGTACGGTAGGGAGTAAACCGTATCGGTTCGCGAGACTCCTGTATTGACCAGATCGAGTGACCCTCGTTCTTGATACGAACCCCTGCAACATACACGCGTTATATCCCTGCAACTCCTCTCTCTCTCAACTACTGCAGAGAAATGAAGCAAAACGATGAGTTGCGACGCGAATCTCTATCGAGGGACAGGACGTTTCTTCCACTCCAACAAGCGTTTTCGAGACGAAAGGTCCAGACGCACGCATGGATAGCCCCTGAGTGACGGGAACGCAGCGGGTGGGTGGGGAACGAGGGGAACGCCACTGTGGAAGCAGCATAACGATGGTCCCAGGAGAGGGCCACTCCCGAGCATCGACACGGGGACAGGGGAGGCCGGACCGCCGAATCGTCCCGGTGATTACAATAAGAACACCTATTACAGACGAACGACGATTACAGTTCGTGCCCATCGACCTCGACCGCTTCGAGAACCCCCAGGCACTCGACCATCGGCCGACGAGCGAGCGCGTCGTCCGGTTCCTCCTCGAACACGACGATCGGGCGTACACGCGCCGAGAGATCGCCGACGCGATCGGTGCCGAGCCGGAGACCGTCGGTACGAATCTGACCCGGTTGAAGGATCGGGGGCTCGTGCGCCACCGCGAGCCGTACTGGGCGATCGGCGACGATCGTGACCGGATTGCCTCCGCCCTGCGAGATCGGTACGGTGACGCGGTCGCCGACGAACTGCTGGCGAGTGACGGCCCGAATCATGGAGAGGAATCAATCGCGGCTCAGGAAGCTCGTCGCCCGGACGACCGTGATGACCCCGACACAGGTGGCGACACCGATGGCGCTGTCGACGGAGAGGACCGCGACGGAGGAGGCGGAGGCGACGGCCAAGAAGATGGCCACGACAGCGATGCATCGGCTCGTAACACCACACGACGACCATCCACCCACTACGAGGCGGCGTCGGCCTTCGTCGAGCGAGTCCGCGACCGCCTCGGGACGTCCGTCGATGATGTCTACCTCTTCGGATCGGTCGCCACGGGGACGGCGACGCCGGAGAGCGACGTCGACGTGCTCGTCGTCGTCTCGTCGGCCGCCGAGTACCTCGACATCGACGACCAGCTCCTGGAGATCGCCTACGACGTGCAGCTGGACCACGGCGTTCGCATCGAGGTCCACTCCCTAACCGCGGACGAACTCGAGGACCGCCGGGCCCGGGGCGACCCGTTCGTCCGGACCGTCCTGGAAGAGGGAGCGTCCGTTGGCTGACGACAGCAAGGGAGACGACGACTCCGGCTCGGTCCCCCGTGAGACCGCCGACCGCGAGTTCGGGCGGGCCGAACAGATGCTCGCGGACGCCACAACCGCGAACGAGGTGGACATCTCGACAGCGACGGTCGTGAACCGGCTGTACTACGCCTGCTTCCATGCGGCCCAGGCCGCCCTGTACATGCGTGGGTTCGAGCCGCAATCGCACGGCTGGGTGGGGACGCTCCTCGGCAGCGAGCTGATCCAGTCCGGCGAGGTGCCCCGCGAATACGGGCGCTTCCTCAACGACATGGCCACCTACCGGCGCCGCGTCGACTACGGTTCGGGTGGGGTCGAACGGGACGTCGAGGAGCT
>SKQO01000022.1 GCA_007118975.1 Halobacteriales archaeon | reverse complement strand
GACATACCGGCGCTCGTCGGTGGGTGAGATATGAGTGACGGTGCTGGGTTGCACGGCAAACACCTGGATGTACGCGTCCTTGATCCAGCGTTCGTCGGTCAGGTTCGCATGGGGTGGGTAGATGGAGGCGTTTTCATTTGTTCGGGGGAACTCCTGGTGATCGCCCGCGTTCCACCGCTCGACGGCCTCCGGTGGATGCGTGAACGCATATTCGGTCAGCGACAGGAAGGCTTCCAAGGGGGTGCTCTCGTCAATGTCATCTGGCGCGTCTATGTCACCGGACCAGAGTTTGGGGAAAATGGTCGCGTTGACACCGTGATCGCGATTCGGAACGCGGAAATTATCGCTCTCATCCGACTCGTATTCGTCGTTCGACTGGGTGGTCTCACTAAGCTGGATTCCATCCTCGTGGCTGTCGGTGGCGTTACCCGAGGCCGAGGCGCCACTCGCGATAGCTGGTGCAGTCCCCATTCCAACGACGATACTCACAGCGACGAGTGTGAATACCCCAATGAAAACGCCATACCGCGTTCCGTGACGCCTGAGTATTCTGGACGGGGATCGAGTGTCTCCACGGTTAGTTTCGCGATGAGCATCCGAGCGGCGACCGGTCGTCTTCACGGCGCCAACACTCCCATATCAGAAGAACGGCACCAGGTTGATGCAGTCCGTGACGCCAGTCCCCGTGAACCCGATCAGCATCTCGATGATGAACGCGAGGAGCGGGGCGGTGACTGCCGTATATCCCGCCCGATTTCGCCAGTCCAGGTAGAAGCGCGCCTGTTCGGCATCCCGGGCGACCCCCGCGCGGGCGTGCATGAACGCGGCTAATACGGCACCCACGATCATAGCGAGGCCGACCACGAGCGGGACGACGCCATTGATGAACTCGGCAATCGGGGTGCCACAGAGTGTAGTTCCGACCTCGCTTTGAGCGGAGGTGGGGCCGACGAATACCGTCAGTGAGAGGCAGCTCACAAGGATCGCTCTCAGTCTGTTCCCACCCGAGCCAGCGGTTCGAACCCGGTGCAGGGAGTTTTTCACTTGGTTTTCTATCATTGCCATATAATACTGAATAATTAAGGCGTGCTTGTTATACTCACCCATGCTTACGGTGTCAGGGGGGATGAACACCGACGTCTGAGCGAATAGCTGGATGGGAAAGAATCGGAAGCACATGATACGTTCAGAGCCGACTTACCAATGAGAGAGACGCCAGAGCCAGCTGGGTGGAGTTGCGGTGATTTTGTCGACGATCGACGTCCACGGGTGGTCGTCGCGGAACGCCCGGGCATAGGTCGCAGACACGTCCGCAGCCTCGCTCATAAGTAGCAACGAACCGAAGAGGTGGTATTCGGGGAAGAACGCGACGTCACTCCAACGGTATCGTGGGCGAATATATCCCAAAGGCCGCCACCATGGCTGGGCACGAAGCGCGGCCAGCTCCTCGTCGGTAACACCAAGTTCGCGAACGGCACCCGCTGTGATCCCGCCCCGGCGGGTCCCGTGAGCGAGAACGCCCGCCAAGAGCGTCTTCATACGCTGTCTCTCTGCAAGGTGGGCCAGCGAGTCGTGATGTAGTTCGGCGGCGAGATGCGCTTGCCCACGGATTGACACAGCCCGCTCGAAACCCTCCTGCAGATACGGGTGCGTCCACGTTTGCGAGTCGAACCGGTGCTGATAGGCGTGGCACAACTCCGATGCTAAATATCTGTACGCCGTCGCCTCGGGGAGCCGCCCCGGACTTACGCCGATCCGACCCGTGCGGGCGGAATACCGCCCCGTGATGAACACGAGCGTCAACGACTCCGGCAGTTCGCTTGTGAGGAGCGCGAGGTGCTCGCGCCGCGAACAGTCATAGACGATGTGCTCCCGCCACATGTCACGATATTTTGTGGAGTCGACGTCGAGAAGGTCGTCGTAGAATCGTGTGAGCTCTTCGAAGTGTTCGTGGAGGTCGTCCTCGCTGGCGAGAGGATCATCGAAATCATGCAGGAGTGACTCTGTCAGAGGTGGTGCATCCGGGTACACCGCCCGGTACGCGTCGACTGCCTCTGCGCAGGTTGACAGCAGCTGATCGAAGAATACCTCGTCGTCCATCTGTACTGATCGTTTCATAAACTGCTGAAGACCTGAATTGGGTGAGTAGCTGCTTGACGTTGTGATGGAATAGATTACCGACGACGAATTTTCAAGGGGATACCGTCCTTCGTTCGGGTCGTCACCCGAGGCGATAGGTCGAGCTCCCTCGTCTGTTCCCAGTCGAACCGGTATTGTTGGCCAATCGTCGCGAGGACCACTTTGGCTTCGAGCAACGCGAATTCCCGGCCGATACAGGTGCGCCGGCCACCTCCGAACGGCGCATACGCGAAATCAGGGAGATCCTCCTCGAAATACTCCGTCCATCGATCGGGACGGCACGCGAGGGGCTCGTCGTAGAACTCCTCGTCCCGGTGGACGTGGATAATCGACAGGTGGAGTTCGCGCCCTGCTGGAATTCGGTAGCCGCCGAGCTCGACATCCGTCTTCGTCCGTCGGGGAATCGTGTGGACCGGCGGAAACAACCGGAGTGATTCAGTGATGATCCGTTCGGTAACCTCAAGGTCATCGAGGTCCGCAGCGGACGGGGGATTACCGTCGAGGACGGTGTCGAGTTCCTCGTGAAATCGGTCGCGAATGTCCGGATGAGTCGCCAGCAGATACCACGTGAACCCGAGTGCGGCCGCCGTCGTCTCGTGACCGGCGAACACCATGGTCACTAACTGGTCCTCGATCTCCTCGGTCGTGAGTTGCGTTGTATCCTCGGCTTCACGGGTACGCTGGAGCTGTGTGAGGAGATCGGGGACGGCTGGATCGGAGGGGTCTCGGTGGTTATACGGCGAGGGATCCTCGACGCCATCACCTGTGTTTGGTGAACTCTCAGTGTTGTCGTTCTCGAGCAGTGCTCTGACTTCTCGCCTGAGTCGCTTGGTCGATCGCTTGAAGCGTCTCCGAGCCGGTGTTGGCACCCAGGGCGGTAACATCCACGAGGACGGCGCGAACCATTCGTTGAGGCCGTCAGCCGCCTCGCGCAGCTCTTGATCGTCGCCGGGGGCCAGCCGGCGCCCGAACAGGGTCGCGTAGAGGATCTCGAGTGTCAGGTCCCGCATTTCCGTCTCCATGTCCCGTGACTCGCCATCGGTCCATGTCTCGAACCGTCGATTGGTGCAGGCCACCATCTGGTTCGTATAGCCACGAATGCGGTCGCGGTAGAATAGCGGCTGGAGCATCTCGCGTTGCCGCCGCCACTGTTGGCCCTCCACCGAGAGCAACCCGTTGCCGAACGCCCGACGGTAATCCTCGGTCTTTCCGAAGGAGCCGACGTCAGTTACCAGAACCCGGTTGAAGTGGTCCGGATGGGCAAGAACGAAGACGTCGTCAATCCCGGGGAGCTGCATGCGATAGATGTCGCCACACTCGGCGACGGCGTCCTCCACGAACGCGAACGGATCACGAGCAAAATGAACCGCGTTCTTGAGGATGGGGTAGCCGGATGGCGATGGCGGGGATTGCTGAGCCACGACAGTCGCGAGTTGAGGAAGCTTTGGTAAAATCCTATCGGCGAGGGTCGGAATTGCCCGAAAATTCAAGGTATAGGACCCTGAATTCAAGTCGGAGGATGATAACGGTGACCCGCAATAATCGCGCGGTCACGAACCCATTGACCGACGAGCGAATCATTGTCCGGGAGTTCATCAGTGACTTCGCAGGTTCATCGCGTCTGGAGGTCCTCGGCGCGCTCGACCAGCAATCGATGTCACCCTCCGACATCGATCACCGGGAGGCGATGTCAAGACAGACTGCCTCGAAGCACCTCGGTCAGTTTACCGACCTCGGGTTAACGAAACCGTCGGG
>SKQO01000098.1 GCA_007118975.1 Halobacteriales archaeon | reverse complement strand
GGCCCGGACCCACAGCACACCTGAGAGACGAGTGTGCGGCGTTAACGGAATCGTGCACACTGAAGAGGGAGCGTCGCGAGCCGTCGAGCATGGGATTCGACGACATGGACGTGGGAACGATCTGGCTGGACGGTGAGTTCGTCGACTGGGAGGAGGCGACCGTCCACGTGCTGTCCCACGCGCTTCACTACGGGACCGGGGTGTTCGAAGGGGTGCGCTGTTACGATACGGAGCACGGACCGGCGATTTTCCGGTGGGACGCTCACCTCGAGCGTCTCTACGCGTCCGCGAAACCCTACGGGATCGAGATTCCGTACGAACCGGACGAACTCACCGGGGCGACCACTGAGCTCATCCGGCGCGAGGAGTTAGATTCCTGTTATATCCGACCGATCGCCTTCGTCGGCTACGATCGACTGGGATTGAATCCGACTGACATTCCCATTCAGGTCGCAGTCGCGTGCTGGCCGTGGGGGGCGTACCTGGGCGAGGAGGCGATCGAGGAGGGCGTCGATATCGGGGTTTCCTCATGGCGAAAGTACGGCTCCGACCAGATTCCAACCAACGCCAAAACGACAGGGGCGTACGTAAACAGCGTCCTCGCCTCACTCGAAGCCCGACGGCACGGCTACACCGAGGCACTCGTCCTCAACGAAGAGGGGGAAGTGGCAGAAGGCCCCGGCGAGAATCTCTTTCTCGTCCGCGATGGCGAAATTTACACGACGGGACTCGCGGAAGCCATCCTCGACGGGATTACGCGCCGCTCGGTCATTGAAGTCGCACAAGACCTTGGGTATACGGTTCACGACCAGGCAACGATCTCACGTGGCGAGGTGTATACGGCCGACGAACTGTTTTTCACGGGGACGGCAGCGGAGGTGACCCCGATTCGCACCGTCGACGACATCGAGATCGGTACCGGGACGAAAGGGCCGGTCACGGACGATATCCAGACTACCTTCTTCGACATCGTCGAGGGTCGGGAGAGTGGCTACGAAGACTGGTTCACCTACGTCTGAAGCCGTCTATTCGTCGATTCTCGCCTCGACCCCTGCCATATCCTCGATCACTTGCATCACGCCTGAGTTGTCGTGGTCCCCTCGCCCGGTTTCTACGGCTGTTTGTACAGTTCGTGAACCACGTTGGTGGTGGGGAGGGGAGCGCCGAACTCCTGACGCGTCCGAGTGGCGATGCGGAGATCCTTGAGCCGGTGTCGCGCAAAAAACCGGTTCGAAGTCGGCGCGGATCAGACAAAATTAGCGCGGAAACCCACGGATTTATCCGTGGGAGGAAGCGCGTCGGTTGGTCAGCCTTCTGCATGCCCACGTTCGCCGGACTCCCCCACCGTGGCTTTATCTTCGATTACGGATCTAACAGGGGCGATGGAGCTGCGCCGGACGGTTCCGGTTAAACTCGCCATCGAGGACGAGGAGGCCGCCCTGCTCCACGAGACCATCGAGCAGTTCCGCTGGGCTGCCAATTTCGTCGTCGAGCGAGCCCGCCAGTCGACATGTCGACCACGATGTCACCGGAATCGACGCCCTCGAGGATGCCGTCCTCTTGGCGTATCACGGTTTCGACGGCTGCTGAAGCCGGGAAGACACGTGATGGTTACGTCGCCCCACGCGGGGTCGCCCCACGCGGGCGCCTGAGCGGCGCTGGTAGCACCGTCACCGCCTGCTTCGACGTGCTCACGGATCGGCTCCTGTGATCGATTGTACCCGATCACGTCATAGCCCGCGTCCAGCACGTTTTTCGCCATCGGGCCACCCATGATTCCGAGTCCGATAAACGCGATCTTCGGTTTCGACATCGTCCGCAAATGTCGCCAGGTCGGCCAATGAACGCTTCGAGCAAGCGTGTCTCCTGCCCTGGAAATGTCGACTACCGGCCCACCCATTTCAGCACTGCCAGCGTCCCTTCGAAGAGGCCGACCATCGTGAGCGCGATGACGATCGGTGCCATCCCGGTCGGGTCCGGGCTGGAGATGAACGCAATGCCCAGAAACGCCCCCCAGAAGTACAGCCGTTTCTCGGCGAGCCAGCGGCGAGTGGTGAGTCCCATCATGATCGCCAGCATGATCAAAAGCGGGATCTGAAAGACGATCGCCAGGTACGCTTTGAGGATGAGCATGAGCCCGACGGTCTGGCCCAACCCGAAGGCGATCTCGCCTGCATCCTGCGAGTAAAACATAAAGTAGGTGAACAGGGCGGGCAGGATGATGAAGAATGCAAACGCGACCCCGACCAGTGCAAGCACGAGGCTGGTCGGAATCGCCGCGAGGTAGTACTTCCGCTCGCGGGGGTACAGCCCCGGCCGCATGAAGGCGTACGTTTCGTAGACCAGGATCGGCAAGGCGACGATCAGGCCCATCAGGCTCGCCACCTTGATTTGTGTCAACAGGAACTCGAGCGGACCGTAGATTCGGGGCTGTGCGAGGTCACCCTCCGGGAGGATCGAATACCAGAGGAAGTTGATGATCTGGTCGGCGAAGGGAAACGTGACGAGGCTAACCGAGCCCGCAACCACGATGACGACTGCCAACCGCTTGATCATCTCTTCGATGTGCTGGGCCAGCGGCATCTCCTGGTCGTACTCCGGACCCTCGATTCCGAACCCATCGTCCTCGTACGTGGTCGATTCCTGGCGTTCGCTGGGAGTCACCTCTTCGCGGGTCGTCGGAACGCCACGTTCTGCCGCTCCCGCGAGCAGCGCCCCGATTGACGATTGGTCGGATGGCGCGTCGAAGCTTGGGAGCACCTCCGTCGGAATTCCAGCACGTGGTGAGGGTTCCGCGGGGTGGCGACGGGGGCGATCGAACGACGGTACGACTACTTCGGGTGCGCGATGGGGGCTGACGATCGCGGCCATTGATCGTTCCTCGAAGTCGGGCACGATCCGCCAATCACGGACGGAAAAGCGAGAGTCATCGAGGGACCAGGCGGGCCAACCAACGGACGTCTTGGACTCGCTCGTGTCACTGTCCACATCGGCCTCTCGCCCGTCACCCACGCTCTCCGCTGGGTCGCGGTCACCCAGTCGCTCGAACCTCGGGATCACGTGCTCGCCGTCCGTCTTCCTGTCGCTCCCATCTCCGGCCGGGTCTTCGAAAACCGGGTAGATACGACCTTCACGATCGCGGGATGGGGCCGTTTTCATTCGGGAGACTCCAGACTCGTCGGGCGGCGACGAGTGGATTTCGTCCGGTCCGTCCCCCATGTACGGCAGCGATAGGCGATGGGGCGGTAATAGGCTTTGTTTTACAACCGGTCGCGGAGAACGCGTGGAGTTGTCCCTGGCGATGTTCTACGTCTTGGACCATACACAGCGTCATCACCCCAATTCTCAAGGTGTAGTTTGTCCACATTCGCATATGGACCCGCCCGAACCAGGCGACATCTCGGGCCTTTTGGACCCTGTGGAGCTCCCGCCGCTGGCTGCAATCCGTTACGAACCAACGACACCGATCGTGGAACACGTCGAATCCGCGACACGGGAAGCGATGCTCGACCTCGAGCCTTCGCTCCCACGATCGGGTACGGTGGCCGTCGGCGTTGGGAGTCGCGGGATTCATGATCTCCAACCGGTGACAAAGACGGTCATCGACGAGCTCAGGATCCGGGATTTGACGCCAGTCATCGTTCCCGCGATGGGGAGTCACGGTGGGGCCTCACCTGCCGGGCAGCGTGGGATCCTCGAAGAACTTGGAATCACTGAGGAGGCGATGGGCTGTCCGATCGACGCGCGCATGGAGACCACTGCTATCGGTGACACCAAGGCGGGGGACGCAACCGTGCCGGTCCATCTGGCCCAGGCGGCCCTCGAGGCGGACGGAATTCTTCCGATCAATCGCGTCAAGCCACACACTGACTTCGCGGGACGAATCGAAAGCGGTCTCTGCAAGATGCTCGCCGTGGGATTGGGCAAACAGCCCGGCGCACGGACGGTCCATCGGCACGCAAAACGCGTGGGCTATCTCGACGTCATCGAACCGATGCTCGAGGTGATTCGCTCGGAGACGCCGGTGATCGGCGGCGTCGCCATCGTGGAGAACTTCGAGCACCGAACGGGGACGATCAGCGGGATTGCGGCGGATGAGCTGCTTACCGCCGAGTCCCGTCTCTTGGAAGATGCAAATGACTGGATGGCCCGTCTACCAGTCGATCGGATCGACGTCCTCGTCGTCGACGAAATCGGCAAGAACGTCTCCGGGACGGGAATGGACACCAATGTCATCGGCCGTGGATCCGGCAAGCAGTTTCCGGAACCCCCGGACATTGATGTCGTGTATGCCCGCTCGCTCACACATCAGAGTAAGGGGAACGCGGTTGGAATGGGGCTGGCGGACATCGTTCATCGTGATCTCGCCATGCAGGTCGATTCAGTACCGACCTACACGAACGGATTGACGAGCGGCAACCTGGGGAACGTCGGGCTTCCGATCGTCCTCCCAACCGATGATCAGGCGCTCCGTGCGGCGATGGCCGCACTCGGATCGCCACCGCCGGCGGACCTCCGTATTGCTTGGATCAAAAACACCGCCACGCTTGATCGCATGCGGGTCTCCCCAGCGGTCCTCGATGTGATTCCCTCGGACGAGATTCAGATCGAACGCTGGGAGGAGCTCGGGTTCGACGAGGCGGGCGCTACGACGTTCTCACCGACCGATACATCAGCTGTATAGCCCCGACCACACTCGGGAAGTTTCATTAGCACGAGCGGACTAGAGTCTCGCACTCATGTCCGGTGTCGTCGACCAGGGCACCGCGGAATCCATCGAAAGCGGTCGGGAATCGCTGGGTGCGATCCTCTCGACCGCCCAGCAAGAGCTCCAGAAGGTGTTTCTGGTCTTCGTTACCGGCTTTCTCCTCACCTTCTATGCACTCCGCATCTGGGTGTGGGACTGGTTGAAGGCGGTGACGGTAAGCCAGATGGATCCGGATATCGCAGAGCAGACAGAAATCATCGTGACCACGCCGTTCGAAGTGATTCTGTTGCAGGCGAAGATCGGGATCATGATCGGGATTCTCATCTCGCTTCCTGTCCTGGTGTATCTCTCGCGCCGCGAATTAAAGGAGCGCGGCCGCTGGCCCGAAATCGGGATGTCCCGCGGCAAGCAGATCACGGTCGGGACGTTGTCGGTGGCGTTGTTCGTCGGTGGGACCGTCTATGCCTACGAGGTGTTCTTCCCGATCATGTTTGACTTCCTTGCCTCCCAGGCGATCGGAGTTGGAGTTGCCCCGACCTATGGCATCGTCGACTGGACGGAGTTTCTGATCCTGCTGACGCTCTCGTTCGGACTCGCTGCCCAGTTGCCGCTCATGATGACCGGGTTGAGCTACGCCGGGATCGTCCAATACGAGACGTTTCGGGACAAGTGGAAGTACGCCATCATCGGGATCTTTTGTTTCGGCGCGTTGTTCTCCCCGCCGGATCCCTTCACACTGATGATGTGGGCGGTCCCGCTCATCGCCCTGTACGGCATCAGTCTCGCGCTAACGAAGGTCGCGACGAACATCCGGCGTGCCGGTGATGCGAAAGACGTTGCCCTCGGGCCCGAAGCCGGCCTCCGCCGGAAGCTGGTCGCCATGTTCGCCTTGGGAGTCAGTGCTGGGCTCGGTGTCCCGGCCTTCGTGTACTACGGTGGTCCGACGTATCTCTGGACGGAGGTTCGTCCATCACTTCCGGCGGCGATCCGTCCGAGCGAGCCCCTTGGGCTGTCTGCGTACGTCGCCGCGCGTGGGACGATTGCGCTCGTCGAGATCGGCCTCGTCGCCGTTGTCGCTGTTCTCATCGTTCCCGGGCTGCTCTATCTGCTTGATGTCCTCCGGCGACCCGTCCATCCGCCGTTGAACCCGAGCGATCCGACGGCCGTCGATCTCCGACCGGTGTCCCTGGAACAGCTGGAGGCGATGCCGGACGACGTCTTCCGGGCCATGGACGAGGAAACGGCCGTCGAATACGCGAGCGATGCCATCGCCGCCGACGAGCGGGCGAAAGCCAGCCGGATCCTTGATCGGTTCGACGCGGTGCATGAGGAGGCCGACGAGTCCGAGCAGCCCCCCGATGAGGATGCTGAGGCCCAGAGCACTGGCGAGGTCGTCCAGGACACCGCAACCGGCATGATGAGTGCCTTTACGGACGAGCAGGACGAGGACGACATCGGCGGGTACATCCACGACATCCGGTTCATCGCGGACAGCCTGCGATCGCGGATGTTTCACATGTTCATCGTGTTCGCCGTGGTGCTGGCCGCGGTGTTTACGTTCCTCTACCAGGGTGGGCTGGGGTACATCAAGGACGATTTCGTCGGCCGTATGCCCGCTGCGGTCCGCCCAGAGGAGATGACCATCATCGCGCTGCACCCGGTCGAAGTCCTGATTTTCATCGTCAAGGTGAGCACCATCCTCGGGGCGTTCACTGTCGTGCCCATGATCCTCTATTATGCGTGGCCGTCGATGCAGGAGCTCGGCTGGGTCGGCGAACGCCGCGACGTGATCTTCAAGTGGACGGCCGGGACGGTGCTCGCGTTGATTGGCGGCACCGTGCTGGGCTATTTCGTCATCGCCCCGGGGATCATCTCGTATCTCGTCTACGACGCACTCCAGGCAGGGATGATCATTTCCTACCGGATCAACAGCTTCGCATGGTTGATCATCTTCACCACTGTCGGCGTCGGGTTACTCGCGATCATCCCCTACACGATGTGGATGCTCTACCTCGGCGGGATTGCCTCCTACGGGGCGATGCGGGATCGATGGCGAGAGGTGACGATTGCGGCGTTCGTGCTCGCTGGTATGTTCACCCCCGCGACCGTGCTGACGATGTTCATCGTCGGCATTCCCGTCATGATCTTCTACTGGGTGGGGCTCGCGGGGCTGTGGCTCGCGACGCTCGGTGGCCGGCGGGGTCGCTATGTTAGACCTCAAACCACGTAAGCCGGGAATAGCAGCGCTCTTGGTCCTCGCCTATCGATAACGCACACTCGACGAATTCGAGAAGCCAGTCAGCGTCATGGTATCGAACTCACGTGCCGTCTCACCGCCGCGATGCGATCGGGATAGCCCACGCGAGGTCCACAGACGGGGCTCGCCACGGGGGGAAGACCGATGAGGCCCACCGAAGAGACCTTTAGACTCGGCCTCGTGGGGCTGTTCGTCGTCTCGCTGATCACAGCGCAATTTCTGGCGGTGAAAATCCTGGTGATACCGCTACCGGTTACGCTGCCCCTGATCGGTGAGGCGATTCTCGTCCCCGCTGGCGTGATCGCCATCGCCGTGACCTTCCTCGCGACGGATTGTTACACGGAACTCTACGGTGCGCGGGCAGCCCGACGGCTGGTCAATATCGGCTTTGCGACCCTCTTCGTCATGCTAGTGCTGTTGTGGCTTGCTATTCTGGCGCCGGGTTCACCCGACGCGGGGGTTGACCCCGACCTGTTCGCGGCCGTCCTGGCGCCCAGTACGAATATTGTCCTGGGCGGCTTGCTCGCGTACATCGTCAGCCAGCACTGGGACGTGTTTGCCTTCCATCGGATCCGCGAGTGGAGCGGGACGCGGTGGCTGTGGCTGCGAAATCTGGCATCGACGGGAACGAGCCAGCTGATCGATACAACCATCTTCATTCTCGTCGCGTTCTGGTTGGCACCGGTCATCGCCGGTATCGGTGCTGCCGAGTCACCTGTCGTGTTGCTGGCCCTGATCCTCGGCCACTATCTGGTCAAAGTCGCGATCGCCATCCTTGATACTCCGTTCGTTTACGGTATCGTTGGGTACGCTCGTTCTCAGGAGTTCGGCGGGGCGTTCCACCCCCTCGTGGATTAACGATCGCGAAGGCGTTCGGCGAACCCGAACCGTTCCTTCCGGTCCGTGATGCGGATGACGACGTCATCTCCGGGTTCGGTCTCGGGCACGAATACGGTGTACCCGTCAATCCGGGCGATCCCGTCGCCCTCGCTCCCGACATCCTGGATGGTAACCTCCAACTCCTCGTCGATATCCACAGGAGCGGTGAGATATCCCTTCCCGATGACGTACACTTCGGAGGATGATTCTCGAGAGGCGTCCGGACTGGTAGTTCGAACGAATTCGAAGTCCTGTTCGATGCGCCTGCGGAACGCTGCAAAGTCGCGTCCTTCGAATACTTTGACGACAAAGTCGCCACCGCTTCGAAGAAGCCCCGCTGCCACCTCGTGGGCGGTTTCGGCGAGGTGAATCGAACGGGCGTGATCGAGATCGTATTGCCCCGACATGTCCGGTGCCATGTCGGACAGCACAACATCCGCTCCTCGCTCGCCGACGACATCACGGAGTGCTTCGATCGTCGTCTCGTCGGTAATGTCACCCTGCATCGTTGTCACCTGTGCCTCCGCGTCGTCGAGTGGTTCGATCGACGCCCGATCGACACCGATGACGTGCCCGCTATTCCCGACGCGTTCGGCCGCCACTTGGAGCCATCCGCCCGGGGCTGCACCAAGGTCAACGACGACTTCGCCCCCCTCGAACAGATGGACTCCGTCGTCGAGTTGCCGGAGCTTGTAGGCCGCCCGGGACCGATACCCCGCCTGGCGAGCACGGTGGGCGTAGTGGTCCGATCGAGCCATGGTGTCCGAAACGTTCCGACCGGATAAAGGGATGGCGACCACGCCGACCGGTCGCGCTAAAAGGTGGCTTTTTATTCCGCCTGTTCGTGCGCACACATATGTTCAAGGCGATCGTGAGCGCCGAGACCTTCCAGGAGGTCTTGGGGTCGGTAGAAGCTCTCGTCGAGGAGTGTAAGATTCACCTCGACGAGGACGGGATCTCCATCCGGGCGGTCGACCCGGCTAACGTCGGCATGGTTGATGTTCACCTCGCGGCCGAGGCGTTCGATATGTACGAGGCTGATGGTGGATTAATCGGCGTGAACCTGGTCCGACTGTCGGACATCGCCGGAATGGCGAGTTCGGGGGATGTTATCGAGCTCGAACTCGACGAGTCGACCGGGAAACTCCACATCCAGCTCGACGGGCTCGAGTACACGCTCGCGCTGATCGATCCCGATTCGATCAGACAGGAGCCGGATATTCCCGATCTGGATCTCCCCGCCCACATCGTGATCGAGGGACGGGACCTCAGCCGGGGCGTCACGGCGGCGGACATGGTGTCCGATCACATCGCGCTGGGCGTCGACGATGAGGCGGAGACGTTTTACATCGACGCCGAGGGTGATACCGACGACGTCCACCTCGCACTCGGCCGGGATCAGCTCATCGACCTCCGGGCGGGTGACGCCCACTCGCTATTTAGCCTGGAGTATCTGAAGGACATGAACGGCGCCATCGACGCAGACGCCGAAGTGGCACTCGAACTCGGGGAGGAATACCCGGTCACGATCCGGTTCCAACTCGCCAACGGCCACGGCGACGTAACATACATGCTCGCCCCGCGCATCCAGAACAACTGACGGTGATTAGCGCCGTGGACGGGCACACGCTTGGCGCCGGGCGGTGAGTGGATTGCAACAGATTTACGCTCGGTATCCGTTCTTCGATGCCGCTCGGGAGGCAGTTCAGGAACTCGAGGTGGATCTGGGTGAGCTGGTTACCGGTGAGCGATCCCCCGTCCTCGACCGGGCGAGAGAACGGGTGGAAGATGCGATATCGAGCGGACGCGTGGGTGATCCCGTGCGGGACGCCACTGTAGAGGTGCTTTCGTATCCCCTCGCGCGAATTCTTGTCTCCCTGGTCGACGAACCGGCCCTTACCGAACGATACGCCGAGGCGGAGGCAGAGCGGGCGTTCGCGTTGTTGACCAACGAACTCAGGAACGAGACGGCACTCCGCAGCCGGACCGACGAGTCGCTGTCACTCGCGGATATCCTGGGTGAGTTCGATTTAGACGAGGCTGTCAGTGCGACGGAGTCGGGCTATCGGGTCGATGTGGCCCCGTATCTGCATCTGGCCACGGCACTCCGGGAAGGTCAATGGCGGCTGGTCCAGCGATCGCTTCACAATGGTGGGATCGAGTTGACTGAACCGGAACTCGTGACGCTCCTTCGCGAAGCTGTCCGGCGGCGGGTTGCCGACGGGCTCCCGGTGGACGTCCCGGATGCGATCGCGGAGGCGTTGACGACTGACGTCACAGCGATCCGTGATCAACTGGCGGACGTCACAGTACCCGATGACCTGGACAACGTCGATCCTGCAGCCTACCCGCCGTGCGTCGAGGCGTTGATCCACCGGGTGGAGACGGGAGCCGACGTCCCGACCCATTCCCAGTTCATCCTGGTTTCGTTTCTCGCGTCGATCGGGATGGAGGGCGAGGAGATCGCCGAGCGATTCCCGGACCGGTTAGACCGGGAGACGGTCCGAAAACAGTATGATCGAATCCACGGCGACTCGCGCACGACGGCCTATCCACCACCCAGTTGTGCCACGATGCAGGCCTACGGTGACTGTGTGAATATGGATGAGCTCTGCGAACGGATCGACCATCCGCTCGAATACTACGATCGCCGGCTGCAGGGGGACGCTGTTACTCCTCGTTGAGTACGTACGCGAGGACGATTCCGACGATCGACATAACGATCACGAATCCGGCGATCGCGCCGACGAAAATGAGCCCACCACCAGGCTCCGATGCGTCGGTGTTGTACGTCTGCCCGATGGCGATAATGATGCCGACAAACGTTAACACGACTGCAACGGAGGCGATCAGTTCGAGCACGCGCCCCCGTTCGATCTCCATGGTGCGGATTTCCAGGGTCGAATGAAAAACGCTTCGAAGGTCGCGACCCGCCTCACGCATCGTCGTCTTCCCTCCCGACGAGCTCCTCGAACGGGGTTCCTGCCTCTAGCGCGTGCTCTTTTTTCACCCGGTAGTTGCCGCCGTCAGTGACGTGGAGATCACCTGGATGGAAAAAGTACCACGCTTCGCGATCAAAGCGGACCCCGATGCGAGCTTTCGCCCCGAAGTTCCGGGAGAAGTAGACCAGCGCCGCCACCTCCTCCCCAGTGAGGTAGATCGGATCACCGGCACTCGATTTCGCCTCGATCGCGTAGAAATCGTCGCCGTTCCCGGCCAAAACATCCGGCTGCTCCCGCTGGGTGGCGCTTCCGCTGGCGGGCGAGCGTATGACTGCAAACCCCGCCTCGTCCAACCGATTGACGAGTTCGCGTTCCCGGCGATCGCCCTTCGCCTGCGACATGATATCGATTTATCGCCCGCCGTGCTTTAGCGCCACGTTCTCAGGCAACCAGATACGGCAACAGGAGTATGGCACCCTGCATCTCTTCCTCGACGCCATAGAGCACGGAGAGCAGATATAGAATCATCTGGAAAGCGTTGATCACGGCATGCAGAACGATCGGGACAAGCAGGTTTCGGGTTTTCACGTACAGGTACCCGAAGATCACCGAACCACCGAGAATGAAGATCATCGACGAGGCCACTGCCAGCGGTTCTTCGACCCCCTGGGGACCGATCATGAACACCGGGATGTGAATGATCGTGAATATCAACGCGGCGATAATCACTGCGGGAATGTCTCCAAATGCCGGGTAGAGCCGTTTTTGAACGATATTTCGAAAGACGAACTCCTCGGCCGGGGCGTTGAGCAGAAAGACGACGGCGATCATCACAAGAATCATCACCACGTCGTCGCCGATCAATCCCAGTACGCCCTGATTCCCTGCCGCCGGCACGTCGAGTACCGTCAGTATCACGACAAACACCACGTAAAAGCCGATCAGCAATCCCAATCCGGCCAGCATCCAGACGAAGTCACTCCGGTCAGGTACCTTTAGGTCGAGCCATTCCCAGCCGCGATCGGTCATCCAGAGATACAGGACCCCCGCCAGGGCCATCCCGATAAAATTCAGTGCCAGCAACATACTCCGGGCGCTCCGAGACGCCGCGGCGAAGTCACCTTCTAACAGGACCGGATCCATCAGAAATGCCGGAATCGTGGCGAATTCCGCCATCGCTAGCGCCAGAATCGTCACGCCGATTCCGACGAGGATCGCTCGGGTTCGACTTTCGTATGCGAAGACCAAGGGAAGCCCCATATACTCGTCAACGTTACGAAGGGTGACTGGCTAAATGTATTGGTTCCCGTTCACGTTCCGTGATCCCACGAGTTCATGTATGCTTCCTGGACTTCCGTGAGGGAGTCGTGGGCAATGCCCTCGGCCTCAAGCTTCGTGGCAGCAACCTCGTGGTCGAGTTCGTCGGGCACCGGGTGAACCCCTGCCTCGGGGACGGTCTCCGCCGTGGCAAGCGCCTCCGTGCAGACGGCCTGGACACCGAAGCTCTGGTCCATCACCTCGACCGGGTGGCCGAGCGACACGGGTGCGGCGAGATTCACGAGTCTTCCTTCGGCGAGCACATTGAGACGACGCCCATCCGGAAGTTCGTATTCCCGAATGCCGTCCCGCACGTCCCGCTCGGCGACGGCTCGCTCGCGCAACGCCTCGAGGTCGATCTCCACATCGAAATGGCCCGCGTTCGCGAGCACCACCCCGTCCTGCATGACCTCGAAATCCGATTCCGTAATGACGTCACGATTGCCCGTGGTTGTGATGAATACCTCGCCCTCCGCGGCTGCCTCCCGCATCGGCAATACGTCGTACCCTTCCATGTGTGCCTCTAGGGCCCGTCGTGGATCGACTTCCGTGACGATCACCGACGCGTTCTGGCCGGCGGCCTTGCGCGCCACTCCTTTGCCACAATAACCGAATCCAGCAACCACGACTCGCTTGCCGGCCCAGGAGAGGTTTGTCGTCATCGCTATCGAGGCGAGCGAGGACTCTCCGGTGCCGTGGACGTTGTCGAACAATCGTTTCATCGGTGTATCGTTGACCGCGTACACCGGATATGCCAGGGCGTCGTCGTCCGCCATTGCCCGGAGTCGGTGGACGCCGGTCGTCGTCTCCTCGCAGCCACCTCGGATGTCCTCGATCAGCTCAGGGTACTCCCGGTGAATGCGGAAAATCAAGTCGGCGCCGTCGTCGATCGTGATCGTCGGCTCCGAACGCACCACGGCGTCGATCGCCTCGTAGTACTCGTCGTCGTCCACACCCCGTTTCGCGAAGGATTGGACCCCTTCGATTGCGTCGACGGCGGCACTGACGTCATCGTGGGTCGAGAGTGGATTGCACCCGGTAATATCGACTGTCGCCCCACCGGCCGCGAGCGTCTCTACGAGGACGGCCGTCTTGGCCTCCACGTGCATTGCCATGCCGACGTGTTCTCCTGCAAGCGGTTCTTCACGCTCGAAGCGTTCCGTGATGGCCTCGAGAATGGGCATGTGCGCCCGGGCCCAGTCCATCTTCCGCTCGCCAGTCGTTCGGGCGTCAGCCGGATCAGAGAGGCGATCCGTGATACGCAGCGTCGTGTCGCTCATGGTTACGTTCCGGCGAGGGCGGCCTAAATGCTACCGACCTCCACTGGCCCGGGGTTGCCAGCACCCGGCCGCCGTGCCGGAAAGAAAGATAAATCCCCCCGCCCGCCGAGTTCAGGAATATGCGGATCGCCGTGCCGAACAAGGGCCGGTTGCACGACCCCACGATCGACTTGCTCGAACGTGCGGGTCTCCATGTGGTCGACGGCGCAGAGCGCAAGTTGTACGCGGATACGGTAGATCCGGACGTCACGATCCTCTACGCACGCGCAGCAGATATCCCCGAATACGTCGCCGATGGCGCCGCGGATCTCGG
>SKQO01000067.1 GCA_007118975.1 Halobacteriales archaeon | reverse complement strand
GGATTCCATCGTGATGGAACTCTCCGTGATCTGGAGAAAGTGTGCGGTTTCACAGTGCGAACAGATATTCATCCCTATCCCCCTTTCACCCCGGCTCGAACCGAGTGCTCTCTCACCCGTCATCGAATCCGACCACTGATGGGTCGGTGCCACCAGTGCGGAACCCCTCAGTTCCCGAGGCTGGTTTGAGATAGGGCGTGCCACGTAGTAGGTATTCGATCAGTGCGGTCGTTCAACGGACGTTTTCTGATCGATAGTCGTGTGGTGGTCGGCGTGAGCGATGGACACTATCCGAGGTGGGATATTCGTCACAGGGCGATGGATTCTCTCACTCGAAAGAGCCGGTTGACCGTGGGATATTTGTGAGAAGTGTGTTCGAGGTCGTGGTTTTCCGGTGGGTATTGATTTTTGCGCGGGGGTTGTCCTGATTTCTTCGAAGAGATGAGGAAACTGGGCAGGTGCAGGAGCGATCGGCTGTGAGGGCGCCAGTGGTGAGAGTGTGTAGTGGATGCCTGGGAGCGGGCTAATGGCGAGGGTTGCGTACAGAAATCTGGGTGTGTAGCCGAGAGTGCCGTCGTGATCGCTCCGGTAAGCCCGTGGTCTTGCCCACATTCCGATCCACGGTGGACGTTGGTGGACATCCCGATCGTACTGTAGACTTGAGGAGCGTCCTGCTGGCACGAAACGTGTATGGTGTTTGCCCACTAGCAGTCTGCCTCTACCCTCTCCAGCCTCCTCGTATTCTTGCTGCCTCTCGTGATTCCGCGCTTCGCCTCCGCTCACGGCGTGCTGGCGCACTCCGTTCGCCTTTTTTCGGTCCTCGTTTAGACGCCTCGAATCGAGCTGCTCTCCCCTCGCCAGCGCGCGCCAGGGTTCTGATTGCTCGATCTCGAATCGACAGCTGCGTAGTCTGCACACGAACGAAACGCACACTGCTCGATAGGCGGAAAAAGGCCTAACCAGTTACTCACGAACGTACCACACACCGATCAAAATTCCCCTGGACCCTACGCCGGTTTCATTCGCGGGCGCTCGTCGACGATCTCCACGCGACCGTTGACGCACTCTTCGCCCTCGAGGTACCAGTAGCGGCCCTCGACGTCGCATTCGGTGCAGTGGTATTTCTCGTCGATCTGGGTGACCGAGCCGGATTCAAAGCGGATGGCACTCTCCGTTATCTGGAGGCAGTAGGCGGTCTCACACTGTGTACAGACGATCATTCCCTTCCCCTTGTGGTGGCTCCGGAGCGGGCCTGGCGTGATGAGTGTCCTCGGGCCGGTTGTTGTCGGCCGGGGCGAGGTTCGATACTCGAAATCCCGATTTCCGGGGCCAGGTGGTGATACAAAATACCACACTGTAGGTATTGAATCGATACGGCTGCTCAAGCTGGTGTTGTAGATCAATGCGCGTGCAACCACGGCGATAGAAAACCGCGATCTATATGACACATATCCAAGTTTTTTGTTCTGGCTCACCCATCCGATCAGCAGGGAGTGCTTGTTTGCCACTCGCTCTGACTCCGGATCCCTGGTCGCTGTCGGGCGGTTGTTCCCGATAAATCTGTCGTGTCCCGTGGGTTCTCGATCCGCCAACCGGCATAGCGAACCCACACATGTGACCTCGGAATCTCGACAGTGTCGAGAATCAAGCACTCCCAGATTCCTGAACCGGCTTTCGAACAGCACCCTCCATTGTGAACGGATGTCAGTGATGGCAACGACCGGTCTCTGCGCGGTCGGGGCGGGACGAGTGTTCGGGGCGTACCACCGTGGATTGGATCGTCCTCCGGTCCGCGTTTCCGACGGTCGGAACGCCATCGCTTCAGCACGCCCACCCGTTACCGAACGGAATTACCCTCGCTCGTGGAAAGATCAATATATTGATAACAATTTATGGTTGTTGGGTTATGGGCGACCCGGTACCCGGGTCACTCATCGGTTGAACGACACGATGGAACGATTTCTCCGGTGAAAGAAGGGAATGAATTATGAACACACCCGGTGTTGAGCTAGATGCGTAAGGGATGAACAGGCACGGCTTGTTTATCACGCCAGGTGCCATCGAACCCCTCACTCGACCGTTCATCCCTCACGCACTTATTCACTCTGGCCGAATGTGAACCGTCGTTATCCAACGAGAAGTCGCTCGAGTCTCGCGATTTCCCGACTCAACATCGATCCTGAAGGCCGTCCCCGTCCTCGTGTCCGTTCGGAGATCACCGGCCATTCGAGACGGCCCGAGCTGTCGGCGGAGACGTGACCGAAGATATCATTTACCGAGAACGAAAACCGGCTGAATCCGACGGTTCACACCGGTGGTAATCACCCCTACAAACGCAACCAGATGTTGACTTTCGCCGAAACGGTTCAAGCGCACCCATCCAGCGGGGCATCAGGGTACTACTAAGTGGGTCCTGTCATTACGCTAACGGTGTAGGGGGGTAACCAGGATGGCGATGGGGGAAGTCAACGGAACAGCGGGTGCATCTCCGTACCGGTGTGTATCGCCATACCGTGTGCATCACCACACCGGCGAATTTATCCCCGAAGAGAACGTCACTACGGTGGGAACGTCACCACCGGTGATGGGAAACCGACGTGACGGTGGACGGACCACGGGGCGAGCTCGTGGAGGCAGGCGACGAGCGATCGGGTGGTATCGGATCGCGAGGGGCAGGGCGAAAATGAGGGGTACATGAAACGGCGACATTTCGTAGCCGCGATGGGGACGGCGGGGATCGGTGGGAGTGCCATCGTCGGATCCGGAGCGTTCACGCGCGTAGAGTCCCAGCGGCAGGTGAAGATCGAGACGGTAGGCGACGACGATGCGTATCTGAAATTGGTGTACAATGATGAAATCGAGTTCGATTGCAAAGATAAAAAGACGCTGTTGTGGGTCACGAACCAGCTGAAATCGAAGATCACAGAGATCAAATTCACGGTGGAAGATCCCGACGATGGGAAGATCATCATCGAGAAAGTCGAAGTTCCGTCGTCCCTCGGAGTCGGCAATGAGGGCAAGATTATCGGGGAGCTCATTTGCGAAGAGGGCGGCACCAGGACGGTGAATTTCGACATCGAGGTCGACGGCGAGGACTTCGAGGTGATAGCCCACCGGACAGACGAAATCGAACTCGAGTGTTTCTGTCCGAAAGAGGAAGACACCGCCTGGGCCATCCTCAAAGATGACGTCGGGGACGCCGATGAAACCGACAATCGCCTCAATCAGTTAGATGGCATCGGTCGGAACCGGTGGGGATGGTTCATGCCGTACGAAATCAGTTCTGAAGAAGTCACCGCGGAGTTCCACGCGGGTGCAGGTCTCAACCGGATCAATGGCACCTATGTTAGCGACGTCACTATCGACGGCGATGAGAGTAACCTCATCGTTGACATCGATCTCGAGTACACCGACGAGCTGTCGGAGACCCACCTCTACGTCGATACGGATACAGACGGAATTCTACCCGCAAATCCCGGCGGGTTCCCGTACAGCGACGAGTCGGATGAGTTCGAATCGGATGATACGAAGTACACCATCCCGCTCGAGGATATCGGCGACAATGGTGTCGGAGAAAATGACGAAATTATCCTCGCCCTCCACGGAGTCGTCGACGAGGCGCTGAGACGAGACCGTCCCGACTGATCCGTAACGCTCTACAGCACGGGCATGGGACGATGCTCCACACGTAACTTCCAGCCGCGTCGTCATCGGTCAACTGAGTTCGTTCGATTCTTCAATATCCGTCATTTTCAGGCACAGTCTGGAACTCGGGAAAAACTGAGGCACTTGTCAAGAACCCTGATGCCGTTCTCGAAACGTTTCATCATCAGGCGCTCTACCGTCGAGTTCGGTCGCCGCCAGAACTGAACCGATTGCTTCGCTCTCGGGTGTTGTTGTGTCGCTACAACGAGAACAGCGACCGCGTCGTCTCGTCGCGACGGAGGGTCATCCGCTCGTCGACCGTCGTGGGGATTCCGACCTCGCTCGCGAACTCGACGAGCACGTCCTGGATCGAGACGC
>SKQO01000020.1 GCA_007118975.1 Halobacteriales archaeon | reverse complement strand
TCATCTCCGGCGTTCGCCTCGATAAATTCGATCGTCCGATCCGCTACCCACCGGGAAGAATGAGTCTCCAGGGGCAAGGCCGATTTCCAGGAGTTATAGGCAACGTCCGTTGGCTCGAGTGCTTCTGATTGTTCGAACAGGGGGTAGACCGCTGGGTGCTCTCGTTGGATCCAGCGCCCATAGTGGCCACCATTGCGTTCTTTGTGTCCGTGTTGGGTGACCATCTCGAGTGTCTCGAACCCGTAGTAGGGCCCGTCGAAGCGATCCCAGAAGTCCCACACGCGATCGGCGTCCATTTGACTGGTGAGGCGACTCTCGGGATGGGTTTCGGGATCCCCATGGAACGGGGTGAAATGTGCCTTGCCGAACAAGCCGGTCTGGTAGCCGGCCTGGCGAAGTAACTCCGCGATCGTGGTTTCCGCCGGTTGGATCGGGATTCCGTTCCGCCAACTACCGTGGGCACTCGGATACCGACCCGTTAACAGCGACCCTCGAGACGGTGTACAGAGCGGATGGGTACAATGGCCTTCGTGGAACGTCACGCCTTCTTGTGCTAACCGATCGAGATGTGGCGTCTCGATCAGTTCGTTCCCGTAACAACCCAAGGTGTCCGCCCGTTGCTCGTCGGTGTGAATGAACAGGATATTGGACGTTTCACCCGGTAGATCTGCCCCTTCGTTGGCCATACCCCGGCGTTGATGGGTGACCCCATCAGTGTTTACTCGAGTGAGCATCCCTCGGCGCAAGTTGCAACTCATCAAGGGTCAAATTCGAAGTGTCAAACGTACGTCGGGCCTAATCGAGCCGCACCTTCGTACCCAAAATCTTTATTATTAATAAGGTATGATATGTGTGGTAAGTCATGCCACGACACGAGCGCAACAGAAAGCCTGACTCGAACCGGCGTGCCATGTTGATGGGCGTCGGGGCAGGAGCGACAGGCGCGCTGGCCGGATGTATCGGCGATGACGATGATGTCGGTGATGTCGACCTCGAAGAGACCGATCCAGAGGCGCCTATTATCGACGACGATGACGATAATGACCTTCCCGAGGAGCTGTTACCGGAAGATGTGTTCATCGAGGATCAGGAGATGCGGATCCTCACCGGCATCAATCCGGCGGAAGCCCACTTCGTCTGGTTACCCGGCGGGATGATCGAGGAGTACAACCAAGAGAACAAGTACTACGCGACAGCGATGGAGCCGGGCGTGTGGGATCGGTGTTGGCATCAGATGTTCTGGGGAGCCTATAGTGGTGGTCCCCTGGGCTTCTACGAAAGCATCGAGATCGAAGAGGACACGATCACCGGCGTCATCCACGAGGACGCCACCTGGAGCGACGGCGAACCGATGAAGGCGAAGGACGCCGTCGCGACCCTGGCAATGTGGCATCCGCCGCCACACGAAGAGCACGGCTGGGACCATCCCCCCGACTTGGCCCGCGTCTTCAACGGGATGGTCAAGTACTACAGCGTCCCCGATGGGATGGACGGGAAGGTGTTCCAGTGGCATCACAACGACCATCCCGGCTGGGAGGATGTCGGCGGCTTCAAGTCGGTGAGCGAAGGTGAGGTGTATCGTTGGATGGGTGGGACGACCAGCGCAGGCGGGATCAGGAACGGCCCGTCGTTTCCGTCACACGTCGACCTCTGGGAAGATGTCGTCGATGAACGGATCGAGCAATGGGATGAGCTGGATCCGGATCTCGACTCCCGAGTTCCGTTCCTCCAAGATCACGTCGATAACGAGATGGCAGAAGCGTCCCGTGAAATCGGAACGGTGCCAAGCAGTGGGGTCTGGACGCTGAGTGAGATCGTCGGCACCGAGGAGCTCATCCTCGAACCGAACGAGCAACACCGCCATGTCGACGAACTCAACTACGATCGGGTGGTGATCGAATACAGTGAAGACGCGGTCCGAACGAGGGCCGGGCTACAGGCGGGCCGCTACGACTTTGGCGGCGCCGAGGCGGGTCCGGAAACCGTTGCAGAGATGCCCGGCAAATATCTTCAAGTCCGCGGTCCAGCGAACGTAGGTTACCTGCTTGGGGTTGATCACGCTGGCCTGTTCGCCGACGTCGAGGTGCGCCAAGCGATGATGCACGCTATCGACTCACCCGCCATTGCCGAGAACATTAACCCTGAGGCAACAGTTGGCATAGACATCCCGGGGTGGGATGTTTGGTTTGCGGACACTGTCCTCGACGAATCGTGGGTACAAGAGAATCTCATCGACTACTCGCAGGATCTCGATCGTGCGGCGGAACGGATGCAGGAGGCCGGGTACAGTCGAGGTGGGGACGACCTCTGGGAGCGAGATGGTGAGCCCCTGCAGACGATCATTGCCACCAGCGATGCGGACCCTCGCATGGAGCTCACCGTCGAGTCCCAGCTCAACGAGTTCGGGTTCGACCTGAATGTGCAAACGTTCGAGGGGGCCACGTTCAATGAGCGAATGCACGGATCCGAGGAAATTGATTTCATCGAGAACCCGGATGAGGCTCAAGGTGATTTCGACATATGGAGGGGCCGCTTTGGGGCCGCCCTGGCGTGGGAGCTGTGGGCGCTCTTCCGGAACGGGTTGGAGTACGCCCCCCGCATGCGGGCCTACAATATATTCCCGCACGAACAACAGGAAGAAGTGATTGCCAATCACTATCTGGGCAGCGGGTGGAGCGAAGCCCAATACCCGGTCTTCGATGAACTCCTGATTGAGCTTCCACCCATCGGCCAGCCAGACGCAGAGCCAACCGAGGAGTTCAACCCGATGTACACGGGCATTCTGGCCGGAATCTTCGTGGGCTATGCCGGGTACGATGACCCACAATTGGACAATCCGTACTACAATCCTCCCCACGATGAACCGCACGAGGAGAACGCCGAGTACTTCTGGCAGCAGTTCGCCTGGCTGTGGAACTGGTATTTGCCGGCGCTGCCGATGGCCCTGGCTCAGAACCAATTCTTCGTGAACACGGAAAACTGGCTGTGGACCCGTGATCACGAAATGTGGGATTTCCTCGGCGTCTCCGGATCGGAGGCGAACGTGATCGCCATGAACGAGGTGTTCGGAGACCCGCAGTCTCCCAAGGAAGGCGCGAACGTCATCGAGCGCTAAGCCTAAAGCTAATCTTCCTCCTCGTATACTGCTTGCAACCGCCAGTTTAGTGTCGCCGGCTGCCTTGACTGGCCAACGACTCCCGCGAACGCCTAGTCGCTACCAATTCGCTGTCGAGTGGTCCTTTTCACGAGCAATCAGCGGGTTGAACCATCGGAGATTGGGGTCGAATCGATGTGCCATCGGAGATCGCTGCCTGATCGGGTGGATGTAGCCTTCTTTCTGCGCCATACTCCTCGTCTGTATCTTGCATGACGTTTCTGATGAATTCTTGATAGACGGGCAAATCCACCGGTCACTGCGTGCCCTGTACCGACCGCTGCGGCATTTGTAATCTCCTAGCTGTCCTGAAGATCGAGATCGTCATCGACGGCAATCGGATCGTCGCCACCGCTCACCGATTCCAGATAGGCACGCCCCAGGTTGTCCACGTTGTCGATATTGCCTGCATGACCGCTCGCCCCGACGGTGCCCACGCCGTAGCGTACGCCAGCAAGAAAGGACCCGCCGGCGCCACAGAACAGGTCCACGACGACGATTGGCTCAGTCATCCGCCGGGTCACCCCCGCAAACCGGCCCAGCGTGGCGTTCGGCCGTTCGACGGGCCCGCCACCGGCAAAGCGAATGATCTGACTTTTCGGGGGCCAGTCCTCGTTACCGCGGAGGTCCTCTAGTTGAATTGCCTTCTCGGTAATGCGTTTGATCTGTCCGACGACGAGCGGGGTGCTCGCTTCGTCGACTCGGAGGTCCTTCTCGTCCATCAACCACGCCGGGACCCACACGACGCGCATGGAGTCCGAGAGATCGTTTTCGATGAACGAATTACACAACTGGATAATCCGGTCGGCGTCCTTGCTGTGGATCCGTTCGTGCCGGGTGACAACCTCGACGCTCTCGACGGCGATCGTCGGACTCACTGGCCACCACCTCGCGACCGACTCGCGGGCGCAAACCCACACTCGCTCCAGCCGCAGGCCGGACTCGTGGGACACCTGCCGACCATCCGAATCGGGTGCTCGCAGTCGGGGCACTGGTTCATGCCACCCACCTCCCGACCAGCCAGTCCATGCCGGCCAGAATCGCCAGCATGAGCGCCAGCGCCACGCCGACAGCCAGGTATTCGTGAACGCCGACACCCAATCGCCCCAGCGCCCACACCGCGCCGGTCACGACGACCGAGGCGGCCATCGCCACCAAGGCCGGCGACCAGCGTGGCCACGGCCTCGACGGCGAGCAGGCCGACCTCGCGCCGGTCGATCATGCCAGCATCCCCTCCTCGCCGGCCGCTTCGAGCTGGGCTCTCGTCGGAAAGTCCGGGCAGGCCCACCGCGGAATCTCGTGGAAAAACACCCAGCCGCACCAGGAGTGACGGTCGAGGCTTCCAACGCTCAGCTCGTCGTCCTGGTGGGTTTTGGGCCTGAACTCGTAGGGCTCACCGCAGCAGGGACAGACCTCCGGCGCCGGCCGAATGCGTGCCCGGGTCATTGGCCCGCCTCCTGGTCGCTATCCGAGCTCGAACGATCGTTTGATTCGCGGAACTCGGGATGAATCGGACCGAGAACACTCCACACACTGTCGGTGAGCACGTAGTCAACGTCGGTCCAATATTCGTGCTCGCCATCTCTGAGATGTTCAACAGCGGCGTGGCGCTGGCGGCATCCATAGGCCAATTCAAGCTGTGGATAATGTCGTCATCCAGTTCGTCAAGTGGTATGAACCCGATTTTCGGATCGTAACGGTCAAGAGCTAATTCGGAGACCAACACCCACTGCCAGTCATCGTATTCAAGAATCGTCCCGGCGGTAATTCCGTCGCCGACGTAACCATTTTCCTCGACAAACTCTCGCTCGGAATTATCATCTCTCTTCCTTCCAAACCTCACCACGATCGCTACCGCCCTGACAAGCTCAAGGAACTTACCGAGGATGGCCGAATCGATCAAGCGGATCACGACCAGATCGACCGCTTCCTCAAGGACCAGACCGATATCGAGGTCAGCATACTCGCCGAGTATCTAACGCGCATCCGACTGACGGCCAAGCGAGCAGAGAGGCCACTGACACGGATGAGCCACGAGGACCTCTAGGATCTCTTCTTCCAGTTCACGCACGGCGACCATCCCGATATCCAAGATGCTGGACTTAGTGACAATACGATGCGAAACCACCGGAAAGCCCTCCGGATCTTCTTTACCTATCTCGACCGTGATTGGGCAGATGATATCACCGTCGGTGCCCCGGTGAAGACGCGGATCAGCGAGGACGGCATCCTCAAGCCGGTGGGCATCGAGGCGCTGCTGAAGGCGTCGACCCGCCCGCGGGACACGGCCCTGGTCGAGTTCATGGCCGATACCGCAGCTCGCCTCTCGATGGTCGGTTCGCTTCGTCTCGCCGATCTCAATCTCGACGGTGACCGCACCTACTACACGCCCAACCCGAACGCAAGCGGACTCGAAGGCGCTCCGCAACACGCCTATCCCATCATCGACAGCAAGGCGAGCCTGCGAAACTACATTCGACACTCCCATCCCCAGCCGGACAATCCGGAGGCCGCCGTGTTCCACAAAGTCCAGGGATAAACGCTGGGGGAGGATACCGGTCCCATCACGCCCCAGCCCCTCAGTCGCATCCTCAAGAATCTTGCCGAGGATGCGGGTATCGATAAGCCGGTCAACCCGCACAGCTTCCGGCATGCCGCGATCTCGCGGATGTATCGAGAGGGGTACACCAAGCAACAGATCCAGCACCGCGTCGCCTGGAATCTCGATACGAGCATGTGGGAGCGCTACGTCCACCTGACGGCCGAGGACATGAACGAGCAGATATTCGCCGAGGCCGGTGTCGTTGCGGAGACGGATGCAACGACTACTACACGAGAGCGGTGTGGGAACGGTCGAGAAGTGGTTCCGCCGTATCAGCAATACTGTGGCAATTGTGGGGAACCAGCGACGGTTGAGGCCCGGGATTTGCAGTTCGAAGCGGAATCAGCCGTGGTCGACGACCTCGCAGCTACGGACGATGCAACCGATCGAGAGTTACGCAAGCGGATTCACGAGCTGATAAAGGCCAATCCGCAGGTGCTCGAAGTTGAATAGGATTCGGGGTTGACATCGTCACCCGTGAGATGTTGGACCGATCTGGTAAGTATGCGATGGCGTCTAGTTTATGCGAGAACGGCTAACATAATCGCATTTATAGAATCGGGAGGGATGAAATTGGTTTCCATTTGATCAATATATAACAGAAAACAGCTGATGCCTTCAGAGGATCTCCACACCATACCGACTGAAATGGTTCGTCGAAATTGCGCGAAATGAACGTTTCAGAGATCTGCCTACTGACCGTTGAATTCTGTCGTGAGATGCCCGCCCGTACGATTATGGCGTGTCATCGAGTACCATTCGTATGGACACAACACTTGAGGACATTGAATTTCTTTCAAGTTCGCAACACCGCGTCGGGGTCCTTGATGCACTGATCGAATCACCGTGTGACCGGCGCGAGCTACGCACCTTGACAGGCGCATCCTCACCAACAATGGGCCGCGTACTAACCGATCTCCAAACCCGCCACTGGATCACCAAAGAGGGACGAACGTATCGGCTAACCGATTTGGGAGAGTTCGTGGCCAACAGGTTGGGTGAGTTCCGTAACGCCATGGACCTCGAACGCTCGCTGCGGGAGGTCTGGCCGTGGCTTCCACACGAACTTGAGAACTTCAGTGTCGAATTATTCTCTGATGTCACAGTTTCGCGTCCGGGGCCCGGCTATCCGTACCAGCCCGTCGAACGGATCACGGAACTCGTGCAGGATGCTGGTTTGATGCGTGGTTTCGGGATGGTGATGCTGAAGTCTAGTAATCTAGAAGTGTTCTTTGCTCGGTCGCTTGATGACCTGCGTAGTGACTATGTTTATCCACCTGAGGTATTTGAGCAAATTTTCGAATGGAACCCAGATGCCGTACTGAAAGCCGTACGACATAGCAATTGCACTGTTTGGATTCATGATGATCTCCCGCTCGACGACCGGTGTGGAATCTGTCTTTTTGATGACCACGTAAGTATCTGTTGCTATGACAGGGAAACGGGGGCCTTACAGGCCACAATCGATACGGGCTCGCCTGAGTTAGTCGAATGGGCTGAATCGTACTATGTGCGGTTACGGGCTGAAGCTGAACCATTCCACGACGTTGATGATCTCATCTCGCTCGACTCAAACTAGTGAATCTTCTTACCTCTTTTTCACTGTGTGAAACTTTTCACGGGGAATTTATTCGGCTGGTTGCTGCGTAGCTGGTTACGTGGTGAGAGTGATATTAATTGTCGAAATTGACGCTGCAAATTTCGATCACAGTCGGATCTCACCGTCGGTGAAGGCGGGAGTGAAAGTCACACTGGAGCCACTGGAGGAAAACCCGTGACCAAGGAATACCTGATTTCGGCCAACAAGATTGCAAACATGGACCGATACACAAACGAGTATCTGCCGGTCGGGGGTGAAACGCTGACGAAGTACGATGCAAAACCGGTAGTCGTCACGTTTGATCCGGACCCGATTGCGGGCGAGTGGGAGTACAATCACACCTTCGTCGCCGAATTTCCCACAGCCGAGGCAGCTCGTGCGTGGCAGCACGATGAAAGCTTCAATTCCGACAAGCTGGAACAACTACGCGAGGAGGTGTTTGACGAGCACAATTTTTTCTTCGCGTCCGAGTTCAATCCCGAGGATTTCGAGTAACCAGATTCATCCACACACTATGCATCCAATGAACTTCAAGACATTATGATACACACCACGTTTCGTACCCGACACGACATAATTGAACAGCCACTCGGAAAATCACTTGGTGGGTTCCACCAGCAATTCCTTGTTTCGCTGAATGACCTCCACTGCGAGAAGGCGATACGTGTAGTAAAATACCCCACAGACGGCCATTGCGTTCAAACTCGTGGCTGGCTGGGAACAAGGGGTGACGGAGATTGTTTTTGCACCAATGGGGCGATCCATCGATCATGAGTGACAGTACAAACCAATCAACCGACTGGCAGTTCGCACAGGCTTCCTCTGAAGCGTACGAGGAGTTATTTGTGCCAGTGATCTTCTCACCGTGGGCAGAGCGACTCATCGACCGAGCCACCATTCAGGATGGTGACCACGTGCTCGATATCGCTTGCGGGACAGGTATCGTTGCGCGGCTGGCGACACCCCTCGTTGGCGATACAGGATTTGTGGTGGGCGTTGACGATGATGCGGGCATGTTAGAGGTGGCGACGGAGATCGCAGCGGAAGAACAACTTCCGATCGAGTGGATGGAGGCGGACGCGGCCGACCTATCATTCTCAGAGGAGCAATTTGACATCGTTCTCTGTCAGCAGGGCCTCCCGTTCTTCGAGGATCCAATACTCGCACTCAGGGAGATGCACCGCGTCGTTGATGCTGACGGTCGTGTGTTGTTGAATGTCGGGCGGCCGCTAGAATATCAGCCCGGGTGGGAAATTCTTGCCGAATCATTATCACGCCACATTGGTGAAAAGTGGGGAGCAATGATGCACGGGCCGTTTCCCTCATGGGATCAAGACGAGCTACGGCGCATGGCATATGAAGCGGGAATCGAGAACGTTTCAATCACGATCGATATCAGCTCGGTGCGCTTTCCCTCTGTGGAAGGTTTCATCACCAGACAAGCAGCGACCTCGCCACTTGGGCAACCAATCGGGGACATATCGCAGGAGGTTCGAGACGAACTCATCCAAGAAGTCAGGGACGAGCTCGAGGGATATATCGACGATGACGGAGTAATTTTCCCTTTCGAATCGTACGTTGTGGAAGCCTATCAATAGCATCCGAAGAAGATCATCCTCTAATAGGATTTATTTCTACATCCGGTTGATCAAATGCTCCATGAGCTGGTAATATGATGGATCCCCAACAGATTTCGAATCAACCCCTTAGATGAATATATTCCGGGGAGCAGTACGTCTCCACCGAGGTTAGATGATGTGTATTCCTCTTCTATGCCTCAGGATCGAAATCTACTTACTGGACTTTGTCACAAATTCATTGGAAATTGGAAACGTTGAATGCATGAAGCCGGCATTTTCTCTTTCGCCGAAATCCTGCTGGAAAAACTAACACTCATCCTGCGAAGATCCCGCTGCTCACGCCGCCCCTTCATCCGATCCGACCGTACCGTACTCAATCTCCCCTGCTCGGTCGTATTGAAGTATCTGGACTCCGGTGCTCGACGTTTCGGCGGCCGTCAGTTCGAGGTTCGCAGGAACGGTTCCGTTACCGAACAGGCGCTTCCCCTCGCCTAGGACCAGCGGGAAGATCCAAAGCCGGAACTCGTCGACGAGGTCATATGCGAGTAACGTTTGGATCAGGTTCGCGCTCCCTTGCACCAAGATTGTATCCCTGCGTTCCTTCTTGAGGTCCTCAACCGCCGTTACGACGTCAGTAGAGAGAAGCGTCGAGTTGTTCCACTCTACATCGTCGAGGGTTCTGGAGACGACGTACTTGGGCATGCTATTCAGTTTCGAAGCCAAGAAATTGTTCTCCGCATCGATTTGGGGCCAATATGAGGCGAAGATTTCGTACGTCTTCCTGCCAAGCAGAAGTGCCTCGGCCTCGGCGAACTGACGATCAACATACTCCCCCGTCGTCTCGTCCCCATATTGGGCCATCCACCCCCCATGGTCGAAGCCACCGTTACGGTCCTCTTCGGGAGTACCCGGTGCCTGCATTACGCCATCGAGGGTAAGGAATGTTCCAACGACGAGCGAACCATTCGTGTCGTCTGGTTGGTCCTCGTTCATACATCCATCGACTGGGAAACAGACGATAATTGTATCTCTGTACGACCTGTCCACCAGTACGTCGCTGTTCAATCATCGCCTGTAGTTTTCATTAACCTGTATCCGCTGCAGTGAGCTAACGATCATGACTCTGTTTTTGGATCAACGCATGATGCATTCGCCCATCCAACAGCTCAATTCCGAAATCTACTATTTGTTATCTGTTACTACGTGGCTGACCGACTCAAACGAAACACCAATCGTCTACTTTCCCTTTAGCTAAGATTTCACTGAAACAGCCGATCGATCGACCTGCGAAGTAACCATTGCCGTGCTGTCACAACTCATGATTTTTGTGCATCGCGTTCAGCATATCGAACGGATCCAGTAGGACTTCATCTTTAGAATGAGTTACCAACACAAAACAACGTCTCATTACCAGTTTTGAGGGGGTGGAGAATTTTTGGGTAAGTTAAAGCAGTGAGACACCCGATTCTGGTAATTGAGGGATTGAATGACCGATTCCGAGGCTAACATCCGCACATGTGAAAATGGCCATACATTTGAGAAGAGTAGTGACTGTCCCACATGCCCAGTCTGTGAGGCTGAACGGTCACCAGAAACCGGATTTCTATCAACGCTGAGTTCTCCCGCGAGAAGAGCTCTCGAGCATGAAGGGATCAAAACGTTGGGAAAACTCTCCCAATATACCGAAACAGACATATTGGACATTCACGGGGTAGGTCCAGCCTCGATACCCACGCTTCGCACAGCCTTGGAGGAACAGGGTTTAGAATTCGAGAAGGAGTAGCGTTCAGACGGGGGTATTGTGTACCAACGTAGGGATCGTTTTGACCCGGTTTACAAGGTGTAACCAGCAAGATACGCACCCTCCATCTTGTATTCGACCAGATCGATTCTGATAAGTGAGGTTGATCTCGGTCAGTCACCCACCTGTAGAAACCGATGATCGAATCCAATGAACTAACGAGTTCCTCCTGCACCGATAGATATCTCAATTCCGAGCGCATTCAGGAAGTATGGCAGGATATGTCGATGGGTTTCTCCTTCCAGTCCCGGACAACAAGCTCGAAACCTACCGAGAGATAGCCGCAGAAGCAGGAAAGCTCTGGATCAAACACGGAGCGCTCGAATACTTTGAGGGAGTTGGTGATGACCTATCTCCCGATTTGGGTGGAGTGTCGATCCGAACCTTCCCAACAGTTGCCGAAGCAGGAGAAGATGAATCAGTTGTATTCTCCTTTATCGTCTACGAATCTCGGGAACACCGCGATGAGGTGAACGCCAAGGTCGTTGAGGACCCAGCAATGGAACAGATGGGACACGACGAGGAGATGCCGTTCGAGTTTGAACGGATGGCTCAGGGAGGATTCCGATCTATCGTTAGCTACGAAGATTGAGGGGGATCTTCGTTTTTGGATCGGTCCAGTGCTCAGCCACGTCGATATGGGATCTCGATATTAAATACTGAAACATCCCGTTGAGGTTGGTCCCGATAACGGGGTTAGATTCGATAGGAGTCCAAGCGCTTCCAATAGGTTAATGGTCCTAGTCAGTCCGTACGGATCGTCATGGCAGCAACGGCGAAAACCACGGCAACTGCAGCAAGAATCGGGGGTGAAATTGGAAGAGCAAAGGAAATATCGAACATTGCGGCAATCAAGTACACTCCAGGAAGGAGGATGCAAATCGTCGATGCCACGAGCAGGGCGACAACGCTAGGTTGCTCGGTTCTAATGTCGATGAAAGTCATTGCAGTTCTCCCTTACTTCGATGACGCAGCAACGCAGAATCCGTTGCCTTCCGGATCGTTCATGACGGTCCACACTTGTTCGTGCTCCCCCAGATCGAGGGTTTTCGTCTCGACTTTCGTTGCACCGTGTTCGACGAGGGTGTTGACCGCTTCTTCTCGATCGTGGACATCGAGATCAAGATGGATCGGGATGTGCTCTGTCGGAGACTTCGGCCCCCGCTTGAAAAATATCCGGGGACCATCGCCGTCCGGATCGAAAATGGATCGACCATCGCTTGGGTCCTCCCCGGCAGCCTCAAGTGCGTCTACGAGCGCGGGAGGAATCGGTTCGAGTTCATATTCGAGCGCTTCCGCCCAGAATTCGGCGAGCTCGTCTGGTTCGTCACAGGCAAACGTGATGTTCTGTATCGACGCCATAGTCCGTTATTTGCTCGGGGGGACATGAAGACTTGCTGAAGGATTTTTCAGCTTCCATCTCAGGTCAGTCAATCCGTTCGACGTGATTTACATTCCCCTCCTCGTCCAGGGTGGCGATCAGACGGTCCGTAGTTATCTCGATGGTTATGAAGTACTCAAGAGGAGAATCAGCAATCACATCGATACAATCACCGCTAAACATCCAATCAAGCTGCCAGTGTGGGATGTCAAAAAGCTCGAGACCATTTTCGTGATAAAAGGATACCACTTTCGGGTGCTCAAGCAAGCCCGTAGCAGGGACGGTGTAGAGTTCCATCCCACAGTGGCGACAACGGTGCATGAAGACGAAGGGCAGCCCCGGTTCCGGCTCGGCATCGGGGACGACCGAACAAACCATCGAACATGTGCAATTCGGGCAGATCCCGCGATGCACGAGCGCGTTCATCCGACGAAGTCGCTGGTCGAAGACCGACAGCATCTGAGCGCTATCGTGATGATGTAGGCCCGCTCGAGGAACGGGATAGCTCGCATACAGCTTCTCGCAGGACGAACAGTCGATTCGGAGCCAATCACCTCGACTCCGTGCGAGTACGTCTCCCTGGCAACTGTGGCACGAGATATCCAATTCGATTGGATCCTGCAGGGAATTTTCGCCGTCGACGTGTGTGTATACAGTCATCACCATCTCACGGCCGACGTTGGTGAGAGTGTATCTATCGTCCCGCTTGTAGACAAACTGCCCAAGAAGCTGATTCAGATGATAACCAAACTGACCGGTATCATCGAGATCGGTCAGGTCAAACAGATCGGTGAACGTGCAATCACCGTCACTCCAGAGCGCTTTCAGAATATCGAGGCGCGCCTCGTTCGCTATTGCGGCGAAGGAATCGTGTGTAAGGGTGCTTGAAAGCTCGCTAGAACTCATCGCTCTGCGGACACCTCAACGTGATGATTCGTAAATAACTCGGCCATCTGTTCAGCCAATATAGGTGATTTGGAGGTCTTAATCCTAGGCTGAAAATTTTTTCAGATTCGCCGACTCAGTGTCGTCATTCCAACAATGTACCCCTCCAACATCTGGCTCAATGAAAACCTGATTAATACGTAGTCCTCGATTCTTTCTTAGGATATCCCGGCTTCGGTACTCTGTCGCTTCGCATTTACTCCCGTACTGTACGTAATCGGTGTGTTCCGCGGTTGCTGAGTCAGTGGTGGGACCGTATTGTGGTGTCGAGCGACTGGACACCCGATAGGCTTATCTATACATGCAAGCATTTAGTTGCATGTTGTTTCGTGTCTTCCAACGACGACGTGTTCCAGGCGCTGGCCGACAGTACCCGCCGGTTGATCTTGGAGGAATTGGCGAACAACAATGGACAAACGCTCTACGAACTCTGCGTGCGCCTCACCATGGAGCACGATGTCGACATGACTCGGCAGGGAGTGAGCAACCACCTCGATCTCCTCGAAGCGGCCGGGTTAGTCGAATCTACTCGCCGCGGGAAATACAAAGTCCTGGAGTTCGCGGGGACAGACCAGATTCACGACGTAGGAACCTGGTTACACCGACTGACCGAGAAAGATTCCAAATGAAGGTAACGACATGGAAATTACTGTAACAAACGTACACGTGGATGATCAGCAAAAGGCTCTGGAGTTCTACACGAACGTCCTAGGCTTTGAGAAAAAGACCGACGTTCCGGCTGGTGGGGCGAGATGGTTGACTGTAGTGAGGCCAAAATCACCCGACGGTGTCGAGCTACTCTTAGAACCTACAGGGACTGCAGACGTGGCCGAGGCACTGGAGACGTACCGCGAAACGCTCGTCAGCAATGGCATTCCTTGGACGCAATTTAGCTGTGAGGATGTGGAGGCAGAATACGATCGCCTGAGAGAACAGGGCGTCGAGTTTACCCAGGAGCCAATGACCGCCGGGGGCGTCACGATGGCCGTTTTCGACGACACGTGCGGAAACCTCATCCAAATTATCCACCAGTGAGATAGGCGTGGTCTCCCAATTCAATCGCTCTGAATTTGCTTGGGCAGATCACAGCTCAGATATTCAACAATACCTCGCTCTCCTTACGTTACCGTGGCATAATATAGCTCGTACGCCTAACATGCTGGGTGTAAGTTGTCCTGGTGTCAGTGTGAACGTATGTCAGCTACTTTTAGCCAATTTGATTGGTGATTTCATTAGCTAGTTTCGTAGCGTGAACTAATTGCTCGCGAGTTCCAGTGATTGCCCTCAATTCGATTCCAGAAAGTCTCTCATCTTCCTAGTTACCCGATCCCCAGCTTCGTCCGGAACGAAATACCCGACATCATCGAACTGGATGACGGATGCGTTAGAGACTGTTTGCTCCCACCTGTCCAGCGCACCCTCGCAAAATGTCGGATCCTCTATCCCTAGAGCACAAGCGTTGGTTTCGACGTAATCGCATCAGGTCGTTCCCACCACGAGTCATACCACTCGCTCGAACCGAGTAGTTCTTGAGTGAGAATCCAAGGTGCGGCACGGGTTTGGGGTGAGGGAAACGGACTCGTGTAGTGGCGATGCAACTCGTCGTAGAGGATTCGGTTTGGGTACTCCTCGCGGCCCGACTTACATCTCGAACGCCCCGTCGGTCGTGGTCGTAAAGCCATCCGGGCCCCACCACTGATCGACCTGGTTGGGGTCCGTCCACGCGTCGAAGACGAGTTCACTCGGTGCGTCGAATGTTCGTCGGACGGTCATGTGCTGTTGGCCCGTTTCGACTTTAGCGTCGTCTGTCGTGTCGCTCATTGTTCTTCGATCTCCGTATACGTGAAGTGGCCTCGGTTGTGCGCTCGTTCGTTCATAGGTGTCCCGTCTCCGCAGGTTCTGACTCCCAGTCGTCGTTCCTGCCGTCCAGATATTCGACCGGTGCTTCCGCCAGCACCTCGTCCGTTGCGTCGTCGAGACAGGCGATGTTGACTGCGTAAAAGTCACCAGGGACGTCGTCGTCGAGTTCGGCGGCGAACCCCCGTCCGAAGGGCTTGACCCCGCAGCGACCGCAGAAGCGGTGGTGGACGGATTCCGCGTCGAGCTGATAATCCGTCAGTGCGTCATCTCCCTCCAGAAGACGAAATGCCTCATCGGGGACGAACGTGAACCAGTACCGGAGCTTAGTACAGATCGAACAGTTGCAGCGGGTAGTCCCCTCGCTCAGGTCGATGTCAGCTTCGAACCGAACTGTCCCGCAGTGACAGCTCCCTGTGTAGGTCTGCTTCATCCTTCCCCCTCACGAGTGATCGCTCGGCGAACATCCCGAGTTCGTCTCGCTGACGAGAGCGGTGGATTCGACTGGAGGTGCATGGTCTCAGAGTACCGCCTCGAAGTTGTCGAGTGCGCTCTCCCATCCCGACGCGTGTCCGTCGGCGATGTCGGCGTTCGGGAGACCCTCGTGCGTGAATACGACCTCGCATCCCTCGTCGGAGTCGTGGAGCTCGACGGTAACCGTCCCCGGTTCCCAGGTGTGGACGAGCCGCTCGTTCTCGACGACTTCGAGGACTTCCCCTTCGACGTCGTAGCGGTTCGTTTCCCCCAGCATACTCACGGAGTACGCACCGCCGGACTCGAGTTCGAGCGCGTGGACCTCGCCGGTCATCGATCCCGGGCCGAGCCACTGCTCCACCTCCTCGGGTTCGGTGAACGCACGGAAGACGCGCTCACGTGAGGCGTCGAACGTCCGGCGGATGGTCAGGCTCGTCTCGTTCGTTTCGATTTCGGTCATGACGATGCGAGCACCTCCTCCAGGGTGTCGAGCATGCTCGCCCAACCCTCAGCGGCACCGTCGGGCACCGGACCCGAGAACTCCTGGGTGATCACGACCTCCGTGCCGTCATCGGCGTCCTGGAACTCGTACATGAGGTGAAGCTCGCCTTCGTCGGTCTCCTCGCCCGTGGCGAGGCGTTTGTTTTCGACGACTTTGATAATGTACCCCTCGTTGTCCATATGTTCTTCTCCGTCCATCCATTGAACTATCATCTCACCACCTGCTTCGAGTTCGCTAATTCGAACGTCGGCAGTCATGCCCTCTGGGACGAACCACTGTTCCAGTTCCCCCCGGATCAGTAAATGCGCGCCACACACGCTCAAGGGGGGTATCGAATGTTCGTCGGATAGTGAGTTGACTGTCAGTATAATCGTTCTCCGGTGTATTGCCTGTCATTGGTCTGCCTCCAAATGGTCTTCGAGCGCATCGAATCGATCCTCCCAGAAGACGCGATAGCGAGTCAACCAGCCGAAGGCCTCGCTCAGCGGGCCAGCATTCAGGTGGCATCGTCGGACGCGACCGTCCTTCTCGACCTCGATTAGTCCAGCATCTTCGAGCACTCGCAGGTGCTTCGACACAGCGGCCAGCGACATGTCGTGTGGATCGGCCAGGTCGCCGACTGACGTTGGTTCGACGGCCAACTGTTCGACGAGCGCCCTACGTGTCGGGTGGGCAAGGGCGCCAAAGACGGCATCGAGATATAGACCGTCCGGTGATCGTTTAACCATCCAGTTAAACTTAATTCGACTTCTCATTTAACTCTTTGGTTGAATAGACTGAATTTTCCACTGGAGTGCCGTTTAGCCTCATCAACTATGACGCAATTACCTTGCATGCGGCTGGAAAGTCAATCGCACCGATATTTGGCTTGAGAGGTCCGTAATCGATTCCATCACCACTCGAGCGGAGTGTTGGGGGGACGTTAGCTTGATTAGAGCATGTTCGAAGCCAAAGGTAATTCATGCGGTGAAGTGGGTAAACAGAGAAGGAAAAGGTCCACAATACACCCACTTTGTTTGTGATCCGGTCTTCGAGGCGATATCAGCGTTTTCGATCCAGTGAGGAGCGTTCGGACGAGGATTTGGAGTCATCAGCTCGGCAAAGGAGCCGGTTAATTACCCACGACGATTTCCGGCCCCCGCTCGCTGCGATGGTTCGTAGGCGATTCAATTCTGCCTGCGTGAATTGGGCACTGACGGGCGCACTGGGATCCCCACATTCAGCTAATTGATCGGACAGATCTCCCTTCGTCGTAGCGTTGGAGACACAGTCCTCGACCGATGACTTCCCGACGGGTTTGCCTCCAGGGGAGAGCGTATCAGCAGATTTGGTCCTAATCGGACCGTGAGAACCTTACGGTGACTCGGCAACAACCGCACCACCATCGGTCCGCGCTTCGATCGACTCATCCTCCTCTTCGATCTCGCAAACAGGAGTGCCGGTGCTATCCTCGTTTGGGGTATCGTCGGTCACCGTTCCAAATCGTCCAACATTTTACCGACAAAGTCCTGTTTGCCGAGGACTGCATACCGATGGGGATTCGCCTCCACGTAGTGCTTCATGCCCCGGCGGACGATCTCGGATACGGTTTCTCCTTCCGCCTCGGCGACCTGTTCGATCTTTCGCTTTATCGCCGGATCAACCTTTCCAGCGACCGCCTCTTTTGCCTGGATCACGATATCGCTTGGTCGGATAACGGCCTTATATAGATTGGCGAAAAGTTAGACGTTTGCGCCGTATCACACGCAAAATAACGACGATTACATATGAATAATCGGAATAAATAAAGATAGTAAATTAAACTCCCTTATTGTGATTAAAACACGAAACCAGTTCGCCTTTTCTGTGGTTTGGTTCGTCCATTTTTTTGCCAATTCAGGTGACCGAATGGCAAATCCTAGTGAAAAAAGTCTGGTTTGTAGGCCAACGTCGCCATCACGCCTCCCGTTTTTTTGGCAATTCAACCATCAGTTATCTCATAGAAATTGGCCCAATATTGCCTTGAAGTCAATCGATTTTTGCATCGCCTCCCCATTGTCGCCTCCACGTATGGCGATTATATCTTGCTTATTGTTTATTTGTCATTTGAATAGACGCGCATTGGTGTCAATAAATTAATTCATTTCTGAGATTTCAAGGGTCATGCCCCGATCGATATTCGTCTCGCGCGGTTGCTGAATCCATTGATACCCGAGATTCGAGTTGGGTGGCGAAATAGAATTGACAATCGAAATTCCATCAACCACCAGAAAGGATTTCAAGGAGGGATTTGGCCTGATTCGTCGAGTAACCACTGCGCTTTCTACTTTTTATTGCCTTGGGTAAATGTGTAGCAGACGACCACTGTTTATCGGAAACGTCTGTCGATAGATCCAGAGGTAATAGAGCGTAACCTCAATCGACGGGTCATTTGTGGACCAGCCATTCCGACTGGCGGTGCATTCAATTCCTCATATTTGAAAAGTCCAATCGAATGCGATTGGTGGGTCTGGATGTTCAGTATCGCTCTCACCTCCCTTCCCCACGGGTAGAATTCAAGTAATATAGACGGGTTACGTGAGGTTACCCTTCGATCGGAGTTTGAGGGGGTAAACAAATTTCCCACAAAAGGAACGCTTCAATAATAAATTCCGCTCGTAACATTTTGTACCCCAATTGGCAGACCTTGCGTGAGATGCGGCAATGATTTGCCCTGATTTCATCGGTAACCGGCGGTAACCTACAGAGGACAGCGCGTGAGTTTACATCCTGTCGATAACGTCCTTGACCATCCGCTCTTCATCACGGGCCTTGCCTACCACCAAATTCACGGTAAAATGACCTGACCGAATATGTTCAAGTCGAAAGAAGGCCAAATCAATCCGTGCGAGTAGCCAACAGGGAGATTCAAAAAGATGTACCGTCTTAGTAGCTATAACTGATGAGTGACGCCCCAAATCACGCAGGAGATCGTAAATGAGGCTCTATCGAAAGAGGGGAACGGGGGGTGATAAATCTGATAAAATCACAGTTTACTTCGACCAGGAAGTATTGAGGAGTTCCGTAACAAATCCGCATTCTGTCATCAACTAATATATTATGAGGTAGCCTGTGGGCGGGTAATGGAACTGCCACAGACCCCGGATATCACGCCCAGAGACACCCTCAAAGCAGTGATTCTTCTCGCAATCCCGGGCGTCTTGGCTGCCATCTACTACCTCTCCCCACAATCATTCCAGCAATCTCTGGTGCTGGACCACACCAAGCCCCGAATCCACAACTTCTGGACGAACGCGCTCGCCCATGAACATCGGCCCGAAGACGGCCACCTGATCGGGAACAGTGTCGGTTACCTGCTCCTTGTCTTCCCTTGCTGGATCCTCTACCGATACCGCGACCAGGAACGCAAATTCTGGACCGGACTCGCAATTATCCTCACCATCGGCCCGTTCATCGTCAGCGCCAGCAGCTACATCACCTTTTACGAAATACTGGGCCTTTTAATCGAGAACGACCGCGGCTTCTCCGGTGTCGTCAGCGCCTTGGCAGGCTTCCTCCTCGTGTCGATCGTGTTCGTGTTTGCGGAGGAGCAGGAGGAATCCGTCGCAATCCTGTCAACCGGACTCTACTTCGGCTGCGTAATGCTCGGACTCGGTGTCTTGACCCGTCGCATCACGGCGATCGGGCTCGGCCTACTCGTCCTCATCGTCATATTCGCCGGTACCCGGACCCGGTACGTGGCCCGGGCCGCCGAGCTGGCCGATTGGGGGAGGGAGCATCCCCCATTGAGCGTCGTGCTCGTCATCGCGATCCTCGTAAGCGTTCTCGGGTTCGCTGCGTCACTTCCCGCGGATATCACGTCCGGCGATGGACTGACGAATATCGTGGCGCATGGGACGGGGTTTGTGTTCGGGATGCTGGTCGCCGGAAGCTTCGGATACAGGAAGCGGCAATCGTCCGCAGAAGGCTCGGCGGCCGCCTGACCTCACGCGCCACCGTCACTCCTCAATCAAAGGGTCGATTTTCCGTTCGATGAGGTTGTCAGTCAGTTCCTGGTCGTGCCGGACGCACACCAAGTCTATGCCGTGATCCTCGCAGAGCCGCTTCTTTTTTGCATCCCGCTTCTGCCGCTCTTCCAGGCCTTCCTCACCGCCCCAGTGGTCCACCGGCTCGTAGTGCTGAATTCCCTGATATTCGATCCCGACCTCGGCGTCCGGCAGGAAAATGTCCAACTCCAGCCCATCAAGAATGTCGGGGCGATAGTGCCGTTCGATGGTGTGTGCTGTATAGTTCGATTCGCCGAGTTGGTAGAGGATGGTTTCGCTAGTCCACCGGCTTCCTTTCTTGTAATGGACGAACGCCTGTCGCACCTCGTTCTCAATGGTGTCCATAATCTCCTTGCGCTCGGCCTGTAACTGCTCCTGCAGTTCTTCTAACTCCTCAGCCTCGTCGTCCGGCAGCGGGTCCATCTCCTCGAACCGTTCTCTGGTCTCCTGGACCCGGCGGTATCGCTCCTCTCCCTCGATATTCTCGGTATCTAATTCGACGCGGACATCCTCGATCGCCTGTTCTTTCTCTTCTCGGATCTCCCGTTCCCGGTCCCATTTCTTGTCCCGGAGCTGTTCGTATCGATCTATGCGGGCGCGGAAATCGTCATCAGTGATGTCGGCGATATCCTCGGGGAGGACCTCGTGGAGATAGCCGTTGCCGCCGCAGACACCGTATTCGTACTGTTGCTGGTTGACGTACCAGCCGTGTTTCTGCATGAAGACGGTGCCGTACATTTCGTGGCAGTACCGATTTTCGGGGACGATACCGTTGCAGCGGTGGCAAAGGTCGTCGGCAAAGTTGAACTGATCCACGATATCGCTCGGGCAGTCCATCGCCGTGTTGTCGATATGGGCGGGGCGAGGGCTTCCTCGGGAAATTTCCGAGTGAGAATGTTCTCAATTAATGGTGTACGGCCAGAGACAGCGGGATTTTCCATTTCACCCCGGATATAGTTCCGGATCGCGTCTTTCGCACAGCTGCAGAAATGGAGATCGCCGTCCGGTTCAGGTTTGAACCCGATAAAAACGCCGTAGTGCGCCGGATACTGGACGATTGGATAGGGGAGTTTATCCTGTCGGTTTTCTTGGCCAGGGTCTACGACGATTGGACTGTCTGACATTTGTTGTCAAGTACTAACAGAACGGTCTGCCAAATATCCATATCCTCGATGATCACTGTCTCTATTTGAGAGTATCATAGCTTTTCACTTTCCGACTTCCATTAATATGTATTGTATCACAAACCAATCTTTAATCATTATCACATGATCTATAGCCGGATGGGGCTACTCGACAAAATTATTGGAAGCAGTAGCGATTCCGGCCAAGTCGACAGATCCGTACGAGAATCCCAGCCGGTTCTCGTCATCGAGGAACCGGGTGGCACCGGGTTCGTGATCCCGGTGTCGGCTCCGACCCCGAGCCACCGTCAGGGCAATTTCCTAGTTCCCGTCGAAACTTTAGTATGTTAAATGGTAACTAGCTTGCCGGCGCAATATTCGTTACAAATATTCATGATTTTTCCACAGTCCATCCTCAATTATCGGATGAATACGGATGAACGAAAGCTGTGTGTACTTCGCCGAGAGCGTCCGACATCAAGCTGGGCCTTTGGCAACGCCGATTATCTTGAACCTGGATCTCCAGAAGATGATCCCCCTGAATTGGTCGAGTTATCAAACAAAACATTGAGCGCCTATAACCGAAATGTCCAGTCTGACAATTTTACTGGGCGACTTGTAATCGAATTCGTTGAGAAGGTAATGCTTTATTCTCAGTTTTGAGAAAACATCCATTCAAACGGATCAGGGTTAGTCATAAATTCCCCCGTATCGGATAAAGAGTATGACTTGGTCCTTCGTTGCGGGTCTTTTTGTTGCCTTCATGGGGGCATTTTTCGCTTATCTGTTCATGTCTTATAGGAATGATAGACAACAACACGAGGAATTGATTTCTATCTTGGCCCAGTTGGCGGAACTCGATAAGGAAACCATGCAGGAGGCCGGTCGTGCGGCATCAACCGCAGATAAAAAGGAAATACATCCGGTTGATCTTCCTCATCCGGGAAATCGAGTTTGGCGGTTACGTGAAAGGCTGCTTGACGTAGCAGCACCAAGGTATGCGGAACTGAGTGATGAAACTAAAAACAGCATCCAAAAGATCGATGAAGCGATCATGAAAAACCAATCAGCGACGGGTGCTCACATTTACCATCGACGAGTGACAGGCGAAGCGGGGGACGCTCTTCAGAACATGGCCGATCTCAGCTATCTAACCTTCCTGAAACGCCATTTTCGCGCCACTCAACTGTCTTACCCGACCGTTCAGGAACTGAGATCAGCGGATCATCGCAAGGTCAAAGAAAGGCTGGAGGCGCGCCGTTCAAACAAGGACATGATGGAATCTTCTTCTCCAGAAAATAGCATTAAGGAAGAATAACTCTGCAGCAATCAGAAGGGCGGATGGCAACCCCCAGTTTGGGCAATCTCATTTCAGCGTTGGATCAGGCAGCCAAAATTTGTATCCGATGATGAACTCAATTAACCTTCTATAGTTGAATGCGAGACATCGAGGTGCTGAGCCTCGCGGTCAATCTGAGTGATTCTGCCAAAATGTCACGTTGATCTTGAGCCATTTAAGGCGCAATGTTTCTACATCTATCCTGAGCCAAGGGACGTTAGATCGGTCACTCCAGACGACGTAGCCATCACTCAGAGGTACTCCATTAACCTCTTTCGAGGGAATAGGTTGGGTCAGAGGAATAACAACTCCCCTCAACGAGCGGATCAATTCCTCACCGTATCTTTCTCCAGATAAGTTTTGGCAATTGTCCGACAATATCGGGAAACGTGAGCCCGAGTTGGGCCTTCATCTCTTCAACATTATAATACACGGTCTGGGACTCGACTTTTCCATCCACGATGTGGTATTTTTGCATTTCTTTCATCTTGACCGCCCGATCCGTCGGTGGCAGCCCGAAGAGCTCACCTGTATGCGTTCCTGTCACCGTCTCCTCCGTCATCACCGTACCTTCATGCACAACCATTTCGTCGAGAGTCATTTCCATGTCTGGAAAGGCTCCCATGACCGCCCTGATATACTGTTCTAACCCATCGGGACCATGGATTTCTCCAGCCGGTCCTGGTAACTCCGCAGGAGCAACTGGATCAACGAGTACGTAGGACTGAGACACCACATCGGGGATATTTTCATACTCCTGATTATTCCACAATCCAGCGTAGGCTTCTACGACTTGCTTAGACTCACTGGCAGCTTGCACCATACATTAAATCACGTGGAGAACAGGTATTGCTTTGCCATATCACTGACGGTAGAGTGAACTGATTTCATCGGGTGAGCGACCGATTAGTGAGGTGTTCGCCCCTTGAACACATCATACCATCTGGATTATAATTTGCATTTGCTAATCCCGAATTTCTCTTCAGAGTTGAGTGCCAATGCCGAGTGTTTAATTCTGTCTCTTAAACACTCTGGCAATGTTTCCCTTGATCGTGAATTATCGCCCGATCAGTGTGGTTTTGAACAGATGAAAAAATGGACTCGCCGGGATTTGAACCCGGGGCCTCTCCCATGCCAAGGGAGTGATCTACCGCTGATCTACGAGCCCGTAGGGAGACGTTCTTGGCCGGATCGAATAAACGTCTCGGTCGGGACCGCCTGGCCGCATCCGCGGACGCTGCCTAACTACTGTCCCTGTTTTCCCACGAATGGTGATGACATGTGGATTCCATCACCTGTCTTCGACCCCGATCCCTTGATCGGTAGCTCCCGGATCCCAGAAACGAGATATGCTGGACCGTCGAACGGCCTGTAATGGTCGTGAGTTCAATGGGACCTCCAGGCGCGGCGGAGCTCGGTATCCTGCTTGTGTTGCTGACGATCGTCGGCATCGTGGTCGGGCGGTGGATCTACCGCGACGCAAAACAGCGAGAAAGTCCGTGGGCATGGCAGTGGGGAGCCGGGACCGCAATGCTGTTCGTCCTCGGGCTGATGCCCGGCCTGTTCGCCGTGTTGGCGTACTTCATCCTTCGTCCACATGCGGACTGATGTGGTGTTTCGCCACTCGCGTGACGGTGCTCGGGAGCGACTGCTTCGATTCCCGCTTCCAAGCGACGAGGGGTTCGCACCTCCGTTGCCATCAAGATCGAACACTCGGCGGCCTCGGCACACAAAATTGTCACCAAGCAGTTGAACCCGCCGTGGAGCGCCCCGGATCAATGATGCTCCCCCTCGCGAGCCGACGGGGGCAAAGCCCCCACGGCTTTCGGCGTTTGGACAGTGCCCGGATGTACCATGTTGGACCGCAAATTGGGGCGAACGCACCCGGGCAGCCAGTAGTTCTCCCCGGGTTTTTATCAGTGTTGCGTCGAAATACACCCATCGCTACTGACGATTGCTATTAGCACTTTGCGGTCGTCCTACTGCGATTTGAGACGCAACCAACCGGATTCACCGTTCATGGCAAGAAAACAGACAGGACACGCACGATGATAAATTTCTTACGGACGAACATCGACCACTCCCAACGGATGCACAGAATAGCGATCCGGGGGACGATTGTCGGCGCGATTGCGCTGTTTGGTGGGCTGTTGCTCACCTGGCTACTCCGTATCGTCTACACGATCTGGCAGGTCCATCCTCACTTTTTCGCGGACACGATCTTCGTTTCCTCGAGCGATTTCACCGGCTGGTTGTTTTACAGCGCTCATTTCGTCGGCTTGAGCGGGGGTAATGGACGCGTCTTCGGTGAAAACCTTCGCGTTGTATCGCCGCAGGTTGACGATCCGATCGCGCTCTCGTTTTTCCTGGTACCGATCGGGATGCTCGTCCTGGCGGGGATGGCGATGGCAACACAGCGCGAATCTTCGGCATCGGCCGTCCAGGAAATCGGAATCGCTGGCCTGTCGATCTCGCTCGGATACGGGTTGATCGCACTGGTTGGGACCTTCGCGGTGAGCGTCACGGTCCAACCGATCGGCGCCGACCCAACACACACGCTCCGTCCAGATCTGGGATATGCGCTCGTGTTGATGGGCCTCCTCTATCCGATAGTGTTCGCCACGATGGGGTACATAGGAGGCAGGTGGTTGGACGCTCGTCGTTGAGTGAACTCCCGGTGCTGACTCACAGGCTACCTGGTTTCCCGTCAATGAGCACGTGTCGCACTCGAAACCAGTCAGTTCTTGTATGCGTGCGGTAGCAGGTCCGGTATGACCTCAACGCGTCGGCAGTTTGTTTGGCTGGCGCCCGCGGTGGCGCTGGCCGTCGCAGGCTGTAGCGAAGAGGACGCAGGCGAGTCACTCGAGGAGGTGCACGTGGGGGTCGGCAACGATACGAATGATGGCCTTACCTTCCATTTCGTCCTGGATGGCTCCGCGGGACTCGGGGAGTGGCAGGCGCTCAATCTCGCGCCCGGTACGGACCGCACGCTTTACCTCGAACCGAAGACGGACCCGGAGTGGACGGGGTATCACGTCGTTGCAGGTGATAAACAGGTTTCCGGTTCGCTTCTGGGTCAGGGGACTGAGCGGCGTTGTCTCCAGCTCGACTTCGTAGTGCGGGACGACGACATCGAGGCACTGATGCCGACCAACCAGCCGCTATGCTGAGGTGATTGCGGCATCACGAGACACGGAAGTGAGCCGTCGACCGCCGGACATCCATGATATTCTCACTACGTACCGCACGTGAACATTTCCACGAACGCGTTACCACACACTACGTTCGGGCTCGATCCCGCAGCGCAACCACGGACCGGACGCTCTCGTCGGAATCGTCCTGTGGGACGTATTCGAGGCCCGCCGTCCCGTCGTAGCCGGTTTCGTCGATCGCCCGAAAGACGTTCTCCCAGTTGATTTCTCCCGTGCCGGGATCGTGGCGGCCCGGGACGTCGGCGAGGTGGTACATCCCGATGTAATCGGCGAACGTCCGGATTCGGGAGATCAGATCGCCCTCCGTGATCTGTTGGTGATAGATGTCATAGAGCAAGCGAACGTTGGGATGATCGACCGCATCCACGATTGCGACTCCCTGATCCGTCGACGTCAGAAAATACCCGGGATGGTCGACGCGGGTGTTCAACGGCTCCACAACAAGGGTTGCATCGACGGCGGCCGCGGCCGGCGCGGCCTCTCGGAGTACCGACACGATCGCTGTCTGTTGGGTGGCCACGTCCAGCCCCTCGTGATCGGGACCGACCGTGATCACCACGTTGTCGACGTACTCGCCCACCGCCTCGCAGGTTTCCTCGATAGAAGCGACGGCGTCGTCGTGATCCGCTGGATTCGTTATCGCCGGCGCCTCGCGGTTGCCGGTATTACCAGCCGTTCCCCCGGCCCCGGTACTCGCCCACCGGATACCGTGATCCTCGCACGCATCGACGAGAGTATCGATATCCGCATCGCGCCAGCCGAGATACTCGATCGCTTCCGCGCCGGCAGCGGCGGTGCGTTCGACGAACGCTGGCTCGTCCGCATCTGGAAACACGCTCCACTTCGTGACGTGTAAGTCGACCATGCCAATCCCGATTAGCGACTGCCTGTTAGCCGTTTCGGCTAGCGGGCGGGTCCCGGTACGGTCTCTGTTGCGATCCGGTCGCAGCTTGTGCATCGGTTTCCATGATCTCGATCGGTTGTCCTGACCGGAGAGCCGTTCGATCACCGTGGACTTACGGAGAATCGGTCAACAAATCGAGGGCGACGCCCTCGTCCCACTCCGAACCCGTCGATCACAGGTCGACCTCCCAGTTCGAGCGATACGACCCGGTCTGCGCACATGCTGCCCGCACATCACTGCGTCGCGAAACGCTACGTTTGAGGAATCCTCGTGCGCTCACCGAGTCGCGAGCCACAGCACGAACAGCGCGAACGCACAGAGGGTGGTCCAGACGACGAAGATGCCGAACAGGAGATCGGCTACCGCCGTCCGCTGGCGTCGTTGCCGGGTGACCGGGGCAAGGATTGCGCCTTGACTCGAAAGTTCCTCGTACACTGCGGGACCCGCTTCCTGGTCGCGTCGCTCATTACCGGCGGGGTCTCGTTCGGCGCTCCGATCCCCGGTGACGCTGCTCGACCTGCAGTAGGTGTGTTATGGATGGTGGTGAAGCTGACGAATTCGTCGGGCGCGTCGTTTCCGGTGACGATGGCGTGATATGGCCGTCGCAGCCTCACGTTCGGGTTGGGTTCGATCATCGATAAAATATCAACGTTGGATCGAGCGACCGTGTCGACAGCAGGGCTATGGTGCTGGCAAACGCACCTCCGGATTCTCGCCAGTGGCGCTGGCGAAACCCATCTCTCCATGATGACGTTCTGGAAGATCCGTGCAAGTGACAGCTGTGTCTGAAGCCTGTGAATGTGTGCCCAGTCCCAGTTAACACCATTGCGAAGAGGCGTGTCACGTCGAGATCGGTCCCGAACCACCGTTCGAGAACCTATCCGTCATCGCACATTGCATCGACGTCCGCCCGCATCGGCACACCTTCCATCGGCCCTAGCGCGGTAGTGGCGCAAGCACCTGCCGCATTCGCAAACGTGGCCCGCTCGTCGAGTGGCATGCCCTCGAGCGTCGCCACCAGCAACCCGGCGGCGAAGGCATCCCCGGCACCCGTCGGATCCACGGCATCGACGCTGAATCCGGCTGCGTCCACGGTCTCCGTTGCCGTCGTCACGATACACCCGTCGGCGCCCCGGGTTAGCGCGACGAGCTCACAGCCCGATTCGAGCAGTGACCGCACTCGTGCCCGTGTCGACGCTTGCTCCGGGACGAGCGCCGCAAGTTCGGCCGGCGTCGGCGTGACGATATCGCTCCGATCTAGGAGCCACTCGAAATGCCCGGTCGTCCCTTCGTCCACGAGCGAGGGGCGGACGTTTGGGTCGAAGGAGACGATCATTCCGTTTGCACTCGCCGTTTCCACGAGCCTTCGACAGCACGCGGCACCGGCAGCGTTCATCGCGACCGCGGAACCACTCACGTGCACGGCGGCACAGTCCGCGAGCAACGCATCGTCGATACGGTCCGGGGTAAGCTGGCCGGCCGCTGCCTCGCCAACGTGAAACAAGAAGTCGCGGTCCCCGTCCGCGGTATAGCTCACGAACGCGGTCCCCGTCGTATGATCCGGCGACACCTCGATTTGCCCCACGTCCACGCCGTCGGTCGCGAGTCGTTCACGCACGACACGCCCGAACGCATCGTCGCCGACCGTCCCGACGATCCCGGCCTCCACCCCCAGTCGCTGGACGGTATCGACGAAAATCGCCGGGGCACCACTCGGGTAGGGGCCGACGAACGGCCCGCGCTCGTCCAGCGGCATGTCGGCTTCTGGTCGCATGATTTCGACCAACAACTCGCCCGCCGTCACCACGTTCGGCATGTGAGCCGTCGCTCGCGGGCGAGGACGTATCGCTTTACCGGCTCGGCAGACCAGTCGTAACGTTTTACCTCGCGCCGCTGAAACGGACCGGTAGGAACGGCACGGCCGCAAATCTGACTCGCCGTCGTTCGGACGGCTCGGGATTGCGGTAGTGCCCCGGTGGGGACCATCGGGACTCTCCTGCGGTCAGTGCAGTTCCTGGAGCAACTCATGGCACGCATGCACACACGCCGCCGCGGAACGTCCGATTCGGACCGACCGGCGGTCGACGAACCACCGGAGTGGAGCGACGTCGAAACCGAGGCGATCGAAGATCGCGTCGTCGAGTTAGCGGCGGAAGGGCACGATCCGAGCGTGATCGGCCTGAAACTCCGCGACGAAGGCGTCCGGGGAACCCCAGTTCCCGACGTGCGCCTCGCCACAGGCAAAAAGATCACCGAGATCCTGGATGAACGGGATGCGACCCCGGATCTCCCGGAGGACCTCCGGAACCTGCTCGAACGGGCCCTCCGGCTCCACGAGCACATCGAGGAAAACCCCCAGGACGCCCAGAACAAGCGGGCGCTCCAGAATACGGAAGCGAAGGTCCGGCGCCTGCTCGAGTACTACCGCGGGGACGAGGTACCCGCTGACTTCCGGTACTCGATCGACGCCGTCGCCGGCCTCCTCGAGGAGTAAACCGGAATGGCGACGACCGATGCGGGCGAGCCGGGAACGACCCCGGCGGGGACGAGCCGGACGCTGGCGAGCGCGTCGTTCGTCCACCTGGCAGCCGCCCCCACGGCGAGCGCAATCGCCGCGACGGGCTGTCTCTCCCGGGCGTTGCGGGCCCGTGACGTTCCCGTCCAGGCCCGCGTCGGTCCACCAGCAACCGTCGGCCCCGACGGCGGGATCACCGCCACGGTGGGTCGGGAACATGATCACGCCGTCGATACGGCTATTCGCGATCCGGATCTGTGCGGAACCGTCTATGATCTCGCCACCGAGCTGGCGTCGTCGGCACCGGCAGGAATCGCCCTCGCCGGCCGATTTGCAAGCGGCTACACACTCGACGATCACCCCGAGCTAGTTGAGGAGAGCGAGCTCGATCGTGACAATGGAATCGCTCTCCCGCTGGCGGGCGACACGCCCGCCGCATCGACCCTCCTTCGCGGGCCGTACAGCGGTACGAGCCCCGAACGACCGATCACCTTTGACGACGATCTGGAGACCGTCGCCTCCCTGGTCGTCCTCGAGACGCTGGGCGCGGCGACGGATACAAACCGAGCATCGGCAGCGGTTACCCGGGCACTCGGTCCGGTCGAAAGTCCGATCTCGACCCTCGCGAGCCTGCAGGGCCTCGGCGAGCTCCTGGATCTACTGGCCGGCATCGCCCCCGGGGAGGCGCTCGCGCTGGTATGCGGATCGGTTGTCGACGAAGACTGGTTACGCTCGCGATGGTCAGAGACGGCGGCGTCGATCCACGCCCGTCTCGACGACGGCCCGACCGAGACCGACGAGGGGCTGGCGACGTATCGGGATGTCCCGGCTGCGCCGCACGTCCTCGCCCGCCTCGCCCGCGATTTCGAAACCTCGACGCCCGCGGTGCTCGCGGTCGGTGCATCCGCGTTCGGGGTTGCCGCGACCTCGCCCGAGACGACCGAGACGTGTTTCGACGCGCTTGCCGCGACGGACACCCCGGTGTATCGGCACGGCCGCAGGCTCTTCGGCGGTCCGCAACCCGAAGACCTGTCGCTCGCCGAGGAGATCGCGGGGGCGATCCCATGAGGCAGGCGACGGTAGAGACGCGAGTTCCCTACCCGATACTGGTGGCCTCGGCGCTCCGCCCGGATCACACCGACGACATACGCACTGAGGTCACGAACGACGTGGTCAGGACGACCATCGAGCGGCCGGGGACGGCCAGTCTGCAATCCACGACGGACGATTACCTGGTCAATCTCCAGGTCGCAATCAACCTCCACGACGCCATCACGAACAGATACGAGACCGAAAGCAACACGACGACAGCAACCAAGGAGTCACACCAATGAGCGAACGATCCGTCTCCCGACGGAGTCAGGAAAAACAGTGGTATAGTATTCTCGCACCGGAAAGCTTCGACCGAGCGAACATCGGCCGGACGCCGGCGGACGAACCCGACCAGATCGTCGGGCGTACCGTCGAAACGACCCTCGGCGAGCTGACCGACAACGCCAGCGAGAACAACACGAAACTCACCTTCCGGGTGACTGACGTCGGCAGCGACGCCGTGTACACCGAGCTCATCCGGCACGAGCTCACGCGGGACTATCTACGAAGCCTCGTACGTCGCGGGGCCTCGAAGGTCGATGCGACCGTCCGGGTACTCACGGCCGACGACTACCGCGTGAAGATTCAACCGGTCGCGTTCACGACTAAGAAGGCAAACCACAGCCAAGAGCGTGCCATCCGCAAACGGATGATCGAGATGGTTCGCGAGGCTGCCAACGATCGTACCTACACGGAACTGATGGACAGCATCGTCCAGGGGCGGCTTTCGAGTGCGATTTACGCGGAAGCAAAGACGATCTATCCCCTCAGGCGCGTCGAAATCCAGAAGGCGTCGATCGAGGCGCGTCCCGCGGAGGTCGCAGAGGAAGAAGCGACGAGTGTCGATGTCGAGGCGGATGACGTCGACGTCGAGGCCGACGACTAGTCCGTGACTTCCACCTGGCCGACCATTCCCCGCGGCTCGTGGGGCACGCAGAAGTAACTGTACATCCCCGGAACCTCGAACGTATAGCGCCAGGTCTCGCCGCCGTAGAGGTTACCGCCTTCTTCGTGGTGCCAGGCGTGTCGCGCCTGGTCCTCGTTCTCGAAGTCGCCAGTGGCAAAGAAGGACGCCTCGTCGGGAATCGAGTCCTCGTAGGCGGTAACGGTGTGGGCGCGCGAGCCGGTGTTCTTCCAGGTAATCGTCTCTCCGACGTTGATCTCCACGAGCAGGGGTTCGAAGGCGTTCGCACTCATGCCGACGTCGTAGTCGACGCCGCCGAGCGCGGGGGGCGAGACGCACCCGGCGACGCCAATACAACCGAGGGCCCCGAGGGTACGGAGAGCGGCTCGGCGCTCCATACGCAATCTCGCCGCGTGGGAGCTAAAGCGACACCGATCCGTCCGCCGGATCACAACTGGTAAATGCCGGCTCGGGGACTCCGTCGTATGGTCTCGCGGTTCGTCGGGGGGCTCATGCCGGCCGATCTGGTCACCCTCGGCAACGCCGCGGTCGGCTTTCTCGCGATCGTCATCGCGCCGGCGAACCCGGAGTTGGCGGCCCGGTTAGTGCTACTCGCTGCGGTGGCTGACGGGCTCGATGGGGTTGTCGCCAGGGCGTTTGGCGGCTCGGAGGTCGGCCCCTATCTCGATTCGCTTGCAGACGTCGCCTCCTTCGGGGTGGCGCCGGCCGTGCTCGTCTACGTCATTCTCGTCGACCTGGAGTTCACGGCGGTTCCCGGCACAGTGGGTACCGTCGTACTGTTCGGCGTTCCGGCCCTTTTCGTCGCAGTCGCCGTGCTCCGACTCGGGTTCTACTCGGCCTATGATACCGCCGAGACGAAGACGGTGGGTGCCCCGAGCACGCTGGCCGCGACAGTCCTCGGGACACTGGTGTTAACCGCGCACTGGGATGCCAACGCGTACCTGATCGCGACGTTCGCCATGACGGTGGCGATGATCGCACCGATCGACTACCCGGACTTGCTCGCCCGCGACGCCCTCTTGATGGGTGGAATTCACGTCCTTGCGGTCGCCATGCCACAGTTTTACGGGCGGGTATTTCCCTTCGCCTTGCTCACGCTCGCCCTCGCGTATCTCCTCCTCGCACCGGCGTTTTACTGGGGCGAGAGCGAGCGACGGTTGCGGGATGCCCGCGCATAGGAAGGATAACGCTCTTTGTACCCGCCAGTGAATCGGCGAGTCAATGACCGCGTCCGAGGACGATCCGGCGGCCTTTGAGGAGCGACTCGACGAGATCGCGGACGCGCTCGCGGCGGCCGAAACGGAAGCCGACCTGGACGAGGTGGAGGCGTCCATCAAGGACGTCGAGGCCGACCTAGCGGAAGCGACGTTTCCGGAGCCCGAGCCGCCCGAGGACGAGGAGGAAGAGGAACCGCCGGATCCCCGGGAGGAACTAGAGGACCGACTCGACGATCTACGTGATGATCTCGAGGACCAGCGAGGACCCTACGCGGAGGATATCGTGGGGGAGATCACGACCGCGTCCGGGACGATTTCGCGCACCGAGTGGGCCGAAGAGGGGCTCGATGAACTTGTGCCGGTGGTCGAGCGGTTTGTCGAGGCGGTCGAATCCGCGCTCGATACCGATCTCGATGGGACGGTAACGGCGGACGACGACGCACTGGCTGACGTCCTCGGAATTGTCAGTGACGCTGTCGAGGATTCGGGTCTCGATGCCGACGAGGACGCCGAGACGATTGCTGCCCTGCTAGATGCCACAACCGAGTTGAACGACGGCGTGGAGGCGGCGACAGCGTTTGACGACCTCCCGGTCCGCGAACAGCTCCATCGCCACGGCTTCTTCGACGTCCTGGGTCACTACAAGGACTTCCCACCGGAGTGGAGTGCGATCAAGGCCCACGAGGAGGCGGGCGACGTCGAGATGATTCTGCTGGCCTTCGACCTGCTGGACTCGAATTTCCTGGAGGACCACTGCGTCGACGCCCTTCGCAGGATCGCGGACGAGCGGGCACTCGACGACATGGCCCAGTTGGCGCGCCGGCGCGACCACGGCGCGATCGAGGTACTGGGCAAGATCGGCAGCGACGAGCCAGTGGACATGCTACTGGACTACGCCGAAACGGAGGGGGATCCCCGCCTCCAGCAGGTGGCCATCAAGGCGCTGGGGGAGATCGGCAGCGAGAAGGCGACGGAGACGGTGGCCCAGCAGCTGGGGGCCGACGATCCGGAGGTCCGCAGCGGGGCCGCCCGGTCGCTGGGGATGATTGGGGATCCCCGGGCGATCGAACCACTCGCCGACGTGCTCGACGAGGACGACGCCTGGGCGGTACGGGGAAGTGCCGCCTGGGCACTCGTGCAGATTGGGACCGAGGCGGCCCTCGAGATCGTGACCGAACACGAGGCTGACCGTTCGAACCTCGTCGAGGACGCGGTGACAAAGGCCCGGACGGGGCTGGCCGAACCGTAAACGAGAGTTTTTCAGCGAGGGCGCGACCTCGGGTGAGGCGTGCCCACCACGCAGGCGTCCTTGGTGATTGTCGTGCTGATCGGGCTCTGTGTTGGCCTGTCGGCTGGGGTGGCAGGTGCTGGTCCGCCGGAACTGATCGCCCTGGCACCGAACCTCCACACCGAGGAAAACGTCGGCGAGTACGTGGTGGTATCGTTTTCCGAACCCGTCGACGTGAGCGGTTGGAGGCTCGAGGATGGATTCCGCGAAGCGACGCTTCCGAACCGCACGCTCGCGGGGACCGTCGTCCTGAGCACGCAACCGGCGATCACGAATCTGATCGTCGAGGAGCCGGTGTACCCGCTTGCCGGATCGCTGCGGCTGAACGCCGAGGGGGACGAGCTGACGCTTCGCGACCCGGTCGGCACCACCGTCGATCAGCTCACGTATGAATCGACCGACGAGGGCGAGGTTTGGCACCGAGACGGAGACAAGGTACACCCCCGGGGCATGTATGACGTGGAGTGGTCCCATAGGGAGGTGGGTCCCATGGAGGCGACGACGTTCGTGCTGCCCGACGGCGAGGCGGTCCCCGACGAACTGCTCGCCGGTGCCGACGATCGCATCCGGCTGGCCGGATACGAGTTCACCGACCCGTCGATCGCGAATGCGCTGGTGGCGGCGACAGAGCGGGGCGTCGACGTGACTGTCCTGATCGATGGTACTCCCGTCGGGGGACAGTCGCCAAATGAGGTGGCGACGGTGGAAGAACTGGTCACCGCCGGGATCGCGGTGCGGGTCATGGAGGGATCGCGGGATCCCTACCGGTTTCACCACCCGAAGTATGCGATCGTTGACGACCGGGCGATCGTGATGACCGAAAACTGGAAACGGGCGGGAACCGGTGGCGCCTCGAGTCGTGGGTGGGGGGTCACGGTCGATGGGGAGGACGTGGTGGAGGACCTGGCGGCCGTCTTCGAGGCGGATTTTGCCGGCCCGGCCGCCGTCGAATGGGAACGCTACCGGCACGGGAACGACGACACGTCCGACACCGAGGGGCCGACCGCCGAGTTCCCCACGCAGATCGAACCACAAACGACGACAGTCGAGTCTGTCCGGCCGATCATCGGGCCGGCAGAAACCGAGCGGGTGTATCTCAAGGCGATCGAAGGAGCCAGCGAATCAATCGCGATCAAGCAGGTGAGTATTGGGGATGCGGATTTTCCGCTCTTGGCAGCCGCGATCGACGCAGCCCGTCGCGGTGTGGCGGTGCGGATCCTGCTCGATCATAGCTGGTACGTCGAAGACGACAATCGTGCGCTGATCGCGGAGTTAGAGTCGATCACCGCCGAGGAGGCAATTCCGCTCGATGCCCGCATCGTTGAGCCCGATGGGGCATTCGAGAAGATCCACGCGAAAGGCGTAATCGTCGACGAAGAGACCGTCCTGATCGGGAGCACCAACTGGAACAACGTATCGCTGCGGGAGAATCGAGAAGTGGCGCTGTTGATCGAGGATCCAGACGCCGGGACATACTTCACCGAGGTGTTTGACGCCGACTGGGAAGGAACCAAGTGGGACGCGCCCCTCGACTTCCTCGCCGTGGTCGTGATCGCCTGGGGTGTGGCGGTCATCCTGGCACGCCGTCGCGTGGGATTCGATCCTGCTGCCGAACCGGAGGCGGATGAGGAGCGCTGACCGATACGGGGGCGGCTACCCAATCGGTCGACGTTGAAAGATGCCGGCGGGTGACCCCGAGATAGCTTCCCACCATGCGGCGGTTGGCGAGTCACCACTCCCCCGGTAATCTAGAACGGTGGTCGGCCACGAGTGCGATTAACGGTTCGATCTCCTCGAACGCGTTGCCGATGCGAACGGTCGTGGTAGATGGGTCCCAGTCGATGTACCCCGCCTCCGCGAGGACGGGGAGATGAATGTGGTGGAGTTTGATACGAGCACGCTCGGGTGCCCCGTTCGGTCGGTGTAGTTCGTCAATCTCGATCGGCTCCGTTGGCTCGCGCTCCTTGAGTTCCAACAAAATGTGGCGACGATCGGAGTGGGCAAGGGCGTGGAACGCATCGTCCAGCGTCGGGGACGGTTCAGCGGCATATGGAGTCGGCACTCGTGTCTGACGCTCGCATGACATAGTAACCAGAAGCAATCACCCCACATAAACGTTCGACCTAATTCGGGCCCAGACGTCGACCTGTCGATCGATAAAAAGCAGGTGGTGCAACCGTCGAATTAGGAATCTGGCGTCGGGACGTCAGCGGTCGAGGTGAGTTCCGGATCGATCTCCGCGGCCGCCATCTTCTCGGTCAGCGTCGAGAGGACGTCGTCGCGGCGGCCGCGGACGAAGTGGATGCTGCCGACGACCAGATGCCCGCCCCCACTCACCCCAGCGCCGGGGAGCGCCTCGTCGAGTTCGTCGACCATCGCCGGGATGTCCAGGACCACGCCGTCACTACGGAGAACGGCGAAGTCCGGCCCGAAGCCAACGGTGATCACCGGCTCCGCCTCTTCGGCTGCTAACTGGTCGTGAATCGCACCGGTGGTTTTGCCCGGGGCCGGGTACTCGAAGCGGTGTGTGTATGCGTCAAGGTCCAGCCGGTGGAGGGTCGCCCCGTTCGCCAGCTCTTGGCTTTCGACGTGAGCGATGGCATCCTCGAGCTGTCGGTTCATCGCCGCTTCCGCTCCCGAGGCGAGCAGTTCACGGACCGCCTCGTGGTCGGCCCCCGTCCCCTTGACATCAAGGACGTCGCGCACGATGCCGGTACCTGATCGATATTTGAGCCAGTGGGCGGCGTAGTCGAGCGCCCGCCCGATGGCTTGTAGATCCTCGAGATCGTAGCCTGCCGTCCCGGCCAGCTCGATATAGGCGGACATGTGCTCGGCTTCAGAACGGTCGGCCAGGCCGGCCACTGCGGGGACGTGCCGCACATCGTCACCGATCGCTGGGTCGATCAGTCTCGCGACCTCGACACACAGCATCCCGGTGGTGATCCGATAGTCCTCGCCGTGTAGATACGGGTTCACGTGGATGTCGAGGAGGTCGGCGACGGCGTCGGGGTCGGGGTGGTGGTGATCGACGACTGCGATGGGAATGTCATAATGGGCCAGGTTCCGATAGGCGGGCACGTCCTCCTCGGTGCTCCCGTTATCGAGCATGAGAACCAGCGGGAGCCGCTGCCCGTGTCGCGCTCGGTCCTCGAGGGCGAAGTTCAGGTCACGGACGGCGTCCTCGAGCTCGTAAAACGGTGCCTTTGCCGGGGATCGTCGAATCAGATGTCGCGGCGCATTCGGGTCGTCGTGGACTTCCCGGGCGAACCGCTCCAGGGCGAGCTCGAGTGGGACTGCCGCGCACATCCCGTCGCCGTCCGCGTGGTGGCGGATCCGGACGGGACGGTTCTCCAGTATCATCCGCCGGAGCCGCTGGGCGAGCGACTCGAGGGAGGGCCACATCGCCTCGAGGGCAGGCCAATCGATCAGCGGTTCGACGGTCGCCGGCACAGCGCGTTCGGCCAGGCGCTCTTCGAGACGCTTTTCGACCGCTGCGGGATCGTCGACCCTCGTCAGCGTCTCCACCTCGAGCTGCAGCTCACCCTCGTGACGCGAGACCTCGCCAGTGATCCTGACGAAATCACCCTGCGCAATGTCGGGGTACGCCCGCACACCAGCTGCTTCGAACGCCGCACAGCCAAGCAGCCCAGTCCCGTCGTTGAGCGTAATGACGGTGGGCCCACCAGTCTGTTTGATCTGGTCGACGCGACCGATCAGCGTCACGTTCCCGCTGTCACCGGTCACGTCAGCGACGGTGTGTTCGGGCGGCGGCGATCGTTGGTCGACGATCTCGTAATCCGATACCTCGATATCGTCGAAGGCGACGTCCCCGTCGTCGTGGACTGCAACCAGCTCGACCACGACGGTGTCGCCCACCTCGTAGTTGCCACTCAGCGTCGATTCGTGCACCAGTCCGGAGACCGATTCGCTCACGTCGACGAAGATACCGTAGGGCACTACGCCATTCACCGTCGCGAGATAGGGCGTGTCTGGTTCGAGCTCGTCAATAGAAGCGTCCGAATCCATCGCTTGGACGCGAAACGTATCCGTCGCACCCGCATCACCGCTCATGCGGTCGGATTCATCGCGCGCGCGTAAAACGGTTGTCACACCATCCGGCCCGCCAGGTCGGAACGTTTAGCATGCGGACCGGCCGAATAACGAACATGGGGTGGTTTCGGTCGCTGTTTCGATCGGGGGAAGTTGTCGGGATCGCGGCCGACACCCTCGAGTTTGCCCTGGAGGCGGCGGAGGACACCCATCCGAACGAGTACATGGGCATGCTTCGCGGGACCGAAGCGCGTGAGTTCGACCTCGACCGCGACGGGTTGCTGGTAACGGACGTGGTCGTCGTCCCGGGTACTCAGTCCAATCCGGTGAGCGCCACCGTCCAGACGAACATGATCCCAAACAATCCCACCGACATCGGTTCGATTCACTCGCATCCGAACGGGGTGTTGCGACCCAGCGATGAGGACCTCGCCACGTTCGGGCGGGGACAGGTGCACATCATTCTCGGGGCGCCCTACCGACGCGACTGCTGGCGAGCGTTCGACAACCAGGGGAACCAGCGCGATCTTCCGGTGTACAACGTCGACCTCCCGGACCCGGAGTCCTTCTTTGATTTCGACCAAGCCGACATCGACGCGGAGCTTCGGGAGGAGCGTGATCGATAATGGCGGGTGTGATATTGCCATGACGCTGGTCGTTGCCCAGGGCACGTTCGACCTCCTCCATCCCGGTCACATTCACTATCTTGAGGACGCCGCGTCAATGGGCGACGAACTCGTCGCGATCGTGGCGAGACAGGCGAACGTCACACACAAGCCCGGCCCCGTCCTGGCTGCCAGACAACGTCGAGACGTCGTGGATGCGCTCGCCGTCGTCGATCGGGCCATTCTCGGCGACGAAGAGGATATTTTCGTGCCGATCGAGCGAATCCAACCGGACGTCATCGTCCTCGGACACGACCAGCACCACGACGAGGCGGCACTGAGGCAAGCGTTGGCCGACCGTGGGATCGACTGCGAACTACGGCGGGCCTCCCGCCGCGAATCTGCCTACCCGGAGGAGATTCTCTCCTCCTCCGAGATCGTCGCCCGCATCCGCGAGCGTCGGTCGTAGACGGAGTACGAATCGAACGTCAGGACCTGCCCGTTGTCGGTACTCTGCGTGACGAGTGTTTGTTTGGCTCGTGGAATCTCGACCGTCTCACATACCGGAGGTACGTTGCCGCGATGATCGGCCTGCCACGTGGTGTGTACCCTCACGCCCGATCAGCGGCAGCCGGGACTTTACCGGCGCGAACTCGCCGCTCGATACAGTCGGTCCCATGGTGCCGCATTACCGTCGCCGTGTGCAACTCGGCGGGTATTGACGTTCGATACGCTGCAACCAGTCCGTCGGACTGACGAGTCGAGTCGACCCCGTATCAACCGCCGATCGGGCTACCTTTCGAAAAAATCAGTCTTAAGTAGGCGGTCGACCGCCGTCTCGATCCGCGCCACGTCAGTGGCATACGAGATCCGGGCATAGCCCGGCGTCCCGAAGGCACTCCCGGGAACGGTTGCTACGTGTTGGTCGGCGAGAGCGTTTTCGCAGGTCTGTTGATCGTCGCCGACGACCGGCACCATCAGGTAAAACGCCCCCTCCGGAGTCCGCGGGAGTTCGACCCCCGCATCCCGCAATCGATCGACCAGCAGGTCTCGTCGTCGTTCGAACGCCCTGACCATCTCGTCGATCGGTTCATCGACGTCCTCTAATGCGACGATCCCCGCTCGCTGGACGAAGTTCGTCGCACATGAAACCGAGTGGGAGTGCAGTTTCGAGGCCTGCTCGATGACGGAGGACGGCCCGGCCAGGTACCCGAGTCGCCACCCCGTCATCGAGTACGCCTTCGAGAATCCGTTGACCGTGACCGTCCGATCGGCCATGCCGTCCAGCGAGCCGAGGCTCGGAGGGGAGTCACCGTATGTAATCCGTTCGTAAATCTCGTCACTGATCACCGTCACGTCGTGCTCCACTGCCAGATCACGAACGCCTTCGAGTGCCTCGACTCCGTAGACGATCCCTGATGGGTTCGACGGCGAGTTGACGATCAGCACCTCGGTCTCGTCGGAGATCGCCGCCGCGAGCGCATCGAGGCCACCGTCCGCCAACCCGAAGCCAAACGGGGAGAGGTCCACCCGCGACAGCGTCCCACCAGCAAGTTTAACCATCGCCTCGTAGGACACCCAGGCGGGATCCAGGAGGGTCACCTCGTCCCCATCATCAACTAGTGTCTGGATCGTCTCGTACAACGCCTGCTTGGCCCCGGGAGTCACTATGATTTCGTCGGGGTCGTGCCCGAGACCATCTTCGGCGAGTTTGTCCGCAATAGCCCGGCGTAACTCCGGGACGCCGGTCGTGGCCGTATAACCGGTGTGGCCCGCATCCATGGCAGTCTTTCCGGCCTCGACGATCGGCGCCGGAGTCGGGAAGTCCGGTTCGCCGACACTTAGATCGATGACGTCCGCTCCATCCGCACGGAGCTCCTTCGCGAGGGTACTGATTGAAAGCGTCGCACTCGGCGTGACGCGATTGACGCGTCGGGAACACTCGATTGTCATGCTGATAAGTTCTCTATCATCTCGATTGCGCTGTCCACCGCCCGCCCGCCGTATTGGGTGCGGGCTTCGGCCTGACTGGCTGTCATACCAGGCCCGATGATACCGAGGGTGACCGGGGTGTCACGCTCGAGGCTTACCTCCGTCAGGCCGGTTGCCGCGGCCCGGGCAATCACCTGATCGTGATCGGTTTCCCCAGTGATGATCACACCGAGGACCACCACTGCATCGATCTCCTCGGCTCTGGCCAACCTATCCGCCGCCAGCGGCGTGTCGTAGCTGCCCGGCACGGTCACACGCCGGACGATGTCGGCACCGCGTTGTTCGGCCGCACGTTCCGCGGAAGCGACCATCTCGTCGATAACCGCTCCGTGTTTGTCGAAACGGGCGACGACCAACCCGAGCCTGACCATATCCAGCGGTCCGACGGCGTGGGGAAAGAGGTATCGTTCCGTCAGTCCGGCTCCGATCGCCAACCGTTATAGGTCGCTCCACGGACCGAGACGTATGGGCGAGTTCTCGATCCCCGGGGCGACGATCGGGGTCGTAGGGGGTGGGCAACTGGGTCGGATGATGGCCGAGGCGGCCTCGCCGCTCGGTGTCCGGCTGGACGTGCTGGATCCGACGCCACACTGCCCGGCTGCTCCCGTCGCCGGCCGACAGGTGGTGGCATGCTTTGACGATGAACAGGCTATCCGTCGGCTCGCCGACTCCGTCGACGTGCTTACCTATGAAATCGAACTTGCTGACCCGGACGCGCTCGAGCGGATCAGTGAGGAGACTACCACGCGGGTACACCCCGCTCCCGAAACGCTCCGGATGATCCAGGACAAACTGGAACAGAAACGCACTCTCAAGGCGGCCGGGATCCCCGTCCCGCCGTTCGCCGCGGTGAATTCCGTCGACGATCTGGCGGCGGCGGCCGAGCGGTTCGGGTACCCGGTGATGCTGAAGGCGCGGCGCGGCGGGTACGATGGCCATGGTAATTTACCGGTCGAAGGGCCGGAGGAGGTTGCCTCGGCGTTCGCGGCGATCGATGGACCAGCAATGGTGGAAGCGTTCGTCGATTTCACCCGCGAACTGTCAGTCATCGGGGTGAAAGGCGCAACCGAGCGCGACAGTTTCGAACCTGCGGAAAACATCCACGAAGCGGAAATCCTTCGCGCGTCGATCGTTCCCGCCAGAACGGCGCAATCGACCCGCGACCGGGCGAGGGCGCTCGCGAACGATGCACTGGACGAGCTAACTGGACGGGGCGTGTACGGCATCGAACTGTTCGAGACGCCGGACGGCGAGATACTGGTCAACGAGATCGCCCCACGACCCCACAACAGCGGCCACTGGACGATCGAGGGGGCGACGGTGTCACAATTCGAACAGCACGTCCGCGCCGTCCTCGGCGCGCCGATCGGATCGACAGCCAGTCGGGGCGCGACGGCCATGGCGAATGTGCTTGGTGATGTCGATTCACCAGCGCGCGCCCGACCTATAGGAGTGGACGAAATTTTGTCGGCGGGGGACGTCAATATTCACTGGTACGGCAAGCGGGAGGTCAGGCCGTTGCGGAAGATGGCACATCTGACAATGACCGATCCCGACCGGGACGCGGCGCCACAGTTACTAGCGGCCGTCCGCGAGCAACGTCGCAAGATTTCGTTTCGTTCGTAGGGCCGGATCCAGTCGATTGATGAGCCCGTTGGCCCGATGGTCAGCTATGGCCGAATCCGTAACGCGGCTGATCGAGCGGCTCGAAGGGGAGGCAGCCGCCGATCGAGAGCCGGCGGCGACGCCGGATGTCGGAATCGTCATGGGGAGCGATTCGGATCTCGACGTCATGGCCGGAGCGCACGACGCGTTTGCGCAACTCGGGTTTGCAGAGCAAACCGATTTCAACAACCCGCCTGACGCGCGGTTCACCTACGAGACCTACGTCGTCTCGGCCCACCGAACGCCGCAACTCATGGCGACGTACGCCGACACGGCCGCCGAACGTGGGATCGAAATCATCATCGCCGGGGCGGGCGGCAAATCGGCGGATCTCCCGAACATGACGGCGTCGTTCGCGTATCCACTGCCCGTCATCGGCGTGCCGGTCCAAGAGAAATCGGTCGATTCCGTGATCGGCATGCCGACGGGGGCACCGCTCGTGGCGGTCGACGCGGGCAAGTCGTTCAACGCGGCGCTGTCGGCGGTTCAGTTCCTCGCCCGGAGCTATCCCGAGCTCGCGGACGAACTCGATGCGTACCACCACGAGCTTCGCCAGGCAGTAGGCGACGTCTCGCGAGAACTGCACGATCGCGGGACGGCGGCGTTCCGGGCCGATCGAGCGGGCGGACAATGAACGTTTATAGCAGTGGCTTTCCAAGCCGCGATTATCAAGGTCCGACCCCCTATGAGCTATCTCAGTACCTGGATGGCGGTCGCCGCGTTGGCGATCGTTGCGATCCTGATCCCCGTCGGCATGGTGGTGGTCTCGGCGATCCTTCGCCCGCGCGTTATCGAACAAGGCAAGACGCAGATATACGAGAGTGGCGAAGTACCCACCGGGGACACCCGGATCCGCTTTAATATCCAGTATTACATGGTCGCGCTGTTGTTCGTCGTTTTTGACGTCGAGACGGCGTTTATTATCCCGTGGGTCGTGATCTACCGCGAGGCAGTCGAAACTGTCGGCCTCGTTCACGCGCTTGTCCCGATGCTCGTGTTTCTGGGCACGTTGCTGGCCGCGCTCGTCTGGGCGTGGCGCGTCGGGGCGATCAAGTGGGTCAAACGCGCTCCCACACACTACCGGAGGTCCCAATCATGAGTGGTGACATAACTCCCCAGCCGTCGGCGGACGAGGATGTTCAGCGAGCGACCACGGACGCCCGCATGGGTGGCGGGACGGACGATCGGTTCAACTCCCCCTTGCGGCAGGCACTCGGCACGTCACCGTTCATCCTCACGAAGTTCGACCGGTTCATGAACTGGGTCCGGGGTTCCTCGATGTTTATGCTCCAGTTCGGTATCGCCTGTTGCAGCCTGGAGATGATGCACACCTACGCCGTAAAGCACGACCTCGATCGCTTCGGTGCCGGCGTCCCCCGCGCCTCGCCCCGGCAGGCCGACGTCATCATCATCCCGGGGACGATCGTCTCGAAATTCGCCCCGCGGATGAAGCGGGTGTACGACCAGATGCCGGAGCCGAAGTTCGTCGTCAACATGGGTTCGTGCTCGATCTCCGGTGGCCCCTTCCAGGAGGGATACAACGTCGTCAAGGGGGCAGAGGAGGTGATCCCAGTCGACATTCACGTGCCAGGCTGCCCGCCCCGGCCGGAAGCGTTGGTCTACGGCGTCGCCAAACTCCAGGACCAAGTCCGTGCCGGTGAAAGTTCACCTGTCGTGGTAAAACCGTACGAACTGGAGAAGTTCGGCGATCTCGAGCGAGACGAGCTGGTCGATCGGCTCGCCGAGCGGATCGACGAGGACGATCTGGTGATGCGGTACAACTGGGCTGATTCCCCATGAGCGTAACCGAACCCCTGACTGACACGGAAACCGGCGAGCTAGACTACGACGCGATTTTCGAGATCCTGGGCGATCACATCATCGACCGGGAGTCCCACGTCCACACCGAGGCGGCGGTGGTACGGCCCGACGAGGTTCAATCGACGCTCAGAATCCTCCGGGAAGATGCCGGATTCGATCACCTCTCATGTGTCGTCTCCCAGGAGTACCGGGACCGATTCGAATCCGTGTATTATCTGAAAACGTACGACGACCCGACCCAGGAGTTCGGCGTCGTGGTCCCGACCTCGCGAGACGAGCCGAAAAGCCAGACCGCGACAGGCGTCTACGAAACGGCGGGCTGGCACGAACGAGAGGCCTACGATCTGGTCGGTATCGAGTACGAGGGGCATCCGGACCTCCGGCGCATTCTGCTCCCGGAATCGTGGATGGGCCACCCGCTCGGACTGGATTACGACCAGGACCGACCACAGATCGTCGAGTACCGCGAACACGAGAACCCGCTCGAGGGGCACGTCGAGGAGGGCGAAACGATGTTTATCAACATCGGTCCGCACCACCCGGCGACCCACGGCGTGTTGCACCTGCGAGTCGTCCTCGACGGCGAGCAGGTGGCGGACCTCGACCCCGACCTCGGCTATCTCCATCGCTGTGAAGAGCAGTGCTGCCAGTCCGGAACCTACCGTCACCAGATCATGCCGTACCCCGACCGGTGGGACTACGCATCCGCCGGGATTCTCAACGAATGGGCGTACGCACGGACCGCCGAGAACCTCGCTGACCTGGACGTGCCGGAGTATGCACAGATCCTGCGGACGATGAGCGCGGAACTGTGCCGGATCTGTTCGCACATGTTGGCGCTGGGCACGTTCTGTCTCGACATCTACGGCGACTTCACGGCGATTTTCATGTACGCGATGCGGGACCGCGAACGGGTACAGAACATCCTCGAGGAGCTGACGGGCCAGCGGATGATGTTCAACTACTTCAGGCTCGGCGGGGTGGTCTGGGACATCCCGGAGCCACGTCAGGAGTTTTTCGACCTGGTGTGGGACTTCCTCGACGAACTGCCGGCGGCCATCGACGAGTACCACGACCTGATTACGACGAACGAGGTCTTCCAGACACGTACCGTGAATACGGGCATACTCGAGCCCGACGTCGCAAAGCAATACGGCTGTACTGGCCCCGTCGCGCGCGCGTCCGGAATCGATTATGATCTCCGACGGGACGATCCGTACGGCTACTACGAGGAACTCGACTGGGAGGTCATCACCGAGGACGGATGTGACAACTACTCCCGGTTGCTGGTTCGGATGCAGGAGGTCGAAGAATCCGCAAAAATCATCGAACAGTGCATCGAACTGCTCGAGGAGTGGCCCGAGGACGAACGGGAGATCCAGAGTAACGTCCCGCGGACCCTGAAACCCGACCCCGACACGGAGACCTACCGTGCTGTCGAGGGCGCGAAGGGAGAACTCGGGATCTACATCCGCTCGGATGGGACGGACAAACCGGCCCGATTCAAGATCCGGAGTCCGTGTTATCACAACCTGAGCGTCCTGCCCGAGATTGCCGAGGGCGAATACGTCGCCGATATGATCGCATCGTTGGGTAGCCTCGACATCATTCTCGGGGAGGTCGACCGGTAATGGGCGGCGGCGTCGCCGCGGTTGTGTTCCCCGATCTGATCGACGAGTGGACGGGGTTGAGCGAGTTCGGTCTGGGCGGGGAGTTCGTGGCCGCGTTCATTGCCGCGTTCGTGATCGGCAACTTGATGATGATCATGACTGCCCTCGCCGGCCCGTGGGCAAAACGGAAGATCACGGCGGCGTTTACCGACCGAATCGCGGTCAACCGGGTCGGGCCGTATGGACTCTTGATCATTCCGGCCGACGCGGTACGACTCCTGAGCAAAGAGCTCATCGTTCCGGACGGCGTCGACCGACCAGCCTGGGACCTCGGTCCGTTGATTGTGGCCTCCTCTGCACTGCTCGGCTTCGCCTTCATTCCCTTCGGGAGCGGCGTCCACCTGGCGGATCCGGAGACCGGGCTCATCTGGGTGTTCGCCATCGCATCGATCGCCAGCGTCGGGCTGGTGATGTGCGGCTACGCATCGAACAACAAGTACTCGTTGCTCGGCGGTCTCCGGGCGGTCGCCCAGAACGTCGCGTACGAGATTCCGCTTATTCTGACCGGCATATCCGTGGTCATTTTCGTCGGAAGTCTCCAGATGAGCGAGATCGTCGCTGCCCAGTCCCAGGAGCTGATCTCGATTGCCGGGGTCTCGATTCCGATGTGGTTCGCCATTCTGAACCCGTTCGCGTTCGTGCTGTTCCTGGCCGCTAATTTCGCGGAGATCGGTCGAAACCCGTTCGATACTCCGGAGGCACCAACAGAGATTATCGCGGGCTACCAGACCGAGTACTCCTCGGTCTACTTCGTGTTGATCTACCTCGGGGAGTTTCTGCACATTTTCCTCGGCGCGGCCATCATCGCGACGATCTTCCTCGGCGGGCCGGCCGGCCCCGTGCTGCCCGGGATCGTCTGGTTCCTGATCAAGCTCTGGGCGGTCTTCCTGTTGACCCAGTGGATCCGGTCGGCGATGCCACGGTTCCGGATCGACCAGGTGCTGGTGTTCGGATGGAAGCTCCTGCTCGTGGGGGCGTTCCTCAACCTGATTCTCACGGCCGTGATCGTGGGGGTAATCACATGATTGGCGTACTCAAATCCATGGCGGTGACGATGAAACACGCACTGGACGGACGGACGTTTACCGTCGAGTATCCCGACGAAGCACCGGAGGTCAGCCCCCGGTTCCGCGGGATCCACAAGTTCAGCCAGGAACGGTGCATCTGGTGTCGCCAATGCGAAAACGTCTGCCCGAACGACACCATTCAGATCGTGATGGACGATCAGCGAAACGGCGAAGCGTACGACCTCCACGTCGGCCAGTGCATCTACTGTCGGCTCTGCGAAGAAGTCTGTCCGGTCGACGCCATCATTCTCACCCAGCAGTTCGAATTCACCGGCGCGACGAAAAACGATCTAGTCTACAACAAAGAACAGCTCAAGAACGTCCCCTGGTACAACGACATCGACCCGCTCGAGGTTCGTGAACCCGATCGAAGCGTCTGGATCGGGGAGGGCGAGGGCGAAGTCGATTACCAGTAACGATACAAGCGCGGTTGTCCGTGGGGTTCGATTCGTGGCGGGTTCTCGAAATCTTCAAAGGGCCCAAATGAGAGGCTCCGTTATATGGGGATTGTTGAGCTGTTTGCGTTTGCCGTCTTCGCGCTGGTAACCATCGGGTTGGGCGTGGCGGCGGTCCTCGTCCGCGACGTGTGGCATGCGGCGTTGTTTCTCGGGGGCGCGCTCCTCAGCGTCGCGATCCATTACGTCATGTTGCGGGCGGAGTTCATTGCCGCAATTCAAATTCTGGTGTACGTCGGTGGGGTACTGATATTGATCACGTTCGCCGTGATGCTGACACGACGACGGCGCCCAGAGGAGGCGGTATCATGACCACGCGCCCGCGGCTGCGCGTCGGTGGCCACCTGTTGCCCGGCCTGCTCGCCGTTGCGCTGTTCCTTGTCTTCCTCGCGATGATCGCCTCGGCGAGATTTGATGATGCGGTCGGTTTTCCGGAGGGCGAGAGCATCGTTGCGAACATCGGGTTCGCGTTGCTCAACATCGAAGGGACCATCGAGTTCGAGGGATTCCTCGTGGCGTTGATTGCAATCGCGGTCGTCCTCGATGCCGCGTTGAGTGGCGCCGTCCTCCTCGCGAGCCGCGACGAAGCGGGGGGTGATGGGTGAATGGCAGCACCTATGGAGGCGTACTTGCTGCTCTCGGCTGCCCTGTTTTGCGTCGGACTGTTTGGCGTCCTCACGCGGCGGAACGCCCTGATGTTCCTCATTAGCGTCGAGTTGATGCTCAATGCGGCCAACATCAATCTCGTCGCGTTTTCGCTGTATCACGGCAACCTTACCGGACAGACCTTCGCGCTGTTCGTGATTGCCCTCGCAGCGGCCGAGGTGGCCATCGGACTCGGGATCATCATGGTGTTGAACCGGCAGTACGACGACGTGGACGTCACGCGGGCCGCGACGATGAGGTGGTAGTAAATGGACGCAGCATTCACGTACGCGCCGTTGATCGCACTGTTCCCGCTGGCCTCGTTTGTCATCGCCCTGGCCTTCGGGAAGTACCTGCCGACGCGGGGGGCACTTCCGGGCATCGTGGCCACGGGCGCGTCATTGCTCGTCTCGGTGTGGGTGGCGGCGGCCGTCTGGCAGGGTCACGTCCACCACGAAGTGCTCTACACGTGGATAGCGGGCGAGGACGTCGTATCCCTCGAGTTCGGCATCCTGCTCGATCCGCTGTCGGCGTTGATGCTCGTCGTCGTGAGCCTGATCTCGTTCCTCGTGCACGTGTTCAGTCTCGGGTACATGAACGCGGAGGGGGAAACCGGGCTTCCTCGCTACTACGCAGAACTCGGATTGTTTTCGTTCAGCATGCTCGCGTTCGTGTACGCGGACAACCTGCTAATGGCGTTCATCTTCTTCGAGCTGGTGGGGGTGTGCTCGTATCTCCTCATCGGGTTCTGGTTCCGTGATGGAGCCCCGGCAAGCGCACAGAAGAAGGCGTTCCTGGTGACACGATTCGGGGACTACTTCTTCCTGATCGGCGTCGTGGGCATCCTCGCCACGTTCGGCACGACAACCTTCGTCGGGAGCGAAGGCTTCCCACAGCTCGCGGAGGCCGCCATTGCCGGTGGAGAGACGTTCTGGGGAATTGATGCCAGCCAGTGGGTCACGCTCCTCGGCCTGCTCGTACTCGGCGGCGTCATCGGGAAGTCGGCACAGTTCCCGCTCCACACCTGGCTGCCAGACGCCATGGAAGGACCCACGACGGTTTCGGCATTGATCCACGCTGCGACGATGGTTGCGGCCGGTGTGTATCTGGTCGCGCGGATGTTCGGGTTCTACGCCGTCTCGCCGACAGCGCTGGCGATCATCGCCTTCGTCGGCGCCTTTACCGCCCTGTTCGCCGCGACGATGGGCGTCGTGAAAGACGACATCAAACAGGTGCTGGCCTATTCGACCATCTCCCAATACGGATATATGATGCTCGGGCTGGGTGTCGGTGGCTACGTTGCGGCAGTCTTCCACCTGATGAACCACGCCTTTTTCAAGGCGCTCCTGTTCCTGGGTGCCGGGTCCGTCATCGTGGCGATGCACCACAAACAGAACATGTGGGAGATGGGTGGACTCAAGGAACATCTCCCGGTCACCTACTGGACGTTTCTTGCCGGCTCACTGGCGCTTGCGGGAATCGTGCCGTTTTCCGGCTTCTGGTCGAAGGACGAGGTCCTCTTCGAGGCCTTGCTCCTCGGCGCTGAAGCACCGATCTTCATCGCCGCCTACGCGATGGCCCTGGCGGCGGTCTTTCTCACCGGCTTCTACACGTTTCGGATGGTCGCGTTGACCTTTCACGGGGAAGCGCGCACCGACGACGCCGCCACGCCGCACGGCGTGGGCTGGTCGATCAAATTCCCGCTCGTGGTGCTTGGCGTGCTGGCAACCGTCGCGGGACTCATCAACATGAAACCGGTTGCGGTCGTCGCCGACCTGGACATCTTGTACCTCGAAACCTGGCTCGATGCCGGATTCGAGACCACGGCATACGGGACGTATACGACCCTCGTCACCGAGGTCGCCGGCTTCTCCTATGCCGATATCGGGCCGTTGCTACCCGCGATCATCGCACTAGTCCTGGCGGTGGCAGGAGCAGCACTGGGCTATCGGACGTATGCGGTCGCGGAGCCGACCGAACCGGTTAAGCGACTGGGCGGGGCGTACGACCTGGTGCGCGCGAACTACTACCAAGACGAGTTCCAGGTGTGGCTTGCCGAAGGGTTCACTGCCCGGCTGGCCAGGGCGGCGGACTCGTTCGACCAGATCGTCATCGACGGGACGGTCAACGGCATCAGCACCGTCAGTCTGCGCGCCGGTAGCCGTGTCCGCCGACTCCAGCGAGGAATCGTCACGAACTACGCGGCACTTATGGCTGCTTCCATCGTCGCGTTGCTCCTGCTCTTTGCCGTGTACGGGGGGTGGTTCTGAATGTTGATCGAAGCGATGCTACTCGTCACGCTGGTCGGCGCGCTCGTCGTCTTCGCGAGTCCGAACCGATATGCTGGGCGCCTCGCCTTTGCCATTAGCCTGCTGCCCCTCGGAATCAGCCTCTGGTTGTACCACCGGTTCGAGGCGGTCGGGAACATCTTCCTCGGGGGAGACCCCGCCTTCGAAACGCGGGCCATCTGGATCGACCTCCAGCCGTACGCCATCGAATGGTGGGTCGGCGTGGACGGGATCAGCCTCCCGCTGTTGGTTCTTGCCACGATCCTCGCCACGCTGGCGATCGTCAGCGCGTGGACACCGATCGACGAACGCGAGTCCCAGTTTTACGGGCTGATACTGATACTCGAGACGGGGCTGATCGGGGTCTTCGTCGCGCTCGATTTCATCCTCTGGTTCGTCTTCTGGGAGGTCGTCCTGATTCCGATGTATCTGTTGATCGGGATCTGGGGTGGCCCCCGTCGGAAGTACGCCGCGATCAAGTTCTTCGTCTACACGAACGTCGCCTCCCTCGCGATGTTCATCGGCTTCGTCGCCATCGTGTTCGGGCTGGGCGACGCCGTGGCGACGTTCGGCATGCCGGAGATCACGGCGGCGCTACACGACGGACAGCTCGGTGCACTCGCGGGGCTCGACGCCGCGACGTTGAAGCTGGCAGCGTTCCTGGCGATCTTCGCGGGATTCGCGGTGAAAGTGCCGATGGTGCCGGTCCACACCTGGCTCCCCGACGCCCACGTCGAGGCGCCCTCACCGGTGTCCGTGCTGCTGGCCGGCGTTCTCCTGAAGATGGGCACCTACGCGCTGTTGCGGTTCAACTTCACGATGTTCGACGACGTCGCCCAGCAGCTGGCGGTCCCGATCGCGATCTTGGCCGTCATCTCGGTCATCTACGGGGCCATGCTGGCGCTCGCACAGTCCGATCTCAAGCGCATCGTCGCGTACTCATCGATCTCCTCGATGGGCTACGTGATCCTGGGGCTCGTTGCCTACACCACCTACGGGGTCGGTGGGGCGACCTTCCAGATGATCAGTCACGGACTCATTTCCGGGCTGATGTTCATGGTCGTCGGCGTGATCTACAACCAAACCCACACCCGGATGGTCGGTGACATGGCGGGACTGGCCGACCGGATGCCGGTCGTCGTCGGCGTGTTCGTGGCCGGTGCGTTCGCGTACATGGGCCTGCCCTTAATGTCCGGTTTTGCCGCCGAATTCATGATATTCTATGGCGCATTCGAGTCCACGGTCGTGCCATCGGCGCCGCTGGTGACTGCCGTCGCGATGTTCGGGATCGTGATCGTGGCCGGCTACCTGCTCTGGGCGATGCAGCAGTCCCTGTTCGGGCCGTTCCGCCTCGAGACGGACGAACCACTCGGCCGTGCCCCGATTCAGGACATCGCGCCGTTGTTCGTCCTGCTGGCCCTGATCATCCTGCTCGGTGTCGATCCGGACATCTTCGTGACGATGATTCAGGACGCTGCCGATCCGGTGGCGGCCCTGGGAGGTGACACATGACGTATCAGCTGGCTCCATGGACGGCGATTGCGCCGATGCTCGTGCTGGTGATAACGGCGATGGTGCTGTACATCGTGGACAGCATCTATCCCGAGCGAGAGCATCCACAGCTGCTCTCGGGTATTTCCGTCGCGGGGACCGTGACGGCGATGGCGATCGCCATCTGGTACCTCGCGGCCGGTACCGGGCAGCACGGCGGGGAGATCGTCCTCTTCTGGGATCAGCTGGTCGTCGACGGCATGGCACTGTTCTTTACGGTGATCTTCACCGCCGTCGCCTCCCTCGTGATCGTGGCAAGCTACGATTACGTACGTGCACAGCCACACCAGGGCGAGTACTATTCGCTCCTGTTGCTGGCGACGACAGGGATGGCGTTGATGGCAAGTGCGAACAGCCTGGTCATGGTGTTCATCGCGCTCGAGCTCGCGAGCCTGCCGTCGTATGCGCTCGTCAGCTATCTCAAGCGGAACCGCGGCAGCGTCGAGGCCGGTCTGAAATACTTCCTCCTGGGCGCGCTGTCGTCTACGATTTTCCTCTACGGGATCAGCTTGGTGTACGTCGAGACGGGGGTCTTGCAGCTGACCGCGATTGCCGGAACCGTCGGTGAGATCGAAAACGTCGCCATCCTCGGCTTCGGCGTCGTCCTGCTGATTCTCGGATTTGCGTTCAAGACTGCCAGCGTGCCGTTCCACTTCTGGGCACCGGAGGCCTACGAGGGGGCACCCACCCCGATCAGTGCGTTCATTTCCTCGGCATCGAAGGCCGCGGGGTTCGTGATCGCGTTTCGGGTGCTCATTGAGGCATTCCCCTACGAGGTGCTCCTCGAACTGGGGATCGACTGGGTATTGATGATCCAGGTGATCGCAGTCGCGACCATGCTGCTCGGGAACTTCGCAGCGGCAGTACAGGAGAACGTAAAGCGGATGTTGGCCTACTCGTCCATTGGCCACGCCGGCTACGCGCTGATCGGTCTTGCGGCGCTCACCAATCCGGGTGGAACCAACGACCTGGTGCTCGCGGCGGCGATGATGCACCTGCTCGTCTACGGCTTCATGAACACGGGTGCGTTCCTCTTCGTCGCCCTGGGCGAGCACTGGGGCGTCGGCCGGACGTTTGAGGATTACAACGGCCTCGCGACGCAGGCGCCGATCGCCTGCGTGGCAGTGACGGTCGTGCTCTTGAGCCTCGCCGGCCTCCCAGTCGGCGGTGGGTTCCTCTCGAAGTACGTGCTCTTCATGGGCGCTGTCAGTGCAGGATTCTGGTGGCTGGCTGCGGTCGGTGCCGTCGTGAGCGCCCTCTCCCTGTTCTATTACGCACGATTGCTCAAGGCGATCTGGATCGAGTCACCGCCGAGTACGCGGGTCGTAGACGAGTACCCGGTGGGCCTGTACACCGCGATCGTGCTGGCCGCACTGTTGACCGTTGTACTCCTCCCGGCGTTCTTCGCGGTGGCCGAAACCGCCCAAATCGCGGCCGTCGATCTGTTCGCCTGAACAGCGATCCGATCCTGCGACGGTAGGTTTTTCTCGCCCGAACGGGCACCGCATGCCATGGTCACAGGGGTCGTGCTCGGCTGGGCGAACCCTGTCGCGGAACTCCTCCGCATTGAAGGGCTGGACACGCAGGATCTGCTCGTCGTAACCGACAACGAGGATGCCATCGAGTTACTGAGTCCACGCGCGCTGTCAGTCCGTCAGGCCGACCCGAGCGATCGCGCCACACTGGGGGACCTCCCCCGACCACCGGTGATCTTTGTGGCCCACGATGACCCCCGCCGGGTGCTCGAGATTGCCCAGCGGGCAACCGTCGTCTTCCCCACCGTCCGGATCGTCGCGTTCTGCCCGGCCGCGGCCACGCCGAACGAACGGGAGCGTCTGCGGGGGCTGGCTGATCATCTCGTCGACGCACTTGAGACGACGAGTGACAGGTTCATTGATGCCGCCAGTAGCCCGGCAGCTGTGCGAGCGCTTCGCGTCAAGGACGTCCTCCAGGGGCTCGAGGGATCGCTCGCCGTCCTGACCCACGACAATCCCGATCCGGATGCCATCGCGAGTGCAACGGCACTGGTCCGGCTGGCCGAACGACTCGATGTCCCGGCGACCGCCTACTACTTCGGCGAGATCACCCACCAGTCGAACAGGGCGCTCATCAATACGCTCGATCTGGGCCTCGAACCGCTCAACCCGGAGATGGGCGTGCCTGACGTCGCCGGCATCGCCCTGGTCGATCACGCCATTCCGGGGATCAACGACTCGTTGCCGCCGGAGACCGACATCTCACTCGTGTTCGACCACCACCGCCCGAGCGGCCCGGTCGATGCTTCGTACGTCGATATCCGGGAAGGCCTCGGTTCGACGAGTACGATGCTCGTCGAGTACCTCCGTCAGTTCGTCATCGAGATCGACGAGGCCCTGGCGACGGCGCTCCTCTATGGTATGCAAACCGACACGAGGAACTTCTCGCGACACGTGACCCCGCTCGATCTGGAGGCTGCGGGTCACGTGTGGCCACACGTCGATCACGACCAGCTGCGGCGAATCGCGACCCCGGCGGTCAGCGAGACCACGATGGAGATCCTTGCGCGTGCGATTTCCAACCGTACCGTCGAGGGACCCGTCCTGGCGTCGTGTGTGGGAACTTGCCGGGAAAAGGATGCCCTCGCGCAGGCTGCTGAACTCATGGTACAGCTCGAGTCCGTCCATATCGTGTTAATTTACGGCCTGGACGGCGACACCGTGTACGCGTCCGGGCGAGCACGTGCTGCGCCCGCGGGGATCGACCTGTCACTCGTGATGCGGGATGCCTTCTCGCCGATCGGGAGTGCCGGCGGCCACGTGGATATGGCCGGGGCACAGATCCCCCTCGGCGTGCTGGCGGAGGGCGCAGGCGAGGACGAAGAACGCATCGAGACCGTCAGGGACGTGATCGAGGGACGGTTCTTCGAGGCCGCTCGGGACGCGATCGAGATTCGATTTGGCGTGGGCTCCTTCCGTTGAGCGGGACTATCCACGCAGGTTTTACCCGCCCGGGACCGAGGTTCTTTCATGAACACCGGCGACCGTCGTGTGCGAGTCCGGGAGTACATGACCCGGGACGTGGAGACCGTCGCACCGACGGATACCGTCGGGAGTGTCGCCGAGCGAATCGCCGAAACGGACGAACACAGCGGGTTCCCGGTCGCCCGGAACGGCCACGTGGAGGGATTCGTGAGCGCCCGGGACTTGCTGTTGATCGACGCGGGGGCCACGGTCCGGGAGGTGATGAACCAGGATCTCATCGTGGCCCATCCCGATATGCGGGTCAATGATGCAGCCCGCGTCATACTACGATCGGGGGTACAGAAATTACCGGTTGTCAACGACGACGGAAAGCTGGTCGGCATCATCAGCAATACGGACGTGATCCGAAGCCAGATCGAGCGCGCGACACCCGAGAAGGTGGGCAAGCTCCGTCGGACGCTCGAGAACATCCACGAGATCAAACTGACCGAAGAGCGTCGGGAGGTAACGGTGGCTGACCTCATTCCGACCCAGGCAAAAGTCTACGCCGACGAGCTGGAGGGACGTGTCTACGAGCTCAAACAGGGCCTGGCCGAACCCCTCGTGGTGATCGACCTCGGCGATCGGTTGCTCCTTGCGGATGGGCACCACCGGGTACTCGCGGCCAGGCGACTCGATATTGCGAGGATGGACGCCTACGTGATTGTCGTTGACGAGGATATCGAACTGGGAATGGAGCGGACGGCGGCTGCGGAGGGCCTCTCCACGATTGCCGACATTTCGATCGTCGACTACGCACGCCATCCCCTGGTTGAATCGATCGAACGGTTCCAGTAAGACGGGGTCAGGCAACGCGATCATTAATGGTCGCGGAGTTCGCCGTCACGCATATGGCAACGGTCATCGACGGCAACGCGGTCGCGGCGGAGATTCGTGGCGGTCTCGGGGAGGCGATCGACGCCCTGGGAGACGCGGGCGTCACTCCCGGCCTCGCGACCGTGCTGATGAGCGACGACCCGGCGAGCGAAACGTACGTCAGTATGAAACAGCATGCGTGCGAGGAGGTCGGGATCAACGGGATTCACGTGGAACTCGCCGCCGATGCCCCGGCCGAAGAACTCTACGAGACGATCGCGGAACTGAACGACGATCCGGAGGTCAACGGGATCCTCGTGCAGATGCCGGTCCCGGATCATGTCGATGAATCCACGGTCCTCGAAGCGATCGATCCGGCCAAGGACGTGGATGGCTTTCATCCGTTCAACGTCGGCCGCCTCGTCGCCGGCGAGGCGCGGTTTCGCCCGTGTACTCCCCACGGTGTTCTCAAGCTTCTAGAATCGGTGGGTGTGGACACGGAAGGAAAGGATGTCGTCATCGTCGGTCGCTCCCAGATCGTCGGAAAACCCCTGGCGAACCTGTTGTTACAGAAGAACGCAGACGGGAACGCCACTGTTACCGTCTGCCACTCGCGGACGACGGATCTCGCCGCCCACACCCGGCGGGCGGACATCGTGATCGCTGCGGCTGGCGCCCCCGAGCTGATCACAGGCGACATGCTCACCGACGGCGTCACCGTGATCGACGTCGGTGTCAACCGCGTCGATGCGGATAACGAGAAAGGGTATGAGCTCGTCGGTGACGTCGAATTCGACTCCGCCGAGGCGAAGGCCGAGTATATCACCCCTGTCCCCGGTGGGGTGGGGCCCATGACTATCGCGATGCTGTTATATAACACGGTGCTCGCCGCGGGCGAACAACACGACGTGCGCGTGGCCCTGCCATAACCGGGTCTCCGTTAGATTTATAGTCGGTACTCGCTCAATTTTCAAGTGACGCTTCGCTTGGAGGGCCGAAGCGTCAGCGGGGACCAATTCAGGGCGGCAAGCGACCAACGCGACAGTTGTCGCGTCGGTCGCTTTCCTTTCATGTTTAACCACCGAGTAACTACATTGATGGATCGGATAAGTGTCAGTCGTTATAGCATTCGGCGGATCCGGCGAGTGCCGATTATGACCTTCAGATGATAAATATGGCCGTTGCCCGATCACACCAGCAAGAGCCGCCCTTTCGAGGTGTCTACGGGATTGGGCCAGGCATTCTCTCACCATAACTGTCCGATCCCGGTAACTTTATTGTAAGTCGACACAAAGACTGAAGCGATCATCTCCAATGCACGACCTGACAGGCTTTCAGCGGGATCTGTTGTACGTCATCGCGGGCGAGGACGAGCCGCACGGACTCGCGATCAAGGACGAACTCGAGGAGTACTACGAGCGCGAGATCCACCACGGTCGTCTCTACCCCAATCTGGATACCCTCGTCGAGAAAGGACTGGTGGAGAAGGGACAGCGCGACCGTCGAACGAACTATTATACCGTGACGCGCCGCGGTGACCGAGAAATCGAAGCGCGACGCGAGTGGGAAGCACAATACATCGAGATCTGAGCTCACCGACACCACGTGTTCCTCAGGTATCGTTCAAAACCCGAGCGGAGCTGCTCTCAGCCCCCTCTCTCAAAGAGAACAAGCCCGTCGACCGGCTCTGCTATGCTTCGCCGCACTGGTCGCGATCAGGGATCGATCGCGTCCGCTCGTTAGAACTGATATCGTCGATCGTCCTCGGTGGTCGGCTGGTATTCGGCCCCCCCACGCATTTCGTCATAGGTCATGCCGGAAAGATACTCGTCGTAGGTGACGTCGTAGCCGCGGCGGAGATGGAGGTCGAGCCCGCCGGTGTCCACCGTACTCTGAAAGAGCAGTTGAATCGCCCGTCTCACTAGCTCGTCGGCATCTTCCGGGCCCAGCGCCGTGAGGAGGAGCGCGAGCTCCGTTTTCGATTGCCGATCAAGTGTGACAGTCAGCTCCTCGTCAAGCTCGGCGACAGTGGCCTCCAACTCGGTGCTCAGCGCCTCAAGACTCATGGTGGTGGGGTTTACTCGTTATCGCGGTCATACGGCTTTCGACGTAGCCTCGGACTGTCTCGATGCTGAATCAACACGCACATTGCCCCTCGTCGCAAGCTTTGCGCCCGATGCCTGATGAATGCTTGCCGGGTGCCCTCGATTCGATGCGGGATGCGCTCTTGGCGTGGTACGCGGCCGACCATCGGGCGCTCCCTTGGCGGGACACCACGGATCCGTACGAGATCCTCGTCGCGGAGGTCATGAGCCAGCAAACACAGCTCGAGCGCGTGGTCGACGCCTGGGAAGCGTTCCTGGAGCGGTGGCCGACGGTCGCGGCACTCGCGGATACACCCCGGGCCGAGGTGGTGGCGTTCTGGAGCGACCACCGACTCGGATACAACAGGCGCGCCAGATTCCTGCACGAGTCAGCTTCGATTATCGCACACGACTGGGATGGATCGTTCCCGCGGGAACCGGACGAGCTTGAGCGCCTCCCTGGTGTGGGACCGTACACCGCGAACGCAGTCGCAAGTTTCGCTTTCAACAACGGCGATGCCGTCGTAGACACCAACGTCAAGCGGATCTTGTTCCGCTTGTGCACCGCATCCACTGACCGTGAACCTTCTTACGAACGACTGGCGTCACGACTCATGCCGCCGGCAACGTCTCGCCAGTGGAACAATGCGATGATGGAGCTCGGGGGTGTGGTCTGCGAGAAACGACCTCGTTGTGACGAGGGTAACTGTCCGTGGCGCCGGTGGTGTGACGCCTACGCGACGGGAGATTTCACGGCACCCGACGTGCCCAGCCAGCCCACGTTCGACGGGAGCCGTCGACAGTTTCGGGGACGGATCGTTCGTATCGTCTCAGAGGCCGGCCGCGTTACGTGCTCGGAACTCGGACCGCGTGTACGCGTCGATTTCGATCCTGCCGACCAGGACGATCGCTCGTGGTTGCGGGACCTCGTCGAGTCGCTCGCGGCTGACGGGCTCGTGCGTCTCGAGACAGCGACGGATGAATGGGCCGTCGCCCCGGTAGCGGAGTAACTACCGCAGGTCGGTCAGGGATCGCGTTCGTCGTCCGCTTCGTCATCATCGGACCCAGCGTCCTCCCGATCGTCCGGATCGTCGACGGAGATCGTGATCGGTTCCTCGTCGGTGGTGGGCTCATCGTCGTCGAGGTAGGTGTCAAGGTTGACCAGCGTGTTCAACTGGTCTTGCACCTGTGAGACCATCCGACCGACGAGGTCGCTCGGGGGAATCGCACGATAGGCAAACGGATTATTACCGGCTCCCTCGTGTTCGCGCTTTTCGCGCGTGACGATCTCCTCTTCGTGAAGCTCCGCGAGGGCCTCCCGGACGGTACTCGGATACAAGCCCGTTCCCTCCGCGACCTCTTCGCTAGTGCTGTCGGGTTCCGACCGGAGATAGACGTAGATTCGCGAGCGCGTCTCCGTATCGAGCAACCAGGCGAGCAGATCGACTACACTCCGGTCGAGCTGTTCGACGGCCCGTTCGGCACCTCCCTCGAGGCGGTCTCGTGGGGTTGCTTGATCCGATTCAACGTCGATCGGGACCGACGTATCCTCCCCCTGGTCTGTGTCCTCTGTCATGTTCTTTCTCATGGGACACAAGCCCGGGTCGCGGAAAACTCTTCCGTCCCCTCAGAGGAGGATCTCCCGGCGGACCGCATCGAATCCCTCCTCGTCCCGGAGGTGACGCAACCGTTCTGCACCGGATTCTGCGGTAAACAGCGAGCGCAACCCGTCGATGCCCAGTCGATCGCATTCGTGTTCAACGACGGTCGAAATCGGTACGGTCCCCGAGCTATCCGGGCGGATGAGTTCGGCCTCTTTCCCCCACCGGATCGCCCGCCATTTGTTTTCGTCGAGCAATTCCCGACGGGTCTTCGTGCTCGTTTCCGTCCCCTCGTAGCGTCGTGCGAGTCGTATGACGAGATGATACACGTACTCGACGATCGCGAGCACGCGATCGGGATTTGCCTGCGCGTCCGGTGATCTCACCTCGACGGTTCCCAGTTCTGAGTGTGGCCTGACGTCCCACCAAATTTCGCCACGGTCGCCGATCGCGTCGTGCTCGACCATCGTTTGCTCGAACGTGTCGAACGCCTCGTAGGATTCGAACGCCGTCGGAATGCCGGTGTTGGGTAATGCTTCGAAGATCTTCGCCCGCGCGGACTGGAGGCCAGTGTCTAGTCCACACCAAAACGGCGAATTCGCTGACACGGCGAGGATTACCGGCACGAACCAGCGCAACTCGTTGGCGATCCAGACGGCCTTTTCTGCATCGTCCACGCCGATATGAACGTGTAACCCGGCAGTCGTGTTTCGGTGCTGAGGATACTGGATTCGATCGAGTTGGGCGGCATAGCGCGGTTTGTCCGCGTGCTCGTGCTCGGTCCAGGTCGCGGTCGGATGGAGCCCGGCGGCCGATATCTCGTACCCGTAACTGTTTGCATAATCGACGAGCGCACGACGTACCTCGCGGAGGACGTCACCAGCCTCGTCAATGTCGTAGATGACCGGCGTCTGTGCCTCGATCACGAACTTGAATAGTTCGTGATCCAGTCGGTCCTCGAGGATCGCGGGCGGATCGCCTTCGTAGACCAGTTCGTCGGTGCCGGGAACGGGGCGCCCGTCCTGATCCACGACGAAGTACTCCTCCTCGATCCCGATCGTACCGAGCTGCTGGAAGTTCTCCGCGGACCCACGTTCCATCGCCTATTGGGTCAGCCAGTAGCTACAAAAGCGGTGCGATCCCGTCGACGGATTATCCTTCATGTTCATCGTTCGGACGGGGACGAGCCACGACCGCCAGGTGATCCCGATGCAGTGGATCCAGTCGCTCGGCCGCGAGAATCTCGTATGCTTCCCCGAGTTCCGCCCGGGCAGTCTCGAAGACCGCCTCCGGCTCGCGCGTCACGTCGATCGATCGTGCTTTCAGTGCACACACCAGACGCCCGTCAGCCGCGAGGAAACGACGATTGGCGATCGCGACACTCGTTTGCTCCCGGGTAGCAACATCCTGGAACAGTAGATCGAGACCGGACTCGACGACGTGGGCATAGGAGTCGGGCTGCCTGGCGTCTTTGACGAGCGGGATCACCCCGGCTCTCGAGTCCGCGACGGCTAACAGGTCACGGACCGGTCTAGGGGCGAACTCGACTGCGTACACCACATCGACGATATCGGCGAGGTGGCTCACTGTCGTCCCGGCCGCGGCTCCGAGGTAGAGCACGCGCTGTCCGGGGGCGAGCCCGATCGCCATGTCCCGATCGAGCATGGCAGCCACCTTCGAGGTTGCCGAATCCCAGGCGCGCCATCCGTTCGTCGTCGGCTCGTCACCGATCGGATCGCCGCGGGTGGCCAGTCGCTGCTGCCCGTTGAATTCCCGGCGGGAGACACCGGATGGCAACGACGTCATGCATCGCGCTCCTGGATCCGGGCGATTCGTTCGTCGAGGGCCGCGTGGATTTCCGGTCGATAGTCGCCGCTGTAGTGATCGATTCGGGCGGCGATCGAGAGCTTGCCGGCCAGTGCTCGAGCCGCGGAGCCACGGTGTGCGGGCGGCGTTCCGCGCACGTATTCGTGCGTAAATATCACCCCGTGTTTGGGGGAGGGAGCATGCCCTTCGAGATGGGCGAACAGGGCGTCTTCTGCCCCCAGTACCTGCACCGTGCCGCTGGGGAGTTTGGCGAGCCGTTCAAGATCACCTGCGAGTGCGATGAGACGGGCTGAGAGGATCGGCCCCGCCATCTCGCTGAGATTCGGGGCAAACTCCGGAACCGTGCGCTCGATCGTGCTCGCCAACGTGTTCCGATCTTCTCGCATCCGGACCACTGTCTGTGCGACGTCGTGGAGGCGCTCGGCGAGCATGCCCGCGGGTTCGCGATCCGCCAACCGCGCTACGTCCCCCGGGCCGGCGATATCATCGTGACCGAGACTCCCCGCCCATTCTGCGACCCGTTCGGCAAGTTCGTTTGCGGTCCGATCCAAATCGTCCATCGTGTTCACGGCGTGGACAACCTGCCGGTCGTCCGCACCCTCGTATCGACTGACAGCTTCTCGAGCCGCCGCGATCGCGATCGCCTGAAGTCGGCGGTAGTAGGTAGCTTCGTCAGTGACGACCCCCGTTTCGACGGCCAGTGCGGGCCAATCCCGGGGTGACGCGGCCTCACCCCTTGCAATAGATCTGGCGGCCACCTCCTCGTTCGTGAGGTCCAGTCCGTCGAACCAGGCGCCGTCGCCGTCCGCGTCCATTGGCGGGTCGTAGAGCCACCGCGTACAAAGCCGTTCGTGATCCGTTGCTACGTGGACACGAGTCGATCCGCGACGAATTCGATTGGATGGCGCGGCGCGGATCCCAGATGGTCGGCAAGTTGCGTGCGACAGGACGCACCGGGTGCCGTGACGGCCTCCCCGGCTGCCTCGTCTACCTGTTCATAGAGGATGCGTCCGATCGCCTTGCTCATGGCGTAGTGCTCCGCCTCGTAACCGAAGGAGCCGGCCATGCCACAACACCCGCTATCCAGGGTAACCACCTCGAACCCGGTAGCCGACAGCACGTTCGCAGCATGATGGGCCCGTTCGGTCGCTTTCTGGTGGCAGTGGCCGTGGTAGGTGATCCGCGTTTCCGGTGCTTCCACCGGCAACTCGACGTGGAGCTCGTCGAGCAGTTGCATTGCCCCCATCGTCCGGTCCGCGATCGTCTCGACCTCTTCTATCGCCAGGAGGCTTGCGTAGTCGCTCTGGAACATGACCGCATCCGCCGGCTCCAGGGCGACCAGTCGGGTGTTCTCGTCGAGTTGATCGCGGAGAGAAACAACGTTACGCTGGGCCCGTGCCCGCGCGCGATCCAGGAACCCGAGCGAGTACGCGGCGCGACCGCTCGGCCCCACACCGCGTGCGAGGTCGACCTCGAAGCCTGCTGCTTCATAGACCTCTGTGGCTGCGCGGCCGATCGACGGTTCGATGTAGTTGGTGTAGGTGTCCGGGTAGAGCAATACTCGCGTGTCACGGGTCGGTTCGACGGTCGGCTCGTGTGAGCCGAACCACTCAGTGAAAGGTTTCCGCGCAAAGGTGGGGGGTCCCCGCTCCGCCGCGATTCCGACCACGCGTTCGAGGATCCAGTCGCCACCGGGCAAGCCGTTCAGCCAGTTCGACACGGGTGCGGTAGCACTGCCCAGGGCAGCCACCCGATCGATGTCGGCAAACAGGCGGTCCCGCAGGGACGAGCCGTTCCGCTGGCGGTACTCGTGGGTGAGTTCGGCTTTCAGTTTGGCCATGTCGACCTCGCTGGGACAGTCCCGGGCACAGCCCTTGCACCCGATACAGAGGTCGAGCACCTCGGTGAGGAACTCGTCGGTAAACACCTCTTCGGCGGGGAGATTACCGCTGAGGGCTTGCCGGAGGAGGTTGGCCCGCCCCCGTGTCGTCGTGATCTCCTCGGCGCTCGCACGGTAGGTCGGACACATCACGCCCCCCGTCGTCGACTGCTCCCCTCTGCATCCGCCACAGCCGTGACACAACTCGACCATTCCCTGGAACCCATTGGCGTTCTCCCATTCTAGCGTCGGCTCGAAGTCGGTCGAGAACGCATAGGATGGGTCAAAACGGAGCGAGCGAGTCATGTCGAGATCTCCGTAGATCTGTCCGGGATTCAGGAGTTCTCGGGGGTCGCACGCCCGTTTGATCGCACCGAACAGTTCGACGACCTCGGCCCCGTACATCGCCTCCAGCCACTGCGTGCGCGCCCGGCCGTTGCCGTGTTCCCCAGCCACTGTCCCGCCATACTCGACGGCGAGTTCGCTCACACCGTGGGCGATCGCCCCCATCCGGTTGACGCCGTCCTTGGTTTTGGTGTTCAACAACGGGCGGATGTGGAGACAACCGGGACCGGCGTGCCCATAAAAACTCGCGAACGTGTCGTGATCGGCGAAGAGCTGCTGGACGTCGGCGACGTACCCCGGTAGGGATTCGGCCGGAACTGCGGTATCCTCGACGAATGCGATGTGTTTTTCGTCCGTCGTCCGGCTCAACAGGATCGGCAGCCCGCTCTTTCTGAGCTGCCAGAACCGCTTTTGCTCGGCCGGTTCATAGGCGGTCATGGCGTCGAACGCGCCGTGTTCACCCCGTCGATCCGCGATGACGCCCTCCAGCTGTTCGCGGACCGTTTCTGGATCGTCACCGGCACACTCGACCAGCAGGACTGCCTCGGTCCCAGCCGGAAGAATATCGACCAGGGGCCCGAAGGCCTCCGTCTCCGCCGCCAGGTCCAGCAGGACGTCGTCGATCACTTCGACGGCAGCCGGATCGTGGGCCAGGATCGGCGCGACGTCGGCCATCGCCCCCGTGAGCGACTCGTAAGTGAGCAGTGCCACCGCCGTTTCGGGGGGGATCGGCTCGAGACCGACGGCCGCTGCCGTGACGACACCGAGTGTTCCCTCGCTCCCGGCGAACAGCTTCGCGACGTTGACTCGCCCCTGCTCGGCATCTTCGACCAGTGCGTCGAGATTGTACCCGGCCACGTTCCGCCCGGTATCGGGGTAGGCCTGCTCGATCGTCGTCGCCTCTTCCGAGACCACGCGGTCGACCGTCGCGTAGATCCGTTCCTCGAGCGTCCCATCCGGGTCACCGAGCGTCCCCAGCTCGTTGACGTCGACCCATCCGAACTCCGCCACGGAACCGTCCGCGAGGACGACCTCACAGGATTCTAGATAGTCGTCCGTTTTTCCGTAGTGGAGGGAGTGAGCGCCTGTACTGTTGTTTCCAATCGCCCCGCCCAGCGTGCTCTTATCGCCCCAGGCGGGGTCGGGCGCGAACTGAAGTCGATCGTCCGCGAGTGCCTCGTCGAGGGTCGCGAGGACGATCCCCGGTTGTGCCCGGGCGGTCTGGGCCTCGACGTCAAGGTCCGTCAGCTCGCCCATGTGTCGCGTAAAGTCCATTACGACCGCCTCGTTCACCGCCTGTCCCGCCAGACTGGTTCCCGCCCCGCGCGGGAGGACTGGGATCTCCTCCACCCAGCAGTGCCCTAGTACCTCGCTCACGTCGTCGGTATGTCGAGGAAAGACGACGGCGATGGGGGTGGCTTCGTAGATGCTCGCATCCGTCGCGTAGAGCTGTTTGGTGTAGTCGTCGAATCGGACTTCTCCGTCGACGAGACCGGGGAGCGGGGCCAACCCGTCCGGGACGGAATCGTGTTCTCGCTGATAGTCGAACGCCGATCGGTCGTCCCTCGCCGGGGTTGCCCCCTCCTGTGCCATTGTCATACAGGTTGGGTCGCGGCCTGAAAAAACGCGACGGTCCGCGTGCAGTCAGCCCACGCGAAGGGGATGGAATCACGAAGGGTCAACGGGAACGAATACCTGCGATCGGACCGCCGCCCACGACGCAGCTCCTCACCTGTCCCGCACCGACCTCCACAGCAGCACGGCCGTCACGAATGGATCTCGAATCTCTGGGATGCGATTGTTAATTCGGGAATCGACCGGAAATCAGTCCGAGTCCTGCGCGTCCGCGACGGCGACCGTCGCCAGGTTCACGATGTCGTTGACGTCATCGCCGCGCTGCAGGACGTGTACCGGTTTTCGCATGCCCACGAGCATGGGACCGATCGCTTCGGCGCCGCCAAGCCGCTGGAGCAGCTTGTAGCCGATGTTGCCCGCCTCGAGCGACGGGAAGATGAGCACGTTGGCCGGTTCGTCAAGTGCCGCGAAGTCGTAGGTCCCGGTGAGGATGTCCTCGACCACAGCGGTGTCGGCCTGCATCTCGCCGTCGACCGGAAACTCGACCCGAGGATCGGCTTGCAGTCGCGCGACCGCCTCCCGCGGTGCCCGGGTGTCCTCGTTGTCGACGCTCCCGAAATTCGAATACGACAGCAATGCCGCCCGCGGTTCGACGTTGAATCGATGGGCGAGTCCCACGGTATGGCGAGTAACCTCCGCGAGCACGGACGGATCCGGATCCGGATTCACGGTCGCATCCGCACAGAATACGACCCGGTTTTTGAAGGTTAGCAAGTACACGCCTGCGGCGTAGTCGGCGTCCTCAGCTGTTCCGATGATCTCGAGGGGCGGCCGAAGCGCGGTTGGATAATGGTAGGTCAGCCCCGTCAGCAACGCGTCCGCGTCGCCACATTCGACCATGATCGCGCCGAGATAGTTGCGATCGTTCCGCAACCGGTCAGCGGCTTCGCTGCGGGTGAGTCCCTTGCGCTTTCGCATCTCGAACAGCCGCTCGACGTACTCGTCTTGGATGGCGATTTCCTGGTTTACCACCACCGGATCGAACGAGAGTCCGAGCTCCTCGACTTTTTGCTCGATGACCGCCCCGTCGCCCAGCAACACGGGGTCTGCAAGTCCCTCGTCGGTCAGACGAGCCGCGGCCCGGATGATGCGCTCGTTATCCCCTTCCGCCAGGACCACCCGCCGGGGATCGCTTTTGGCTTTGTTCATCACGATCCGCATGAGCTCGCGTTCCTTGCCCAGACGCGCTTCGAGTTGCTCGGGGTATGCCTCCACATCGAGTTCCCGGCGCGCGCTCCCGGATTCGATCGCCGCTCGCGCGACGGCCGGCGCTACCGTAAACAGCACGCGTGGATCCATCGGCTTCGGGATGATGTACTCCGGACCGAACTGGAGGGGCTGATCGTCGTAGGCGCGCCGGACGGCGTCCGGGACGTCCTGTTTGGCGAGTGCAGCGAGTGCCCGGGCCGCGGCGACGTTCATCGCCTGGTTGATTTCGCTGGCTCTGACATCGAGCGCCCCCCGGAAGATAAACGGGAACCCCAGCACGTTGTTCACCTGGTTCGGGTAATCCGATCGCCCGGTCGCCATGATGACGGTGTCGTCCCTGGCGGCTTTGGCCGCCTCGTAGCTGATCTCCGGATCGGGGTTCGCCATCGCGAAGATGATTGGATCGTCGTTCATCGACCGCACCATCTCCGGGCTCACGATGCCCCCGACCGACAGCCCCACCAAGACGTCCACGCCCTGCATTGCATCCGCGAGATCACCGCCAGCCGTCTCCCGGGCGTACGCCGCCTTGTGTTCGTTCACATCGTCGGCCGCCGCCCGGTCGGCTGTAATGATCCCCGATGAATCACACATGACGATCTTCGCCGGGTCGACACCCAGGGTTTCGAAGAAGGACGCCGTCGCGATCGCGCTGGCACCGGCCCCCGAGAACACGACCGATAGTTCCGATAGCTCCTTCCCAACGATTGCCGCCGCGTTCAGCAGCGCAGCGCCGGTAATGATCGCAGTCCCGTGTTGATCGTCGTGGAAAACTGGAATTTCCATCCGCTCGGAAAGGGCCGCCTCGATCTCGAAGCATTCAGGGGCCTTGATGTCCTCGAGGTTGATCCCGCCGAAGGTAGGTTCCATGGCCGCAACCATCTCGATGAACGCCTCGGGATCGTCCGTATCAAGCTCGATATCGAAGACGTCGATATCCGCGAATCGTTTGAAGAGAACCCCTTTCCCCTCCATCACCGGTTTGGATGCCTGTGCCCCGATATCGCCGAGTCCGAGCACGGCCGAGCCGTCGGATACGACGCCGACGAGGTTTCCTTTGCTCGTGTACGCGTAGGCGTCCTCGGGATCTGCGGCGATTGCTCGACACGGCCCGGCAACGCCGGGCGAATAGGCCAGGCCGAGATCTCGCTGGGTGTTCGTCGGTTTGGTGGTCGCAATTTCGAGCTTCCCGGGCGGTGGGGAGCGGTGGTACTCCAATGAATCCTCTTCGAGGGTCATGCACAGAGCACTGTTGGGGTTCAAAAAAAGGTGTCGTCGCAGCACCGGGATTTCTGCCTATTAACGGCGATAGACGGGACCCTCGTCAGTATCCTCGACGGCGATGCCGAGATCGGCGAGCATCGATCGCAGCTCGTCAGCACGCTCGAAATTACCGGCAGTCCGTTCCTGTTCTCGCAGTTCAAGGATCAGTTCGACGAGCGCGTCTTCTTGGCCCGTCGTTCGTGTCGTGTCGAATTCCAGCCCGAACACGTCACCACCGTATTCTTCTAGCACGCACACCGCCCGCAGCAGTCCCTGGTAGTCGTAGGGGCTGTCTCCGTCGATGTGACGGTGGATCTCCCCCGCCAGATCCAGCAGCGCAGCCACTGCCTCTCGCGTGTTGAAATCGTCGTTCATCGCGCTCGTCACCGCCGTGGCGGTCCCGTCGACAGCCCGCCGGAGTGCGGGGTCAGTCGCCTTCGATCCCGCATCGATGCTGTCAACGGTCCCGATCCCCCGCGACATCGCGCGCTCCAACCGTTCCCACCGCTCTTCTGCCTCGGCGATTGCCACCTCACTGAATAGCTGATCGGCGGAGTAGACCGACGAGAGGTAGAACATTCGAATGACGTTCGGGCCGTACTCGGCGACGGCATCGCGGACGCGGAAAAAGTTTTGGAGGCTCGAGGACATCTTTTCGCCCTCGGTGCGCAAAAGCCCGGTGTGTAACCAGTAGCGTGCGAACGGCTGATCGGTCGCTGCTTCGCTCTGTGCGATCTCGTTTTCGTTGTGCGGGAACAGGATATCGTGGCCCGCGAGATGGATGTCGAATGTATCACCGAGATGGGTCGTCGACATCGCCGAACACTCGATGTGCCAGCCGGGACGACCCTCTCCCCATGGAGAATCGAACGTCATTGCGGTTTCGGCGGCCGCGTCCGCCGACAACTCGTCCGCCTGTTGGTGTGGGGCGATTTCATCGGGGGAAGGCCGGCCGGCCTTCCAGAGCGCGAAATCTTGCGGATTGCGCTTTTCAGCGAGTGCTCGCTCTTCGTCGGCTGCCATCTCCGAGAGTTGCTGGTTCGACAGGCGTCCGTACGCCGGGAACGTCGTGACGTCGAAATAGACCGAACCGTTCGCCTCGTAGGCGTGTCCGTCCTCGATCAGCCGCTCGATAAGATCGACGATCTCCGGTGTGTGTTCGGAGACTCGCGGATGGACGTGTGCCCGTCGAAGGTTGAGCGATCGCATATCCTCGATCACCCGGTCGGTGTAGTACGCCGCCACTGATGCCTCGTCCTCGCCATCGACGCCGACCTTCGCGATGATCTTCTCGTTGACGTCCGTGAAATTCTCGACGTGGCGGACCGCATAGCCGAGATGCTCCAGCCACCGGCGGATCACGTCGGTGTGAACCCACGACCGGGCATGCCCGAGATGCGCGTCGTCGGAGACCGTGAGCCCACAGTAGTACATCGTCGCCCGTCCGGGTTCGGTGGGCTCGAACACTTCGGTCTGGCCGGTGAGGGTGTTCGAGACGCGCAGGGTCATGAGAGATCTTACCCGCAGAATTCCTTTGAATGCGTCGGAATCGGTCGTTTCGCTTCGAGTTAGACCACAGATTCCTCGACGAGCCTCAGTGCCGCCGGACCGTCGTCCCGGGAGACGGCGATTACGGACCGCTCCTGGTCGTAAGAGAGCCCTCGTACCGTCACATCCTCTATCAACAGCCGATCGATGGCAGTAACGAACGTTTCTACCCCCGGGTCGCCACGAACCACGATGGCACTCGCTGTTTCGCTTTCAACTGGTACTGCTTCCGCTGCTGTCGCGTCTCGATGGAATGTCACCCGAACCGACGGCGAGGATCGTTTCGGGGTGTCGAGTTCTTCGGCATATCGACGCAACGCAGACGCGACGGTACCCTCGTCACCAACCTCGAGGTACCGAGCAACCGCGCGGTAGTTCAGCACTCCGGCCTGAAGCGAACGAAACAGGAACGGCTGGTCGCGGACCGCACGGCGGGCCCGTTCTGCAGTGCTCATCGACGGAGGGCTGATCGCAGGTCAATTAACTCTGTGGTGTTGCCGCGATGGCTGGCGGTGATGATGTGACCAGGGGCTGTGAGCAATTCCACCACTATCTCGGCATGCTCGTCACTCCTCACCTGCCAACGTCGTTAGTCTCGAACTGCTGTGGGGGTCATTCACTACCGGCGCAACACGATCGAAGGCGATTTGTGAAGCGATCGAACCCGGAAAACGCGTGTCACTGTCGCTTCCACTACCTTTTTACTGGGGCTATCTGGAGGGTTCAGCGCGTATGAAACCTGACACCGTCGATCACTTGCGTACCCAGCCTATGGCGGCGAACGATCTCTCGATCGCGTATATCGGTGGAGGGAGTCGACAGTGGGCACCAACACTGATCCAGGATCTCGCCCTCGCACCCTACTCCGGAGAAGTCCGTCTCTTCGACGCCAACCTCCCGGCCGCTCGCAAGAACGCCCGGTTTGGGAACTGGGTCCAGGACACGAAGGAGACGAGGGGTCAGTGGGACTACGCCGCGGTAGAGGACATTGAATCGGCACTAGATGGGGCCGACATCGTTGTAATGTCCACGCAGTACGATCCTCGTGAGACGTTCGTTCACGACCTCATGATCCCGAAGCAGTTTGGCATCTATGGGGCGGTGAGTGCGACTATTGGCCCGGGCGGAATCATGCGCGCCTTGCGAACGATTCCGGTATACCGGGAATTCGCTGACCAGGTTCGAACCCATTGTCCGAACGCCTGGGTATTCAATTTCACAAACCCGGTGCACTTCGTAACCCGTGCACTGTACGATGAATTTCCCGATATCAAAGCGCTCGGACTTTGCCACGAAGTATCCGGAACAAGGTCGCACCTGGCAAGCATCGCGGAGCGGGAACTCGGTGTGTCGGCGACGAGAGAAGATATCGAGGTGAACGTCAAGGGAATTAACCATTTTACCTGGATTGACGAGGCGCGATACCGCGGGCACGATCTTTGGCCGATACTCGAAGACGTGGCGGATTTGAAGGAGGCCCGTCAGCAGTTTTCGACCGAAGAAATGGCCGACGAGTCACCGTTCGTAGACCACTGGCAGGTTACGTGGGAGCTCTTCCGTCGCTTCGGTCTCCTGCCGGCGGCTGGCGATCGGCATCTCGTCGAGTATGCGAATTCGTTTCTCCAGGGCGGTCGAGCGGGACTCAATCGATGGGGGGTCAAAAGGACCGATAGCGCGTACCGCGCCAAACACTGGACCCCGGCGGCATCTGATCAAACCACCGACGTCGAAGCGTGGTTGGCAGGTGATCAGGACCTCGAATTGAACTCGTCGCGGGAGACGTTTACGGAAATCCTGGCGGGGTTGGTGGGTGACGATCCGTACGTTACGAACGTCAACCTCCCGAACGTTGGTCAAGTTACCGGCCTCGAGTCGGACACCATTGTGGAGACAAATGCCTTGGTGCGAACCGACTCGGTGAGTCCACTGAGCGCCGGGTCGTTCCCACGTCCAGTCCGGAGCATGGTCGGGACACATATCGATACGATAGAGACTGTCATAGACGCATCCCGCTCGGGGGACCTCGACCGAGCGTTTCAGGGGTTTCTCATCGATCCCCAGGTTCGATCACTGACGCCTGAGGATGCAGCGACATTGTTCGCTGAACTCGTCGACTCGCAGGTGGATTATCTCGATGATTGGGATCTAACGGGGTCGACGGTGCTCTCCGAGACCGAGTAGTTCGAGGGGCTGTAGTGTCCCCTGTTGACGCAATGGAATGTATATAATCGTTATCCGTCACGGTCACCGAGGACCACGAGACCGATCAAGAAAACGAGGAATAGCGCCGCCAACACCCCCGCGACGATGGGGTCGACGAGGACGCCGACGGCGATAACGACCGTAATGCTCAGCAGGATGGCCAACCCGAGCAACAGCACTCGGACCGGATGTGTCACGATGATGTCTGCGACGCCCGGTTCGGGTTCCCGCTGTGGCGGCTCCGCCAGCGATTCATCCACCTCGACGGTTCGGCGCGTCGGCCGCTCGAGGATCCTGACCTCCACGTAACTCGCTTCGGCTCCGTAGCCGACACTGATCTTGAGCTTGCCACGCACGGGCGGTTCGACGTCTCGAATGTCGGCGGGGATGTGGTAGGCGCCATCCCGGTGAACGTAATGATTGCCCGTTTCCAGGTCGAGGGCCGTGGCCAGATCGTCGTCACACGACAGATGAACATGCACTGCCTCACCCTCGTTAAACAACGTAATCGTGAAGTTCTCCCGGGCGGAGAACACGGCGGGCGCTTCCACCGCTGTCGGCTGTTGGCGATTGATGTATATCTCGAGGTCGCCCGTCTCCGTGTCCTCTGCGGGTGTGGCCATGGTGGGTGGGCTACGCGGACAAATCGTCCCGCATATCGGGCGGGAGGAGATTCGGGATGCCGTCTTCGATCGGGTACTGTTCCTCACATTCCGTACACGTCAACGATCCGCTGATTATCTCCCCGTCATCCTCTTCATCGATAGACAGCTCGAGGTCGGCCTTGTCCACGGGACAACAGATGATATCCATCAACGACTCCTTCACGGACGCACACCTCTCCTGCACATGCATTGGCGTCGGTGGGGATTCCCAAAAACTTGACGGGCCGTCCGCTCAGACGAGCCCCACGAGCGGTCGGTCGTCGCACATCTTCCCTAGCACCACGTGGGGGACGTCCGCCAGCCCATGGATCACATCGGCGATTTCCCGGCCAGTGGCTGCGAGTGAATCATCGTCGACCATGTTGATCAGCGGGACGACGGTCGCGCCCTCCGGCACGTCCTTCAAGCCGCCACGCTCGTGTGCCAGCACCCGGCCGACTGCGGCCGGCGTGACGGGATCACCGCGCGCCAAGCCGGTCAACTCGGCGACTCGATCCACACGGTGGACGTGCTCGTCGTTGAGCGGTTTTCCGACGACATGTGCGCTCGCGATCGGGACGATCGTCCGGGCACGTTGCGGAATCTGCGGTTCGTGTTCGTCGGGCGCTTTGAACAGTCGCATGCGTGCCCCGTCCGCCTTGACGAGAATCGGCACTCCGCCATCCGCGAGCTGATTTACGACCGTCGTCGCGTACCCACGGTAGCGATTTCCGCCCTCACGCTCGGGCACGACGCCGATTGGCCAGCGGTCGGTTCGATCAATGGCGGCCCTTGGTCGGTCCGTCACTGTCACCTCCTGGACTTCGTTGTCGAACATCGGGATTCGCACCGTCGCAGTGACGACGGCTCGTTCGAGCCGGTTCGCCAGGGTGTACATCGTCGTCTTCTTGCCCCCCGCGCCGACGAAACAGCAGATTCCCTGATCGGCGCGAAGCGCGGAAACGATATCCATGCGAGAACGGACAGATTCAGTCGGCGTCGACGGGCTGGGGCACCGTTTCGACTTCCGCGGCGCAGGCCTTGTATTCGGGAATCTTTGCCAGCGGATCCATCACGTTGTTCGTCAGTCGGTTCGCCGAGGCGGCAGCGAAGTGTGGCGTCGTCCAGACGGATCCTTCCTTGATGTCCTCGGTGACGTTTGCCTCGAGGACGATCTCTCCACGGCGGGACCGCAGTTTCACGTAATCACCGTCCTCGATCCCCCGCGCCTGGGCGTCGGTGGGATGAATGTCGACGAAATTCTCCGGCGTGCGGCGCTGGAGGATCGGGGATCGCGTGGTCATCGTTCCCGTGTTGTAGTGTTCCTCGAGCCTACCCGTCGTCAAAATCAACGGATACTCGTCGTCCGGCACTTCCTTAGGTGGCTGGTGGAGGACCCCCCGAATCTTCCCGAGGCCGTTGTCGGTGTCGAACGTCTCCTCGTACAGATATTGATCGCCCGCGTCACCCGGTTCGAGACACGGCCACTGGATGCCTTCCTCGCCGAGGGCGTCGTAGGTGATGCCGTGGTAGGACGGCGTGACCTGGCGGATCTCCTCGAAAACCTCCTCGACGTCCGCGAATTCGAATCCGTCACCGAACAGCCGCATCCCCAGTTCGGAGAGAATGTCGAGGTCGTGACGCGTGTTGCCGGGGACGGTGGTAGCCGGCCGCATGAGCTGTACCCGACGGTCGGTGTTGGTGACGGTCCCCCCGCGTTCGGCCCAGGAGGTTGCCGGGAGCACCACGTCGGCGTACTCTGCCGTCTCGGTCATGAAGACGTCCTGGACGGCGAGGAATTCCAGGTCGTTCTCGAAGCGCTCGGCGACCTCGTTGGCGTCGGGTTCGCTCATGATGGGGTTTTCGCCCATGATGAACAGACCGTGGATCTGCTCGCCGATCCCGTTCGAAATCTCCACGTTGGTAAGCCCCGGCTCGGCCGGTACGTCGAACCCCCAGACCTCTTCGGCGATCGCCCGCTCCTCGTCGACATCGACGTTCTGGTAGCCCGGCAGGACGTTCGGCATCGCACCCATGTCGCAGGTCCCCTGTACGTTGTTCTGCCCGCGAAGCGGGTTGACCCCGGTTCCCGGTCGACCGAGATTCCCCGTGATCAACGCGAGATTCACCTCGTTCTGGACGTTGTCAACGCCGCAGGTGTGCTGGCTCATCCCCATGCCGGTGAAGATGGCCGCCGCGTCCGCCTGTGCGTATATTTCGGCGGCTTTTTCAATATCTTCCAGCGGCACGCCACACGTCTCCGCGGCTTCCTCCTTGTCGAAATCTGCCAGTGTGGCCTCGAGATGCTCGAATCCCTCCGATCGTTCCTCGATGAATTCCTCGTCGTACCACCCGTTCTCGAGGATCGTCTTGATCACGACGTTCAATAGCGGGATGTCGGTACCTGGTTCGAGCTGGAGATGGAGATCGACGTCCCGGGTGGTCTTGTTCGCGTGCGGATCGACCTGGACGAGATACGTCCCCTCGAGGCCGGCCTGTTTGAAGTAGTTGCTGTGGGCGATGACGTGCTGTTCCGAGGGGTTGGCCCCGTGGATCCAGTAGACGTCGGCAGCCTCTTCCAGGTCGACCATCGAGTTCGTCATCGCACCAGCACCGAGGCTCTCGCGGAGCGTGTAGACGGTAGAGGCGTGACACATCCGCGTACAGTTGTCCACGTTGTTGGTGCCGAAGCGACGGGCGAGCTTCTGTAAGAGGTAGTTCTCCTCGTTCATCACCTTCGAGGAGCCGAAAAAGCCCATCGCGTCGGGCTCGTACGTTTCGCGGATTCGTTCGAGCTCGTCGACGATCAACGAAAGCGCTTCGTCCCAGCTAGCCTCGCGGAACTCGTCACCGTCCCGGATCAGGGGTTCGGTCAACCGTTCCTCGTGATTGACCACTTCGGTGGCGGCCCCACCCTTCACGCACAACGCTCCCTCGTTCACGGGGGCATCGAACCAGGGACGGATCTTGACGTCACCCTCGTCCTCGCCGGGGACCAGCTGGAGACCGCAGCCGACGCCACAATACGGACAGATCGTTTTGACGGCGTCTTCGTCAGCTGCCATACGAAAGGTGTCGCCCGGCCCGACCATGAGTGTTTTCCCGGCCCGTGCATGCGGTGGTTTTTGCTCTCGGCCACGGAGGTATCGGACATGACTGAACTGACGAGCGATCGGTTGCAGACGGCTGCCGCGGCCTACCGAGAACGCCAGCCGTTCTACCGTGTCGAGGCCGATCGGCTCGAAACACTCCCGAAGGCGTTCGCCGAGGGAAGCTATCTGTGGAAAGATGTCGAGTGGGTGGTCCGGTGGTACGCTCGCCGGCCACTGACCGGTGAGCACCGGGAGCCGGAAGCAGCCTTTCGCGAAAACGATATGGGTGCGGTCGAGCGGGCGATCGACGCCTGTCTTGCAGCCGAGGGGGCGACGGACAAGCTCAACGCATTGCTGGCACTCGCGGGCGTCGATGTCCCCATCGGTACCGCGTTCCTCCAGTACATGGATCCCGAACGGTACCTCGTGATGGGCCAACCGGAGTGGCAGGTACTCCGTGAGGCCGGTCGACTGCGGTATCCATGGCCCGATACGGTCACCCCGGCGGATTACGAGGCGTTTCTCGTAACGTGTCAGGAGCTCGCCAGCGAACACGATCTGTCCCTGCTCGCAGTCGGTCGGGCGCTCTGGCAGTGCGGGGACCGACCCGTGTGAGTGCGTCAGGGTTACTTTTCCCCGCCTCGGCGTTCTGTTATGACCGGCCCGTTGCCGCCCCGGGTGTGCCTCGTCGACCTCTCGTCGGGGTCAGTGGGGCGTTCCGCGCTTCCGGAGCAGTGGGTCACCACGTACCTCGGCGGGAAGGGACTCGGCGCCCGGTATTTGTACGATGCCGTCAACCCGACAATCAACCCGCTCGATCCGGCAAACGAACTCTTGTTCGTCCCCGGGCCACTCACCGGCTATCTCCCAGATGGGGGTCGGTGCCCGGTGGTGACGAAGTCGCCGTTGACCGGCCTGTTCCTGGATTCCTACGTCGGCGGCAATCTGGGGACCTCACTGCGGGCAGCGCTCCCGGACTGCGCAGGGCTGGCGGTTCGCGGGGCTGCCGAGTCGACAACCGTCCTCGATCTCCGGGACGGGACCGGTTCGCTGTCGAAACAGCCCGACCTGGCGGGTGCGACCAACGACGAGGTCGCCGAGCGCTTTCCCGACGACCTCGTCGTGAGCATCGGCCCGGCTGGCGAACACGAGGTGGCAATTGCGACGATCGCGACTGACGGTGGTGATCACCACGCCGGTCGGGGCGGTGCCGGGGCCGTCATGGGATCGAAGGGCCTGAAGGCGATCGTCATCCCGGAATGCACTGCACTCGACGCACCGGCTGCAATCGAGGCGCTCGTTGCGCGACGAACCGCGGCCTTCGGCGAGTCCGCGTATGGCCGTTCCTACCGGGCGAGTGGGACACTGGAGACTGTTGACATTGCAGACGTGACGGGCATGTTACCAACCCGCGGGTGGCAAGACACGCGCTTCGATGGTGCCGAGGGGATCGGAATCGCTGCGGTTCGGGACGCCGCAACAGGGCGAGAACACGAAGACGGCGAGTTACCGGGGGATTTCCGCATCGCCACGGACGGCTACGAGATGGTCATGCGAGGTGGGACGCCGATCGCCCTGGGTGCCGGGCTCGGGATCGATGATATCGACGTGGTTGCGACACTCGGGGCGCGGTGCGATCAACTCGGAGTGGACGTGATCAGCGCGGGGAACCTGATCGCCCTGGCGACACTGGCCGTAGAGGCGGGGACGTTGGACCGGGACCTCGCCTTCGGGGACAAGACGGGTCCAGCCAGCCTCCTCGAGGAGATCGCCCACCGATCATCGTCGCTCGGCGATACGCTGGCGGAGGGCGTCGCCGCGGCCGGAGAGCACCTCGACGTTACGCAGCAGGTGCCGACCGTCAAGGCGATGGCAGTCCCCTCGTTCGATGCACGCGGCTTACCGGCGATGGCGCTTGCATTCGCCACGAGCGACCGGGGCGCGTGTCACCGGCGAGCCATCCCGGCAACGGTCGAGGCAGCCAAGCCAGCCTGGACGAACACCCAGATCGCGCGTCTGCTGGTCGAAGAGCAGGATCGGCGCAGCGTGCTGTGGAGCCTGGTGGTTGACGACGTCACGGCACCGCTGGTCACCGAATACGGGATGGACTGGCTTTCCGCGCTCGGGTTCGATCTTCGAGAACGGGAACTAAAGCAGTGCGGCGAGCGCATCTGGACGCTCACCCGATTGTTCAACGTTCGCGAGGGCATCGATCGCTCGGACGACGTCCTGCCCGCGGTGTTCCGTGAGAACGGGTTATCCGAACGGCGCTTCGACCGGCTTCTCGATCGGTATTACGAGACACGAGAGTGGGATGCCAACGGGCTCCCGAGCCGGCGACTGCTCGAACGATTGGATCTCATCGACGAACTCGATCCCCATACCCTCATCGGGGGCCATCCGCTCCACTCGGCCTAAGCGTCCTCGAACGGGTGTTTGCGGATGACGGTGTGGTCACGTGACGGGCCGACGCCGACGGCGAACACCTCGACGCCGAGTTCCTCCGCGATGTAGGAGACGTAGGTTTTGGCACCCTCGGGAAGCGCTTCGTATCCCTCTCTGGCGACAGAGTCCCAGTCGACGGCGGGCCATCCGTCGAAGGTCCGGTACACCGGCTCGCACTCCCCCCACCGCTCGGTGGTCGGCGGCATCGTCGGCTGGTCGGCTCCATCGAGCTCGTAGGTGTGGCCGACTTTGACCTCGTCCAGTCCAGCGAGGACGTCGAGATGATTGACGACCACACCGGTAAAGCCGTTTACCCGCGCCGCGTGTCTGAGCATCGGCATGTCGAGCCAGCCGACCCGGCGGGCCCGACCGGTTACCGTTCCATACTCGCCACCTTCGTCGCGGATGTAGCTTGCAAGTTCCTCGTGTTCACCCTCGTTCTCCACATATCCGGGGGTGTGGCCCTCCACACCGCCGAGTTCGGTGGGAAGTGGTCCGGTCCCGACGCGGGAAAGATAGCCCTTTACGATCCCGATGACTTCGCCCGAGCCGACGATCGTCGGCCCGAGACCCGTGCCGGTGCAGGCGCCGCCCGCAGAGGAGTTCGATGACGTGACGTACGGGTAGATGCCGTGGTCGATGTCCAGCGACGTTCCCTGCGCGCCTTCGAACATCAAGTCAGCACCGTCCGCGAGGTGTCGTTCGAGGAAGGCACCGCCGTCCACCACCATCTCCTCTTCCTGGAGGCGCGCTGCATACCCCTCGTACTCGGCGAGCACTGCGTCGAAATCGAGGGCGTCCCCTGGATCAATTCCATACACTGACGCGGCGATGTCCCGTTTCTGTTCGACGACGTAGGAGAGCCGTTCTCTGAGGGTCTCCGGGGCAATCAAGTCGCCAACCCGGACGCCCCGACGTGCCGCTTTGTCTTCGTATGTCGGACCGATCCCACGTTTTGTGGTCCCTGCCGCGAGGCTCTCCTTGGCTTCCTCCTCGATACCGTCGAACAGCCGGTGGTACGGAAAGATCACGTGGGCCCGCTCGGACACGCGGACGTCCGGATCGAGTCCCCGCTCGCGGAGCGCATCGATCTCGTCGAAGAGGGTCGCCGGGTTGACGACACAGCCGTTGCCGAGGACATTGATTTTATCGCGGACGGCACCGGAGGGCACCAGCGAGAGCTTGTACTCCTCGCCGTCGTGGACCACCGTGTGGCCGGCGTTGTCGCCCCCCTGATATCGCACCACGATATCGGCAGCCGCGCCGAACGCGTCGACGATGCCGCCCTTGCCTTCGTCTCCCAACTGTGCGCCAACGATGGTGACGATCATCCAACCAGTGGTTCAGCGGGCCGGAGTAAACAGATTACGATCCGACCGGTGGTCCCTACAGCTCGATACGATCCCCGATCTCGACGATCTCGAGCCGCTTCGGATACGGCCAGCTGGCGATGTGCTTGTGGAGCGACGTCGGATCGGCGCTTACCCCTTTCCACATGTCCCAGTGGCTCGGTAGCAGCCGCGCGGCCTGGAGGTCGTTGGCGATTTCGACCGCCTGGTTCTCGTCGGCGTACCACCGCGTTCGCGATCGCACCTCATGATCGTCGTCGTACATGTTGCCGACCGTGCCGATTGCCACGACGGCCAGGTCGATGTCGTACGCTTTGCCCACCTCAAGGAACGCCTCCGTCGGCTTCGAGTCACCGCCGTGGAAGAAGGTGCCCGCCTCATGTTCGACAATAAACGAAAGCGGGGCCTCTGCGTCGGGATCGTTCGCTGGCCCGGCCGACACCGTGAATGCGCCGATGTCCACGGATTCGTCCTCATCGATAGCTACGAGCTGGTCGTCGGTGACTGCCCACTCATCCAGCCATTTCTCTTCCTTGTACGCCACCTGCAATGCCGGTTTGGAGGCGTACAGCGGGGCCCCCGTGTTCGCCAGGATCGGGGCCTGGCTCGGGCCGTGGAGGTGATCCGTGTGCCCGTGGCTGGCGAGGATCGCATCGCATTCCTGGACGTCGTTTGGGTCCATCGGTACCGGAATCATCCGGATCGTTCGTGGAGGGTGTCCGGTCCCGAAGTACGGGTCGATGAAGATGGTGGTCCCGTCGGACGCTTTGAGCACGAACCCGTTGCAGCCGAGATACCAGATCGAGACCCCGTCTGGCTCGGCGTGCTCGATCGTCTGGACTAACCAGTCATCCCAGTTGCTGGCGATCATACACGTTGGTGTCCCGCCCGGGAGCACGTAACTGTTGCTGCGGATTGAATCAGTGGCGTTAACCGGCTCGCTACGCTATCTCGCTTCGATGAGCCCGGAGTCCCGGGACCTTCCCGCAGGAGACCTGACGAAGACGGGGATGGCCCTCACCCACGATCGCGAGTGGGGATACGAACTCGACCGGATCGCGGAGACGGTCGCAGACCGATCCGCGGAATCGGTCGGGTTGCAATTCCCGGAGGGATTAAAACGTCGGGCACCCGGAGTGGCGGCGGACCTTCGCGAGCATCTGGATGACGTCCGGGTGTTGATCTCCGGCCAGCCCTGCTACGGCGCGTGCGATCTGGACACGTACTTGATGAAACGCTGTGACGTGTTCGTCCATTTCGGTCACTCGCCGATGAAGGAGTCCGAGAAGATCCTGTACGTGCCGCTGTGCTCGAACGTGGATCCGTTTCCGATCATGGAGGCGGCGCTGGACGAGCTGGAGACGGGGGAGATGGGACTGGTGACGACGGCACAACACCACAACCACTTCGACGAGATGGTCGAATGGCTGGAAGAGCGTGAGTTTTCGGTGCAGACCCGTCGCGGAGACGACCGGTTGACCCACGAGGGGCAGGTCCTCGGCTGTAACTACGAGAGCGCGAATGTACCGGCTGACCAGGTGCTGTACGTTGGTGGCGGCAAGTTCCACCCGCTGGGGTTGGCCATGGAACACCGGGAAAAGCGGGTGGTGATTGCCGATCCGGTGAACAACACCGTAGATATTGCCGACCCCGACGCGTTCATCAAGCAACGCTATGGTGCGATTCACCGAGCGATGGATGCTGAATCCTGGGGCGTGATCTTCTGTACGAAAATCGGGCAGGGTCGGTGGGACGTCGCCGAGACCATCGTGGAGGCAAACGACGACGCGTACCTGATCACGATGGACGAGATTACGCCCGATCGACTGTTGAACTTTGATCTGGATGCGTTCGTGAATACAGGCTGTCCCCGGATCAC
>SKQO01000004.1 GCA_007118975.1 Halobacteriales archaeon | reverse complement strand
GCGAGCTTCACGACGAAGTCATCCAGGCTCTCCTTCCCGTGTTCGACGTTCGAGATGATCTGTTCGTAGTCCGTGTGATACACGAAGACGGGGCTGTGGTAGCCGTCACACGAGATATCTTCGACGTTGATGTCGTGTTTGATCCCGTCGATCCGTTCGTAGCCGATGAAGTCACGCTTGAGCCGGTACAACAGTTTCTCGACCTGATACTCCGTGAGCGTCGCGGGATCTTCATCTAGAACGGCCGGCTCAGGGCGTGCAGCGATCCCCTCGAGGTCGACCTGCACGTCCGTTTCGTCGTCTTCGCTGCGACCGAGCACGCGTTCGAGCAAGTCTCGCAGGCTCCCTCCGGTTCCATTAGCGTCCTCGTAGATGTCGTACCGCTCGAGGAGATCCTTCGTCTCCTGGTCGATGACTTCCCGACGATCCGCCTCGTTTCCGCTCACGCCGACGTCGTCTGCATACTTGATAGAGGTTCGCAACTTGCCCGTGAGAAACTCGAGGAGGTCCTCCTCGATGGGCGTGAGGTGTGGCTCGATCAGGTAGTATTTCGTCTCGTTGTCCTTCTCCGAGTGGAAGATAACCACGAAGGCGAACGGCTTGTTCACCCAGTACCGATCGACCTCATTAAAGTACCGCTTTTTCTCCAGGGGCACGGCCTTCTCCAGATCGTATCGATTGACGACTGTCGTCGAACCGTCCAACCTCGAGAAGAACGCGTCTTCGTCGAGTTCTTCGCTGACCGATATCGTCCGTTTCTCGACGATCCCGGATAACGCCTCCGCGAACGCGTTTCCGGCTGCCAGTGCCCCCGGTACCGCGCTCGGTTCGAAGCCAAGGTCATCGGCCGGATCGTACGATTCCGGCAGGGCGAACCCGACGTATTCCGGGTCGTGGCTGTCCCGGTACTGGTCGTGCCAGGTCCACTCGCCCACCGTGGCGCGAACGTCGCGACGTTCGCTCGGCAGGCCACGCTGGAGACTATCGGCGGTTTCGATCGCGTCCGTGACACGGCCTCCGATGTCATTCGGTGGAAACGTGAGCGTGGCTTCCCGGTCGTCGTTCGTTTTGCTGTCGGCGGCGTAATCGCCCCACGAATACTCGCCGACCGTCGCGCCTGACCGGTTGGTTTCCTCCACGGGATCCTCGGCGCCCCCCTCGTTTGCCGCGGCTTCAGCCGCCGCAGCGTCTTCCCCTTCGCCGAGAGACATTACTGATCAACACTCCTTGATGCTATAAAAACGAACGGCCGAACTGTTATAGTCTGTGAAGGAATCGTGTGTTGACCATGGGTCGGCGTGACGTGCCCAGTCGCCCGCGGAAGTCAAACTCAGAACGCTTTTGCCCCCGTGGGGGATGGAACCGACAACTATCTCGACATGACATCGAGTTCCCGGGTTCCCTCGCTTCCGACCCTGCTGTTCGCCTCGCTCGTCGGGGTGTACGGACTCGTGATGCTCGGCGCGACGGTCTCCGTCACTGAGGCACTCGCGACCTGCGGTGGCTGGCCGACGTGTGACGGTCGCTGGATGGTGTTGCCCGGTGAGCCGGGCGCGACGGCCATGGCCCACCGGATTCTCGGGTTCGTCGTCGGGTTGCTGGTCGCGGGGAGTGTCGCCTTGAGCTGGCTTCACGACGTGCCGCGCCGCGTCCGATTGGCACTCGCGTTGGCGCTGTTGCTGTACCCAGTTCAGGGAGGAATCGGGGCGCTCGTGGCAATTGGCACGGATCTCGGCATGGTTTCGTCGCTTCACCTCCTGATCGGCATGGCCATCTTCGGGACCCTGGTGGTCGCGATGGCGTGGCTGCTCGAAGATCGGTACCCGAATCCGCTCGAACGGGGGACCCCGACCGCGGTCGACGAAGCCACACAAGAGGCATCAGTGAACAATGACAAGAGCGGGTACCGCGCCCTCGCCCTGGCGTACTTCCGACTCACGAAGCCCCGGCTCATGTGGTTGCTTTGTCTCGTCGCGGCGGCCGCGATGGCGCTTGCGGCGGGCCCGGCATTACGCGTCTCGACGATCGTGGCCACGTTGACCGGCGGTGTGCTCGCGATCGGTGCCAGCGGCACATTCAATCACGTGCTCGAGCGAGACATCGACCGACGAATGGCCCGGACTGCGGACCGGCCCGTCGCGACCGATCTCGTCCCGATGACCCATGCGGTGGCGTTCGGCGTCCTCCTCGCGATGCTCTCCATCATCGTGTTTCTCGTGTTCGTCAACGTCGTTGCGGCTGCCCTCGGGCTGGCGGCCATCGTCTTTTACAGCGTCATCTACACGCTCATTCTGAAACCGAACACCGTTCAAAATACGGTTATCGGGGGTGCGGCGGGATCCCTCCCGGCACTCATCGGATGGGCGGCTGTCACGGGCAGCATCGATCTGGCGGGTGTGGTCCTTGCGCTCGTGATTTTCTGCTGGACTCCGGCGCACTTTTATAACCTGGCGATGGCCTACCGGGACGATTACGCCGCCGGTGGGTTCCCGATGCTTCCGGTCGTCGCGGGGGATCGTGTCGCACGAAAACACATTATGCTCTGGGCGGGACTGACAATGGTCATGGTCGTCTCACTGGCTGCGTTGACCTCACTGAGCTGGCTGTATGCGACGGTCGCCATCGTCGGCGGCGTCGGGTTCATCTGGATGATCGGGCGGCTCCACGCGGTGGGAACCGAAGCTGCGGCGATGCGCACCTTCCACGCGTCGAACGCGTATCTCGGCGCCGTGTTGGTCGTGATTGCCGTGGACGCGCTCGTGATCTGAACGACAGTTTTTCCGAATTCTTTTCCTCACCTTCCGGCTGTTTCTGGTATGGAGCCGGCGGTCGCGATCGAGGGCGTGCAAAAACGCTACGGGGAGACGGTGGCCCTGGCAGGGCTCGATCTCGAACTCGCCGTCGGTGAGATTTTCACGCTGATCGGCCCGAACGGAGCTGGAAAGACCACGCTGGTGCGCACCCTCACCGGAACGGTCCAACCGGATGCCGGGCGGGTCTCGATCGGCGGCGCGATCCCCGGTGCGATCGACCGGGAACGGTTGGGCGTGCTCCCGCAAGCGTTTAGCCCGCCGGGTCGGCTGACCGGCAGGGAGATCGTTGCCTACTATGCCGGATTGTACGATGACCCGCTTCCCGTCGATGACGTGTTAGCGGCGGTCGGGATGGCAGAAGACGCGGATCGCTGGTACGACCACCTCTCGGGCGGGCAGCAGCGACGTATTTGCGTCGGGACGGCGCTGGTCAACGATCCGGACGTCCTCGTCCTCGACGAGCCGACCACCGGCATCGATCCGGCCGGCGCCCAACAGCTGTGGACACTCCTTCGCGAGCTGGGGGACGGGGGAACGACCATCCTGATGACCACCCACGACATGACAGAAGCAGGGGCGATAAGCGATCGGGTGGGGATCCTTGCGGACGGTTCCCTGGTAGCTACCGGGACCCCTGCAGCACTGATTGGGGACTACGGGGGAGCAAGCCGGCTGGTCGTCGACCTGCGCGGCGACCCGTCGGACCATCTCCCGGCCGAGTTTCCCTGGGATTCGCACTACGAGGACGGGTCGTTACACGTGACGGATCTTCCTGCCGAACGAATCAGTGCTGTCCTCGCCGAGCTCGACGATCGGGGAATCGAGTACACCAGCGTGGCATGGACCGAGCCGACGCTTCGCGACGTCTTTCTCGCCGTCGCAGACTGGGAAGACGAACAACGGCGCCCCACGAGATCGACGGTCCCGGAGGCGTCATGAGTCGTTTCGGTGCCATTTTTGCGGAAATGACGGTTGCGTGGCGGACTTTTCGACGCCGTCGTACGGCGATGATGTTCACTTTCATCTTCCCGGTCTTGCTGGTACTCATCTTCGGCGCGTTGATCCGCACCGAACCGGGAGAGGGCGGGCTGTTCGCCGAACCTGCCGCGTACTATCTGGCCGGGTATCTGGCGGTGGTGGTGCTGTTCACGCCCCTCTCGCGAATCAGTGCGACGACCGTGCGCTATCGGGAGGGAAACCGGTTCGAAAAACTCGCGAGCACGCCGTTGACGCGATCGGGGTGGCTGTTCGCACATACCGTCGTCACGGCCGTCATCGTCCTCATCTCGAGCCTTCTCATCCTGGCACTGATCGCCGCCCTCCGGATTGCCCCGTTCCCCCGGGCGCCCGCGATCCTCCCCATGATCGTCCTGGGTGTCGTCCTGTTCGCCGGGATCGGGGCGATAATCGGTCGCGTCGCTAAAACAGAAGACGGTGCCATCGCGGTGGCCAACACGATTGCCTTGCCGATGTTGTTCCTGGCCGAGACGTTCGTGCCACCGACGATGCTCCCCACGTGGTTTCTGCCGATCGTCGCGGCGATGCCACTCACGTACTTCACGCGCGGTGTGCGCGCCGCGATGGAGAACGCGGGCGGCTGGGGCGGTTCCTTTCTCGTCCTTGCGGGGTTGGCGCTACTGGCGTTCGTACTCGGCGCATTGGCGATCCCAGAGGTCGAGTGACTGACTCACCGCCTCACCACGCGATCGGGAGAATGATCACGCTCGCCCACTCCCACCCGTAGAGGTGTTCGAGCATCAGATAGGCGACCACGCCGAGGATGAGACTTAGCAACCACGAGGCCGCGGCAAACCGACCGACACGTGCGTGATTGGTTTTCATCAGTTCTGTAGGCGAGAATGAAAGCCCCAACGTCAGCACGTACGCCACCAAGGGGACGGCGACGATCGAGAGGAGAATGTGGATGCCAAGCATCGCCCGGTAGACTGTCGTCGCCATGGCGGGTCCGTCGAACACTTTCATGGCGCCACCACCGACCCGGAGGAGGTACAGCACGAGAAACAGGACGATGAGAACGAACGCGGTGAGCATCGCCCGCTGGTGCCGTTCGATCTCGTTGCGACGAATCGCCACCCAGCCCAACGAGAGCGCCACGATCGTCGCCGTATTGATGGCGGCGATCGCGTGCGAGAGCAGCGTCGAGGTTTCGAGCCCGATATCCGGATACCCCGGGATCACGTCGAGGAACGTTCCGATCACAAGTACGTATGCGAGGATCGTCAACACCCCGGCGACCATCGCCGGACGTCGCCTGGCAACGGCTCGAATCGTTCCCCACATCGTACTCATCGTCTACGTCCCGCGCCCAAGGCGATTCCGATCGCTGCCGACAGAGTAAACAGTTCGCCCCCGATAGCGGGAGATATGTCGAGTGCGCCGAAGGAGGCCGGTCGGCCGATTCGCTGTATGGTGGCAAAAGTCGGCCTCGACGGGCACGACCGTGGCGCTCACGTGATTTCGCGCGCATTCCGCGATGCCGGATTCGAGGTCATCTACACGGGCCTTCACAACACGCCGTCCGATATCGTGCGGGTTGCCATCCAGGAGGACGTCGACGTGTTAGGGATTTCCATTCTTTCGGGCGCCCACATGACATTGGTGCCCGAGGTCCTCGAAGGTCTGGCCGAGCGGGGAGCCGCCGAGGACACACTGGTGCTCGTCGGTGGCGTGATTCCATCGAAGGACGCCGCGGCGCTGAAGGAACAGGGTGTGGCCGAGGTGTTCGGGCCGGGAACCACGTTGGCGGAGACGATCGCGTTCGTCCGCGAGCACGCGCCGGTTCAATGACGTCTGCAATGAACCTAGACGAGCTGATCGAAGGGGTTCTCGCTGGCGAGGACCGGGCGCTGGCTCGAGCGATGAGCACGATCGAGAATCGCACAGGCCAACACCGTGAGTTGATAGAGGGGCTGTACCCACACCGCGGAGAAGCCCGGGTGATCGGCGTGACCGGCAGTCCGGGGGTCGGCAAGTCGACGCTGGTCGATCGCCTCGCGACCGCCTACGCGGCGGACGGCCTGTCGGTCGGTGTGCTGGCGATCGATCCGCAGTCGCCGTTTTCCGGCGGATCGATTCTCGGCGATCGCGTCCGATTCGACCGATCCAGCGGCGAACCCGACGTGTTCGTCCGATCCGTCAGCACGCGGGGGGCTCCGGGCGGCATCGCGACTGCGACGAGCGAACTCACCGTCGTCCTGGAGGCCGCCGGGATGGATCGCATTCTGATCGAGACGGTGGGTGCTGGCCAGTCAGAAATCGACGTAGTTCGCGTCGCCGACTCCGTCGCGGTCGTGTTACAGCCGGAAACGGGAGACGATGTCCAGATGCTGAAAGCCGGCATTCTGGAGACAGCTGATGTCCTCGTGGTGAACAAGGCCGATCTACCCGGGGTAGACCAAACGATTACTCGGCTGCAGGAGATGCTGGAGATTGCACGTCACACCCCATCGGAAGCTGCCTGGGAACCGCCCATCGTGCGGACTGTCGCGGAGCGAGACGAGGGGATAGACGGTCTTCGGGATGCGCTACACCAACATCACGAGTATCTCGCCGAGGACAGCCGCCTTGAGGAACGACGGCGTCGTCGGCACCGCGCGGATCTCCGGCGCCTCGCGATCGCTTCCTTCGAACGGCAACTCGATCGAGAGTTCAACCGGCCCGGCGGACTGGTCGAGCGAATCGAATGCGTCGAGTCAGGGGAGCAAAGCCCGTACCACCTGGTCGATGAGTTACTGGCGAATTGGATTCCCGAGTCGGATGATTGACCTGTCGATTGGGGCCGACGAGCCGTTGAAGGCGAACCAGCGCCAACCGGAGACGATGAACGTTCGACGTGCCGTTGGATCGGTACTGGGTGGAGCCGGGCTGGTCGCTGCCGCTAACGCCACGATCTCCGCGCGTCTTGGACCACTCGACTCACCGCTGGAACGAGCGCCATCGTCCTACCGCTGGCGGGGGCTCGATGTCTCGTACACGACCGCGGGCGACCCGGCAAACCCCGATCTGATCGCGCTCCACGATATGGGGCTGGGTGCCTCGAGTCGCGAATTCGTCGGCATGATCGACGAGCTGACCACGGACTTTCACGTGATTGCGCCGGATTATCCCGGGTTCGGTCGCTCGGAGCGGGCACCACTGTTTTACTCGGGATCGTTGTACGAGGATTTCCTCGCGGAGTTCGTCTCGAACGTGGCAGAAGCGCCTGTTTGCCTCGCGGTCGGGATGAGCGTCGGGTATGCTGCAGTCGCTACCCCCGCTGCGAACGTCCGGCGGATCGTCGGCATTTGTCCGCATACGGGACCCCCGTCACGTCCCGCCGCGGTACGCTCGCTCCTCCGCAATCGGTTCATCGGGCAGCCACTGCTCCGTGCACTTGCCCTGAGGCCCGGCGGGCTGCCGAGTGGGATGGACCGACCGTACGCCAAATGCTGTGCGATGCAACCAGGTGCGAGATTCGCACAAACTGCGTACCTCATTGGCGACCTTTGCCCCTCCAACACCTTTTCGGGACCCCTGCCTGTCCCCCAAACACCAGTATCTCTCCTGTGGGGCCAGTTTGCCAGGAACCCATCGCTTGCCACCGGACAGGAGCTTGCAGAGCGGACCGACAGTAAACTGACCGTGATCGACCGGACTGGTCTCCGCCCGCACATCGAGCGTCCGGAGGCGGTGACTGATTTCCTCCTACAGGAGCTCGGTCGGCGTCGGGTCTGAGTTTATTAAAATCGATATTCACCGAGATACGTCCCATCCAAGAGATACACGTCACCCACGGGCAGTGCCGAGGGAAGGAACGGGGCCAGGAACTCCTCCGCGGGTACGTTGATCCACGTACCGCCGCAGAGTTCATTGAATGCGGGAAAGACCACGAGTTCGGGATCGTTCCACGCGATGTCCTCGTCGCGTTCGGTGAACGGTGGCCCCGCCAACTGCCCGCGTAGCCAGACTCGTTCGTTTCTGGAGCCTCCTACATCGTCTTCCAATCGTACCCGGGGATGTTCGTGACCGATACAGACCAGTTCCGCGCGCAGCACCTCCCGGGACGGCCATGTGTGCCCGTGCGCGAATCCGATCGAACCCAACCGCAGCCCCCGCGGTTCGCTCACCTCCACCCCGGCGAACGTGCTCGGGTTTGCGGCCACCAGCTCCTCGATGATACCATCGTGGTTGCCCTTGATCAAGGTCACCGGGACGGACACTTCCTCGAAGAGTACTTCCAGCTCGCCACGTTCCGCCCCGCCCGGGCCGCCGATGGAGTGCATCAAGTCCCCCAGAATGACGAGGCGGTCGGGGTTCGTCCTGGCGAGCAGCTCCAGGAGCCGCTCCCGTCGGTCGGGTGCACGGCTCGGCAGCTCGATGCCTTCCTGGTAGCGCATGGCCGCCTCGAAGCCGGCGTGGTAGTCGGCGATCACGAGGAGTCGTTCTTCGCCGGTCGGGGCGATGGCGGCGGCCGAATCCGGGATCGGGTCGAGGCTGACCATCCGGGCTAGATCGCTCGCAGCACGTCCTCGGAGGGTTCGTAACACCGGCCGTCCATCAGCGCTTCCGTGATGGCCTCGTCGACCGTGCCGGGATCGGCGTCCGCCTCGGCGGCGACCGCAGCGATGAGTTCCTCGCGTGCGACCCCCTCTCCGTCGTCGCGTTCTTGCATCGTCGCCACGAGGCGGTCCACGAGATCGGACGCTTCCTCGCTATTCTCATTGGCCGGCTCGTCGATCGACTCCGGTACTGGCTCGTCCGGTTCCGAGACGTCAGCGCCAGTGGTGAATTCGGTGCCGAACTCGTCGACGACCGCTTCCCGTTCGTCCGCATCGAGGATGGGCTCGTCCTCGGTCCCTTCCAGCGGTGCGCCCTCGTCTGTCATCTCGCTTTGCGTCTCTGGGTCCGCTTCCGTAGCTTCGTCGGTGGATGCCGGCGGTGTATCGGCTGTTTCCGAACCAGATTCAGACTCGTTTGTCGGTGATGCAGGGGTGGGATCCGTTCGCTCGTCAGTGGTTGCCTCGGCGGCTTCGGTTGGCACTGTAGCGTCCGGGACCGATTCTGTATCCTGTTCGGCGGCTGATTCAACACCCTCCGATGGCGTTGTCGAATCCGGTATCGACTCAGTGGCCGTCGCGGTGGATGATTCAACATCCTCGGTTTGTGCTATTGCGTCCGATACCGGTTCCGCAGTCGTCTCGGCATCCCCGGGTTGCGCTGGTTTCGTGGGCTGTGCGGGGGTCACCTCTGCTGTCACGTCGAATCGATCGCCGATTTCTGCCAGCCGACGGGTCGAGATGGTGGGCTCCCCATCCATTCCCGGGTCTAGCCGTCTCGTCTCCACCGTATCTCGTTCTCCTGCCACCAGTCTGACCGCCTCGAGACACTGCTCGTACAGGCCGCTCAGGTACGCCGGCGTCGTTCGGTACTCCTCCCTTGCGATACGCACGGTGGACTCGTTCTGCTCCGCTCCATCGAGGGTCGCTGCCATCCGACCGATACGGGCGATGGTCCGTTCGGCCGTCGAGACGGTCCACTGATCCCGGGTATCAGCCTCCACTTCGCCTATCGCCTCCGGCCGAATCGACGTGAATACGCGGTCGCCATCCTCCGGCTCGAACAGATTCGCCTTCCCGGTAACTGCGAGGAAGGTGGGCGATTCGAGCTCGGCCAGCGCGGCCCGAACGTCCGGTTGATACTGCCCGGCGTACACGACGAATGTCCCCGTCGGGTCCGCAATCCTGGCGCGAAGGGTTTCGTCATTCACCCAGGTCAGCTCCGTGAGCACGCCAACGACGAACAACCGGTTCACGCGGGCCCCCGTCGGCGTGACGACGTATACGGGTGACCGTTCGGTTTCGCCCGCTCGATAGGAGTGGGTTGCAGCAGCGAACTCTACGGCGAACACACGCCGGGCGGTTTCGCGCCCGCTCGGGTCACCGACGCTCATCCGTCGACCTCCGCGAGGAGCGCGGTGGCCGCAGTTTCCGGAGATTCCGTGACGGTCTCGAAACGCATGGCATCGAGGGTCCCCCCGTACTCGTCGACGCTCAAATGTCCACGCACGCGGACGTATTCGCCGATCAATTCCGATCGGAGCGTGCTCGTGATCACGTTTTGGTCCATCGCCTCCCGCGCGGCCGCGATGGCATCCTCGATCGATCCTCCATAAATGTCGGCCGTTTGATCAGCATCGAGAATCACCGTCGCCGTACCGGTCCCGTCATCGATGATTGCCATCGCTCGGAGTTCGGGCTCGCCATCGACCGGGCCATGGGTCGAACACCGGCCGCCCCGCACCCGTCGTCGACACTCCGGACAGCGTTCGATGAGGCCGGATCCCTCACGGAGGTCGACGATGAAGCCCGTGACGAGGACGTCAAACCCACCGCCATCTGCCAGCGCCGCGCCGAGGGGTTTCGGATCGGGCTCCTGTGAGACATCGATCTGCTTGTCGATCGATTCGATCCGAACAGACTCCCCGAAGTTCAGGGACGGGACACCCCGAAACTCCCGGACGGAAACCTGTTCGGTCCGCACGGTTTCCCCCGCTACAATCGCCGCTCTGCGTTCCCAGTCGGTAAACGGCAACCGGCCGCTTTCGTCGGCGATCACCCCGCTATAGATGTCAGTCGGCCCGTCGCGGCCGTCGATGGTTCTGGATTCGGCCTCGAGGATGCGTCCCTCGACGACCAGGGCGCGGTCCCCTACTTCGATATCGGCGATCCGCATCACACCATCCGGCGACACGTCAACGGCGGGTGCATCCTCGGCAGGCGCAATGCGCGTACCCTCCCCGAACTGGAGTTCGAGCCGGCCGTTCCACTCTCTGACCTGGGCACCGTCGATGGTAACCGCATCGCCCGGTTCGAAGTCTACCGGTTCCCACGCCGTGTACGGCATACGTCCGGTTTCATCGGCGATCATTCCCTCGGTGAGTTCGCGTGCTTCCCCATCCACCGAAATCGTCCGGGTGTTCGTCCCGAGTACGGCGACCGTCACCGAGACACGGCGCATCCCAGCGGTGATCTCTGCGATGTCGACGGATGGTTCGGGGCCGTCCTCGCCCTCGGTCCCGTACTTGCGCCGCAGGCTCTCTTCCGCCTCCGCCACGGGGACCTGATAGGCCAGGAGGTTCTCGAGGTCCTCCCGGATGGCAGCCTCGTCGGCGTCCAGTTCGGCCGCGAGGCGTGCGGCCCGTTCCTCCACGCTCATATCACTCCTGTTCGGCCCCGCACTGCTTAAAACGTGGTCAGTGCGTGCCGCATCGAAAGGTGGTTACGCTGCGCCAGTGACCCGTCCGGCATGCACGTCGTGGTCAACGCCGCCATGAGCGCCGACGGGAAGCTCTCGACGGTGCACCGCGAACAAGTGGCCATCAGCGGCCCGGAGGATTTCGCCCGAGTGGAACGGCTCAGGCGACGGGTCGAGGCCATCCTGGTCGGGATCGGAACGGTGGTGGCCGACGACCCGTCACTCACGCTCGATGATCCCGCGGGCGTCGATCCACCCTGCCGGGTCGTGGTCGACTCTCGGTGTCGAACGCCCCCGGAGGCCCGGGTCCTTGCGGGTGAACCTCGTACAATTGTATTGGCGAGCGCGGCCGCGCCGGCCGAGCGGGTCGCGGCCCTCGAGGAAGCAGGCGCGACGGTCCATCGATGTGGGGATCGACGCGTCGACCTGCGGGCAGGCTTCGAGGTTCTCCGGACGGCTGGCCTCGAGCACATCCTCGTCGAGGGTGGTGGCGAAGTGATTTTCTCCTGTTTCGACGCCGGACTTGTCGACGAGCTTTCGGTGTTTGTCGGCCCGATGATCATCGGCGGGGCCGCGGCACCGACGCTGGCCGACGGTAGCGGGTTCGAGCAACGGGATGCTTTCCCCGGGCTCGAACTAACGGATATCGAGCGACTCGATGGCGGCGTGCTGTTGCGGTGGCACCCTGTCGAGAACGACTAACCGCTGTTCAGTCGTCGGATTCGGCTGTTGCCAACCGACCGGTCTCCGTCGCCTGCCGCTCTCGCTCGAGTTCCGTCAGGTACTGGTCGGCATCCATCGCTGCTTGACAGCCCATGCCACCCGCAGTGATCGCCTGCTGATAGTAGAAGTCCACGACGTCGCCCGCGCCGAAGAGTCCCTCGACGTCAGTTGCCGTCTGCCCGCCGCCGATCCCACCCTCGGTTCGGATATAGCCCTCTGCATCCATGTCGACGCCCGTATCGACGAGGTATTCGGTGTTCGGGGTATGGCCGATGGCGAGAAAGACCGCACCGACATCCAGGGTAAATTCCTCGGTCGCAGGGTCGTCGAGTTTCTCGGTGGGGTGGCCGTCCGGGTGGCGGACCAGGGTCACATGGGAGACGCCGTCTTCCTTTGTGCCGTGGACCGCCTGCAACTCGGTGTTTCTGAGGATCTCGATCTCCCCCTCCTCGACGCGCTCCATCGTCCGATCGATCCAGTAATCCTCCGCGCGAAACTCCTCACGCCGGTGGACGATGTGAACCTTCGATGCGAACTTCGTCAGGAAGTTCGCCTCCTCCATGGCTGCGTCACCACCCCCCACGACTAGCATCTCCTCGCCCCGGAAGAACGCGCCATCGCAGGTCGCACACGTCGAGAGGCCGTACCCCATTAGTTCGTCCTCGCCGGGGACACCGAGGGTTCTGGCACTGGCCCCACTGGCCGCAATCACTGCGTCCGTCGTGTACACGTCGCCGTTTCGGAGTTCCACGTGGAAGGGGCGTTGGGAATCGTCAACTTCGACGATGACGCCGTTCAGAATGTCGGCACCGAATCGCTCGGCCTGCTCTTTCATCCGTTGGACGAGTTCCGGACCGTTGATTCCCTCCGGAAACCCGGGGTAGTTGGCGACGTCGCTCGTCAGGGTTAGCTGCCCCCCGGGCTCGGTTCCCTCGAATACGAGCGGCTCGTTGTTCGACCGGGCGCCGTAGATAGCGGCGGTGAGGCCCGCGATCCCACTTCCGGCGATCAACAGCGGCCGGTGTTCGACGACGTCCGAGGCTTGGTCCCCGAGAACATCGGCGAGCTGATCGATAGAGTCCACCGGTGCGCCGTCGATCAGTACCAACCCGTTTTCGCCTGCCTCTTCGGGCAGCTCACTCGAACGGATGGTCGTCTCCCCGGAATCGTGGTAGTCGTAGGAATACCCCCGTTTGTCGAGCCATTCGTGAAGTTCAGACGTGTCGGGGCCGGCAAAAATTTCGATTCGGCGATCGCTGGTCATGCAGTAGTGTTCCCGTCGAGCGAGTAATTACCTTGCGCTCGCGTGTGCGTGGGTTCAAAGTAACACTGCCGTAACGCCCATTCATGGGCGATCGCATGCAGGCGAAGGTAGAACAGTACGAGACAATGCTCGCGACAGGGCTCGAGGCGATCCGGATCGCGGCACGAGAGGATTCCCCACTCTGGGAACTGGGTGAGGAACACCGCGAGATGGCCGCAAGTTACCTCGAAGACGGCCGGCACTTCCTGGAAGCCGGCGACCTTCCCAACGCGCTCGCTGCGTTTTCCTATGGGCACGGTTGGCTCGACGCGGGTGTCCGATCGGGCTTGTTGGCAGCACCCACTGATATCGATGTCTTCGCGATTCGGTCTTGAGCTGTCGGCTCCGGTCACGATCGATCGCATCCCGGCATTGAAACGGATTAGCGAGGACAGAATGGGGGACTGCGGCGGGCCAGGTCGCGGTGTGACACTCCAACACACACTTAATTGTTTCGTCGATAACTCGGATACAGGTCGATTGTTCCTTATAAACAGTTGTGTGGGGAAAATCAAAACCAGTAGACTGCAACGGGTGTGTGCTAACCCTTACCGCAAAACTCCGAAATCTTTTTATACTTTACGGTCTAACGTCCGGTAAGGAACGGGACGCCCCGTAACACCGGGCATTCTCTCGTTCGAGGTATCACTAGATCATGACCGACACTGAGGTACGATCACGCATCGACGAATCGGAGGAAGAACAGGAAACCAAAGAGGACGAGGAGTGGAACTGCCCCGAGTGTGGCAGCCGGCTCGAGACCGACACTGAACACGGAGAGACAGTGTGTACCGAGTGCGGACTGGTTGTCGAGGCCGACGAAATCGATCGGGGCCCCGAATGGCGGGCATTCGACCCCGGCGAACGGGACTCGAAGAGCCGCGTCGGCGCACCCACGACCCGGATGATGCACGACAAGGGCCTCTCGACGAACATCGGCTGGCAAAACCAGGATGCGTACGGTCGCGCACTGAGTTCGCGACAGCGCCAGAAGATGCAGCGCCTGCGTACCTGGAATGAGCGCTTCCGTACCCGTAACTCCAAAGAGCGAAACCTCAAGCAGGCCCTCGGCGAGATCGACCGGATGGCGTCGGCACTCGGCCTGCCGAAGAACGTCCGGGAGACCGCGAGCGTCATCTACCGACGAGCGCTCGACGAAGACCTGCTGCCCGGCCGATCCATTGAAGGCGTCGCCACGGCCGCCCTGTATGCGGCCGCCCGCCAGGCGGGCACCCCGCGGAGCCTGGACGAAGTGGTGACAGTTTCACGGATCGACCGGATGGAGCTCACCCGAACGTACCGGTATGTGGTACGGCAGCTCAACCTCGAAGTCAAGCCCGCCGACCCGGAAAGCTACGTGCCCCGGTTCATTTCGGATCTCGACCTTTCGGACGAAACCGAGCATCGGGCTCGCGAACTGCTCCGGAATGCCAAACGCACGGGTATCCACAGCGGAAAAAGTCCTGTCGGCCTCGCCGCCGCCGCGGTGTACGCCGCAGCCCTGTTGACCAACCAGAAAGTCACACAGGCCGAGGTGAGCGAGGTCGCCAACATCAGCGAGGTGACCATCCGCAACCGGTATAAAGAGCTCCTTAACGCCACCGACGATCTCGGCGGACAGCCGGCCAGCGCGACCAACTGATCGGTTCTTTTTGGTTTATCTATCATTGCAGTGCACCCTGAGCAACCGCTATTAACGAGCTATTAACACCCGGTTGCACCCGTTACCTCGACGGAAACCGTCCCCGGGTGCCACGCCGGTTCACATGTATTGTCAGAAACTCAATGTTACGATTGTTGTTAATCTTGTTATGTCATCGATAAGAAATTGCCCGAAGTGTGTTAACGTGAATCAGGATAATAATATAAGCACGCAACCGTAAGATACTCCTGTTCATGAAAAAGCAGGAGTTAATTCACTTACACGGTCTCCTTGCTGAAGTAACAAAGCAGTATACGGAGATTGAGGGCGAACACCTCTCGCTCGATTCTTACGAGACCCTGGGCGTCCGCCCGACCTCGATTCACAAGTCCAAAACCGACCACAAGGCTGCCGTTTTCGCGCTGGCACAGTGCATCACCAGCGAAATGGACGTGCCCGCAAAAGAGGCCGTCGCACCGAGCGCTGACTGAACGGGAGTTTTGCGGTACTACCAGCTTATCGACGAGCGTGGCGGCTAGGATATCCCTACTCGCAGTTACTCGATGAGCTCATCGAAGTCCGGGAGCAAATCGTCGTCCCCTTCCCCCTCCGCGTCAGTTTCGTCGGCCTCCTCGTCCGGTCGTTCCGTTTCTTCTTCGGGATCGTGGTTTGTTTGCTCAGACTCGTCGTCATCGTCATCGTCTTCGAGCGTCTCGACTTCGAGGATCTCCAGTGGAATGCTGGTGAGTCGCTGCCCGATCTCCTTTCGAGCGATGCGAGCTGCGTGCTCTTCCTGCTCGACGTTGAACACCGTCATCTCGAGTTCCAGGGCGACGAGTGCCTCATCGGCCACGATAAAGGCAGGCTCGAGTTCCTCACCACCGGGCGAGGTGCGTTCTCCCATGTTGATCTCGACGTAGTTGAGGTCCGGATTCAACATCTCGCCGGTTTTCGAGATCGCGATTTTGATCGCCTCGTCCGGTGTGGATACGTCATAAACCGGAACCGCCGCCTCCACAACCACGCGACAATCCATGCTCAACCAGGCGTTTCGATGGCCATTAGTATCAACCTTAGCCCTGAATGTTCGACACGTCTCTCCACCTTCCCTCCCCTGAGCGCGATTCAATCGACTCGTCGATTTGCGTGTCCGGGGTGCGCGCTGGCCGGTCACGCGGGATCATCAAGGTCAAATCCCCGTGCGCCCAGGATTCGGGCAGGACTCTCCGATAAGCGCTCACATGTTCTCGTTTCTGCTTTTCCTTGCGGCATTGCTGGCGAGTCTGTTTATGGCCTGGACAATCGGTGCCGGCTCGGCGGGTTCGACGCCGTTCGCTCCGGCCGTGGGCGCGCGAGCGATGTCTGTCCTGCGCGCATCGTTCGTGGTCGGGATCTGTATTTTCCTCGGCGCCGTGTTCCAGGGTGCGAACGTCTCCGAGGCGGTGGGCCGGGAGCTCATCGGAGGTGTTTCCCTCTCAACCACCGCGGCAGCCCTGGCGTTGCTCATCGCTGCATCGCTCGTAACCGTCGGGATTTTCACTGGCTATCCCATCGCGACCGCTTTTACGGTTACCGGCGCAGTGATCGGGGTCGGACTGGCGGCGGGTGGCGTACCAAACTGGCCGAAATACCTCGAGATCGGCGTCATGTGGACGTTCACTCCCATCGTCGGGGGTGCCATTGCGTATGGGATCGCTCGAGCACTCCGCGAGGAACTCATGTCGGAAGCCCGGATCATCGCCATCCTTGGTGGTGTCGTCGGCGCCATACTCGCGAACATCGAATTCGCCGTGCTCGGTGGTACCGGAGAGGGAGCGACGATCGCCACCGCCGTGGCCCGCGCAAGCCCCGTCCCGTCAGTCCTGGTCACCGTGTTGCTGGGGGGATTGGGGTGGGCGGTCGTGGCCCGTTGGGTGGGGAGCGATCTGGTAGGTGGGGAACAACGCTTCACGCTGGTAATGGGGGCCATCGTCGCGTTTTCCGCAGGCGGTAGCCAAGTGGGCCTAGCTGTCGGTCCGCTGATCCCGCTTCTCGACGGAATGGTCCCCCTCCTGGCGATCCTCGTCGGCGGCGGTGCCGGATTGCTGATTGGCGCTTGGACGGGCGCACCACGCATGATAAAAGCAGTTTCCCAAGACTACGCCCAGCTCGGCCCGCGTCGGGCGCTCGCGGCACTCATCCCGTCCTTCGGGATCGCCCAGATCGCGATACTGTTCGGGGTCCCGGTCTCGTTCAACCAGATTATCGTCAGCGGGGTCACCGGTGCGGGTGCCGCCTACGCAAGCGGCGGCATTAGTCGTGCGAAGATTGGATACACCCTACTGGCATGGGCTGGATCGTTCGTCGCGGCGGTGGGGATCGCCTTCGGCGCGTTTTCGGGCGTCCAGTTCCTCGTGTGACTGATACACCCGATGAGATACGAAACGGCCATTGGTGCCGCTGCCCGAGTCCAAGTATGCGATGCGGTACGATCCCGGCGGAGCAGATCCCCGGCGGGATCGACCTCGGCGCCACGCTCGAGAGCGGCCAATCGTATCTCTGGCGTCGGCGCCAGGGAGAGATGTATGCCTCCGACTCGCCGCCAGACGGTGTCTGGTACGAAACGGTCATCGACGGAGCATATCTCCGGGTCCGTCAGCGAAACGGCGGGTTGGAGTGGGCGTCCACCGCGGACAGCGAGGATCGACTTCGGGTGCTTCTTCGTCTCGATGACGACCTGCACCGGATCAAGGCAGATTCTCCTGGTCATCCGCTGGTCGAGCGTGCCTGGCAGGCCTACTGGGGGATGCGGCTGGTACAGGATCCCGTGTTTCCGTGCCTTATTTCGTTTATCTGTTCGACGCAAATGCGGGTGCCCCGGATTCAGGCGATGCAACGACGCCTGGCCGCGACGTTCGGTGAACCGGTCGAAATCGATGGTGAGTGCCACCACGGGTTCCCCGACCCGGAAACGCTCGCCACTGTTCCGGAGTCGCGCCTCCGTGAACTGAGTCTCGGCTATCGTGCTCCCTATGTAAAAGCAACCGCCGAACAGGTCGCGGATAGGCTAGATCCCGCGGCGGCGGCCGACCTACCGTACGAAGCGGCGCGGGAATATCTCACGCAGTTTACCGGTGTCGGCCCGAAGGTGGCCGACTGCGTCCTGTTGTTCTCGCTGGGATTCACGCAGGCAGTCCCGCTGGATACCTGGATCAAACGCGCGATCGCCGCCGAGTATCCGGACTGCGATCGAGGTGACTACGGAGCAACATCGGCGGCGATCAGGGAGCGGTTCGGTAGCAGGTACGCGGGGTACGTCCAGACCTATGCGTTCCACTACCTCCGACACCACCGTCCCGACATCTGAGCCGGCTAATCCACACCGGACAACGCCGCTTCGTCGATGATTATGACAACGATTCGTGTATGCATGTCGACGCGAGCTCAACTTTTCATCCGGCCCTCATGTGAAGGGGAAATGCGGCGCTCCTCCTCACTCCAGGGAGTTGAACCACTCGATAAATACAGGAAAGGCTGCCGCTGGGGCCGCTAACTCGGGGTGCCAGCGCTTTTCGTGTTCGAACATGAGCCACCCGTCGTAGCCGATCTCCGCCAGGCCAGCAACAGCCACATCCAGCGGGAGCTCCCCTTCACCGGGCGTGACGTATCGCCACCCGTCATCCATCGCATCCGAGTGATCCGGTTCGAGGCGGGCATCTTTGAGATGGACATACTCGATATGCTCACCAACGCGATCGAGGGTCTCAGCCGGCGCTTCGTCACCGACCCGGGTGGTGTGCCCCGCGTCCCAGAGTAGCTGGAAGTTGGGTTCGTCGACGGCCTCGATGAGTTCCAGGCAGTCGCGCGAGTCGATCCAGTTGTCGTGGGTTTCAAGGATCCAGGTCACCTCACTCGCGCCCGGTACCTCGAGGAGTTTCGCCATCGTTTCAGCGCCAAACGTGACGAGCTCCGCGCGATCGTGCCGATCGATATCGCCGGCGCCGAACACGCGCACGAACTCCACGTCAAGTGCTCGAGCGAGTGCGGCGAACTGCTCTGCCATCGCGAGATTAGCATCCAGTGCGGATTCATCACAGATCCGGAGGCTCGAGCTCAAGCAGCTGATCGCGAGCCCCGCCTCAGCCAGTCGGTCGCAGACTCCACTCGGTCTGTCGCGGAACAGGGCGTGGTCGGTGACGTCTCGCGGTTCGTCTAGGTACCCTCGGAAGTCGACGCCATCGTACCCCCAGTCGGCACACGTTCGACAGATTCGGTCGAGATCCCAATCGGGACATCCCAGGGTCGAAATCGCCAGATCAACGTCGGGGGTCGCCATGGTGAACGACCGAGGATAGCCCGTTTGTCGCGAAAGCTGTTGGGATGCGCCCGAAACATGGCCGCGAGTGGCCCGATCGTGTGGCGGACATTCCAGCGGGATACCTACAGGTTTATGCCCGACTCCCCTGATGCCAAGACGATACGAAATGCTGCACATCGCATTCATCGGCGTGGGTGGTCGGGCAAAAAGTCACCTTCAGACAGTTGAGGCAACCCCCGATTCGGAGGTCACTGCCGTGTGTGACGTCGATCAAGCTCGCGTGAAAGAGGTTGCGACGGCGTTCGACGCGACTGCGTATACCGATCACGAACAACTCTACGAGTCCGAGGAACGACTCGATGCAGTGTTTGTCGTGATCCCGCCGTTCGCCCATACCACCCAGGAGACAATGGCTGCCGAACGAGGGCTCGATCTTTTCGTTGAAAAGCCCGTTGCCCTCGATGCCGAGACTGCGGCGACGGTCGAACAGACGATCCGGGCGAACGATGTGATCGGCGCTGTCGGGTACCAGCATCGGTATGCGGCAGCGACGGAGCGTGCCCAGGAAATACTGGACGGTCGGACGGTCGGGCTCGTTGAGGGGGAATATCTCAGCGGTGTCCCGGGGGGCCCCGATCACTGGTGGCGATCATACGAGCACTCCGGCGGCCAGATCGTCGAGCAGGCCACCCACATCTATGATCTCCTCCGTCTTTTCGGCGGGCCCGTCGACGAGGTCACCGCCGTGGGAGGCCACGAGCTCGTCGATACCATCGACTTCGAGGATGTGGTCGCCGCGAACACTGCCCACGGTACCGGAACTGTCGGTCACGTCACTTCCACATCGGCAAGCCCCGTGCACAGCTCCGGGGTCGAGATCGTCGCCGAGGGGTGTTATCTCTCCCTCAGTGGTAACCGCCTGACCGGCGAGGTGGACGGTGAGGAGGTCGATTTCACGGGTGAAAACGACTCGACACGGGCTGCTGGCGAGGCGTTTCTCGAGGCCGTCCGTACGGGCGAACCCTCGAACGTTCGCTCGTCCTACGATGATGGCCGCCGGACGTTCGAACTCACACTAGCCGTGGAGAAAGCGCTAGAAACCGGCGGACCTGTCTCCCCCTGATACAGCAACGATCCGAGTGATCGGTGGTTGGTCCTCTTTTCGCACGCCGACGAATCGTCGTCTCAGCGCACGTACTCTCGGCTCCGATCCAGATTGACGGTCGCCTCGTGAATTGGGTCCTCACGTGACGGCGTCTCGAGGACGACCCAATTGTCGTAACCGATGTCGCGAAGGGCCTCCACTGCTGCGGGGTAATCGACGTGACCATCGCCGATGCGACAGCTTCCGTCGTCGTCCCAATCCTTGAAGTGGACACGGGCGATATCCGGACCGAGCGTTTCGATGTCCTCTATGGGATCGTTCCCGTAGACCAGGGCGTTACCAACGTCGAAGTAGATCCCGACCTTGGGCGAGTCGATTCGATCGATCAGTTCCGCGTTGGCCTCGCCATCTAGCGTGTTCTCGATGGCGAGCGTGACGTCGACTGCCTCCGCAGCGTCCGTGAGACGCTGAAACCCATCCACCAAGCGATCACGCTCCTCGGAGGATTCGATCTGTGCGTCCCCGAAAAACGGGACCAAAATCGCTTCCGCGCGAATAGCTGCAGCGGCATCGATCGCGTTTACGATGGCATGTCGAGCGTCGGCCCTGACGTCAGGATCGTCCGACGTGAGCCCGCCCCGGTTCAAAAAGCCCAGACAGATCGACGGGATGGCCATTTCCTCTGCCACCGCTTTTACTTGCATCCGAACCCGGTTTGCCGGCGTCCAGATCGGATCGGTGGCCGCATCTGGACCATCAACGTTGAGTTCGATCCCAGCGTACCCCGCTTCTTTTGCTTCGGTGATCGAATCCGGCGCCTTCGAGGGGAGGATCGTTTCCATCGCAGCGAATTGCATACGCTACATATCTGCTGGGAGTGACTACTTAGTTTGTCGCTTCCTGGCAACACTGTTCCGGGTAGCTTTTTTCCGGTCGACAACGGGACGCCAACGTATGTCCGAAACAGTACGCGCACACGTGTTCATTTCCGGCCGCGTTCAGCGCGTATTTTACCGGGCGGGCACCCGCGAGGCGGCACGCAGACAGGACGTTGATGGTTGGGTGAAAAATCGTCCCGAAGGGGGCATCGAAGCGGTCTTCGAGGGCCCGTCGGACGCTGTCGACGCGATGGTGGAGTGGTGTCACACGGGAAGCGATCGTGCCGCGGTCGAGGACGTGTCAGTTTCGTGGGAAGAACCTGTCGGCCTTGAATCGTTCGAAATACGGCGGTAGCCCCCGACTGACGGTCAGGGGGTTCCGTGGTACGCCTCCGCGAATTCGTCGAGGGCTTCCGTCACGCTATCGATCGCCGCCTCGCGATTTGCCGGGTACGCCTCTACTTTTCCCTGGAGGTGGACGCCCTCCCCGAACGCCAGTTCGCCCTGGAAGGCGCGCTGTTTGTCAAACCGCATGAACAGGTTCACGTCCTCGTCGATTCGCTCGGAGATGTCGGTCCGCAACCGATCGAACCCGGGGACCCCGGGGAGTCGCTCCAGCAACGCGGCGATCTCGCCGGATGAATCCAACGTCGCCTCGAGCAAGACGATCGAGTCGCCGTGGTGCCCCTCGATGACCGAGCGGTCGAACTTCGTCTCAGCGGGTACGATCTCCTGGAGGGCGTCGAGCACCCGTTTTTCATCCTCTGTCGCGTACGCGAACGACCGCAGGGTAACGTGGTGGAACGGCACGTCCGCCATCGGTCGCGATCACTCCTCGACGTCTTCGAGCGAGTCGGCGGGCACGCCGGTCTCCTGACCGTCCTCGAAACTGATCGTGTAGGTCTCATCCCCAAACATCGACTCCATGACCTGCGTGACCCGGCCGGTTTCCCCGTCGTGTTCGCTGTGTGGATCGTGCAAGATGACCTCGTCGTCCTTCTCGTATCCCATGCCTCACGTCGTCGAGCGACGACCAAAAATGGCCTGATCCCACCAGAGCGAGCCAATGGCGGGCACTCATTCGTAGCGACGGCCCGTTCGCGATTCCGCACGGTGTCGCCTGATCACGGCCCGGGCATTACCGGCGTCGTACCCGAAGTACACGTGATCAGCGTAGGCACTAGCCACTGTAGTGGCATTTGCCAACTCGTCGATGCCGACGTCGACGGCGTAGAGTTCGACACTGAACCCGATCGGGAGCCGTGATTCGAACCCCTTGGCGATCGTTTCGAGCCAGTACGTCGTTCCATAGGCCGTATCGTAGAGCGGTACGACGAACTCGTCCACGTGTGCCGCGAGCCGGTCGACGTCGACACCGCACCGTTGCTCGAGGTGGCCCGGGTACGGATCCGGGTAGATCGTGGCATAGCAGTCCCCCGGGATCCGATCGGCTACCGCAGCGACCACCGTCTCGATCACGTCCTCTCGCCACCGGTCCCGGTTCGTTCGTTCGCTGTCCGCAAATGCTTGTTCACACCGCTCGCAGTAACAGTACTCCGCCCGGGGAAACCCGATGTCGTCCAGGCGAACGTTCCCCGTCGCAGCTGCTGTCTCTTCGACGAGATCTAGCAACCGTTCGCGATACGTTAGATCTGTCGGACAGACGAAACCCCAGTCGAAATACGGCGCCTCTCGTGTTGCACGCGTGCCGTCGGCAGAGACCGGGACGAGCGACGGATCGGTTTCACCGGCCGCCGTGTCGCCGAAACAGGCGATCATGCCGATGGTCCCCGGCTCGGGATCGACGATCCGTCCGGTAACGGACTTCACCTCGTGGAACGCCCGATCGAACTCCGGCCACGCTGCCTCCTCGGGGTTGCGAGTCACCACGCCGTACATGGCTGCTTCTCGTATCGTGACGGGAAAACCTGCCCGTCACGCGGCTACACTGTCCAGTCTTCTTGCTCCCAGGCGGCATCCCAGAATCGGTACTCGTAGCGAGCCGAGGTGAGAAGGTGTTCGCGGAAGCGCTCGAGGCCTTCCGGTTCTGCATCGTCGGCGACGCGGTCCATCAGCTCGAGACACCACGTTGTGAGTTCGGCGAACTCGTCGCTCGTGTACATCTCGATCCACTCCCGATACTGGGGGTGGTCCGGAAGCCCATCCGCCGCGAGCCGCTTCCCCGTCTCGTGAAAGCCCCACATGCACGGTACCAGGGCGGCGATCAGTTCCCCGAAGGAATCTACCGCGGCCGTGCGGACGAGGAAATCGGTATACGCCTGCGTCGTCGGTGACGGATCGGTCGCCTCGAGTTCCTCGGAAGAAATGCCGAATTCTGCCGCGTAGGCACGATGGAGATCCATTTCCGTGTTGAGCGTCCCGGCAAGGAGCTCGGCAAATTTTCCCATCTCATCGAGCGATGGCGCCCGCCCGGCCCCGTACGCGAACACCCGACTGTACTCGATCAGATAGCGATAGTCCTGCTTGACCCAGTACGCGAAGGGCTCGCGATCGAGGGTCCCGTCGCCGATCCCCGCTACCATCGGATGTCGTTCGATGGCCGTCCAGATCGGTTCGACCGCCGGCGCAACGTCTTCCGTAAAGGACATCGTAGTGCATACGACCGGCGCTGCTGACAAAATTTCTCCGGTGGTATTGCCAGGTGTTCAGACGGATGGTCGCTCGACTTCGATGTGCTCTGCGAGCCCCTCACGGATGATGGATTCACAGTAGACACACCTGACGCCGTCGTCGAGGACGTCAAAGCGCGTTTCGACCGGTTCCCTCGCGTTGGTGATGCATTCCGGATTCGGGCAGGAGAGGATCCCCGCCACGACCGCCGTTCGTTCGACCCGGTGTTTGTCGATCACATCGTACCCACGGATAATGTTGATCGTCGCGTTCGGGGCGATCAGAGAGAGGACGTCGACCTCGGCCGGCGTGAGCTCCCGTCCCTCGACCTTGACGATGTCCTTTCGCCCCAGCCGACCGGACGGCACGTTGATCCCAACGCTCACCCTCTCGCCTCGACTTCCGTCGATGCCGAGAATGGCCAGGACGTTGAGCGCCTGCCCGCCGGTCACGTGGTCGATAACGGTACCGTCCTCGATCTTACTGACCAGCAGCTCGTGTTCGTGTTCGTCGTCACTCATAGCAGGAGGTCCAGGAGGGCCATCCGCACGGGGATGCCGTTGTGTGCTTGTTCGAAATATACCGCGTGGTTGGTCTCGTCGACGCTGGGATCGATCTCGTCGACGCGGGGAAGCGGATGCATGATTTTGCAGTGTTCTTTTGCCCGTTCCAAGGCAGCAGCGTCGATACCGTATTCGCCCGCCACGTCCCGATACTCGCGCTCGTCGGGGAATCGCTCGCGCTGGATTCTTGTTACGTAAAGCAGGTCGAGCTCCGGCAGCACGTCCTCGATGTCGCGGTGCTCCCGGACGGTCGAACCTGCCTCGTGGAGGTCGTATCTGACGTTGGCTGGCAGGGCGAGGCTTTCGGGACTGATGAAGTGTTGGACCGTGTCGAATTTCGTCAGCGCCGTCGCCAGCGAATGAACGGTCCGCCCGTACTTCAGATCGCCCATGATCCCCACCGAGATTCCGTCGAGGCCGACGTGTTTCCTCATCGTGTACAGATCGAGCAGGGTTTGGGTTGGGTGGTGACCAGCACCGTCCCCTGCGTTGAGCAGCGGCACGTCGACGAATTCGCTGGCCATCTTCGCGGCCCCCTGGCTGGGATGGCGAAGGACGATCGCATCCGCGTACCCCTCGATGACGCGGACGGTATCGGCGAGGGTTTCCCCTTTTGTCACGCTCGATTCGTCGACGGCCCCCATGTCGATCGCGTCGCCGCCAAGGCGTTTGATGGCCGCATCGAAGCTCAGCCGGGTGCGGGTGCTCGGTTCGAAAAAGAGCAACGCCAGGATCTTTCCGCGGTGTAACTCCACTGCGCGGGAGTCTGCAGCCTCAAGCTCGGCGGCGCGATCGAGCACGGTCTCGATGTCCGCCCGGGAGAGTCCTTTGGCGGTGATCACGTGCTCGTGGCGCATCATTCTCAAGGGCCCACCCCGAGAACTTGAACCTCGCGATCAGTGGGCAGCCCATCTAGTTAGTGAGAAAGGCTTTATCAGGGGAAAGGGAACAACGAATCACTGCCATGGCCGGGCGGCTGCCAACGGGGATCGACGTACTCGACCGGATGCTAGACGGTGGCATCCCAGCCGGGAGCGTCATCGCATTCAAAGCACAGCCCTCGAGCCAGTCTGAATTGCTGCTTTACGAGCTGACGGCCGCCCGTCGGACCCTCTATTTGTCTTCGAAACGCTCCTCCGCGGCGATTCGGGACGCCCTCGAACGAGCGAACACTCGGGTCGGAAACCCGAACATCCAAGAGATCGAGCCGGACACCCCGTTGGATCACGCCAATCATCACGTTCGCGCGTTGCCCGAGGAGTGTAACCTCATCATCGACCCGATGGATCCACTCGAGGCGTCGGAGACCACGCGCTATCAGAACTTCCTCAACAACCTCCAGACCCATATGATCAACACCGAGAGCCTCGCGTTTCTGCATTGCCTGGAGGGTCGATCAGTGCCGGCCGAACGGGACACCACCGAGTACGTGGCCGACGTAGTCTTCGATCTCGAGACGACCATTCGGGGAGATTCGATCGTCAACCGACTCAGCGTGCCGAAATTCCGGGGCGGGCGGGCCCTAGATGAGCCGATCAAACTGGAACTGAGCGAGCGCGTCTCCGTCGACACCAGTCGAGACATCGCCTGACGACCGGCGTGGAGACTGAAGAAGCGGGCGTTTCGGCTACTCTTCGGTATCCTCGGCGGCCTCTTCCTCGAGCTCCTCCAGATCGACGTCCTCAATGGAGGAGGCGACGTCCTCGATGTCCGCTCCCGCGCCTGCGCCCAGGCCACCGAGCCCACCGAGGGGCCCACTTGGTGCCTCGATCGTTTCCTGGACGATGACGCGGTCTAGGTCCAGCCGCTCGATCAGTTGCTGGGCGACCTGACGCTTCTGGAACATCCACTGGCTGTTCATGGCCAGCTGGGGGACGCTTTCGATGTAGAGTGTCTGATACTCGACAAGTTCGGTTTCCGGGGCTGTATCATCTTCCGTTTGGTCTGCGTCTTCTTCCTCCGGTTCCACCTCTTCTTCGAGATCCTCTCCCTCCGACTCCACCTCTTCTTCGACCTCGTCTGTCTGGATCCACATCTCGAGATCCACCCCCACGAGGCCTTCGATCATGCCTTTGGCCTGTTCGACCGGCTCGTCGATGACTGCGAGAATCTCGTAGTCGTACTCGATGTCTTCTCCGACGAGTGGATGATTGAAATCGACCCGCGCCCGCCCCCCAATGATTCGCTCGACATAGCCCTGTTCGCCGTCAACATCGACGCGCGCGCCCGGGTATCGGTCGTCCTCGGGAATCGTGTCGGCGCTGACTGTCCGTACATCCTCGGGGTCATATTCCCCGAACGCTTCGGTTGCCGAAACGACGACGGAGCCAGTGTCACCGACTTCCTTCCCCACGAAATCCTCCTCGACGGACGGGAACAGGTGGCCGGCACCGATCGGCACCACCCGGGGCTCGATGGTTTGTTCTTCCGTATCGACCCCCTCTTCTTCCGCGACTTCGGGGTCTGTTGTGTCAACAAGCTGATCGCTTTCCACAGCGCGAGCGGTGAAATCGACGCGGACGAAATCCGATTCCGAGATTCCCGCTTCGTCCGTCTCCGTTTGTTCCTCCGAAGATTGTGCTTCCTCGTCTTCATCCGTCGGTTCGGCCGCCGGCGGCTCCGGGTCATCTTCGGCCGCGGCTGGCTCTGGGTCGTCGCTCATATCGGGTCAAGGTGATGTTCGGGCCTTAAGAACACCGTTTCGATGGATCAATGCCGCGCGGTGTGTCACCGGGGCGCGAGATAGACGCCTCTTTCCCGGTGGGCCGCCCGAGTAGTCGTATGTACGAGCTTGAGCGGAAGGTCCGGGCCTCCCACCGGGACGTCCGGGAAACGCTCGAAGCCCGGGAGGCGACGCTTGTGGAGACAGTGATCCAGGACGACACGTACTGGGACCACCCCAATCGCGACTTTGCGGACACGGATGAGGCGCTACGGATCCGGCGGGAATCTGCTCCCGGTGACGAAGCGAACGCCAGTGTTCGGTTGACATACAAGGGACCGCGCGTCGACACGGACACGAAAACGCGCATTGAGCGAGAAATCGGCGTCACGGACGGTGCCCAACTCCGTTCGATCCTCGAGGCCCTGGGATTCGAGGAGGCCGGATCGGTGCGCAAGCGCCGTGCGGTGTACGTCGAGGACGATATCAACATCTGCCTGGACGAGGTCGACGGGCTCGGTGAATTCGTCGAGATCGAAACCCATGCGGCACCCGGGGAACTCGAGGCCGCACGTGCGACAGTGGCGGCCCTGGAGGACGATCTCGCGTTGGCGGGCGTCGAAAACGTGACGGCCTCATACTTGGAACTGGTCCTTGTCGGTTGATCGGTCATCGATCATACCTCCGCAGCGTTCGGCTGCAAAGCACTGGGATGGCCTCGGTTGAGTGTTTCTCCCCGCCGGCACGATCCGGCTGTCGTCGAAGTCGGTATATATGGGGGCCGGGCAACCATTTAGCCATGCAGCCACCGCCGGAGGCGGACACGGTGCTCGTTCGTCACGGCGAGCTGGGGACGAAGAGCAATCGTGTCCAGGCGCGGATGGAGGAACGGCTCCGGTGCAATCTCGCGGCGATGCTCTCTCGGTCCGAGGTCGATGCGGAGGTCGAACGGGAACGCGGTCGGTTGTACGTTCAGGTGTCGCCCGCCTCGATTGTTCCGGCCACTCGGGCGGCTCGTTGGACCTGTGGTGTCTCCTCGGCAAGCCCCTGTTTGACTGTTCCACCGGAGATTGAAGCCATCGAGGTGGCGCTCGCGGAGATCGCACCCGTCGTATATCGCGATGGGACCTTCGCCGTCAGGGCACGTCGCGCGGGATCGAAAGGGCGTCATCCGTTTACTAGCGCCCACATCGAGGAGCGCGGTGGATCGGCAATCTGGGAGGCTGTCGACGGTGACTTCGATCCCAGCGTGGATCTGGACGATCCCGACATTACCTTCCACGTAGAGTGCCGGGAAACGGAGGCGTACCTCTTCACCGAAAAGCAACGCGGTCCGGGCGGCTTTCCGCTCGGGACACAGGGGACCGCGGTCGCGATGATCAGCGGCGGGATCGACTCGCCGGTGGCGGCCTGGGAAATGATGCGACGTGGGGTCAGCATCGTCCCGGTGTATTTTGATTTTGAAGCGTACGGCGGCCCGGATCACGTGGCTCGAGCGCTCGAGAGTGCCCGGACCCTCGGTGCCCTCGCCGCCGGACACGAACAGCCGTGTTATCGTGTGCCGGTCGGAGACGTCGGGGAGTGGCTGGTGGAGAACACCGGGTCGATGCGGATGCTGCTCTTGCGCCGGTTCATGTTCCGCGTCGCCGAATCGATTGCCGACGAAGTCGGCGCGCAGGCGCTCGTGAGTGGAGAGTCGCTCGGGCAGAAGTCGAGCCAAACGGGTCACAATCTCGCAGCTACGTCAGCGGTCACGACGAGACCGATCTATCGGCCGCTCGTGAATATCGACAAGCATCACATCGTCGAGCGCGCCAAATCGATCGGGACGTTTCGGACCGCACGGATTCCCGCCGGCTGTAACCGCATCGCACCGGATCAACCGGCAACACGCACAAATCCTGCCGATACCGCAGCGGTAGAATCCGAGTGGCTTCTCGAAGCCGTTGCTGATGCCGTCGATCGAGCGGAGCGGATCGACCTGGACCCGGGCGTGGATGACCTACCGTTCGACGTCACGAGAGAAGCGGATTCGGTGGCTCCGCCGGTGTCGAGGGCGTGACCGAGGTCTGTCTGGTCGGCAACGAAGACGTCGACCTGCGGAACGAACTGCTCGGTCGTGAAACCTCCCGGGAGGCGCTTTTGACCTACGAGCTCCGGAGACCATGGAGAAACACGATCGCGATGTCGACGGTCAGTCTCGGGGCGGCCGTCTCCTTGTTGAACGATCTCAACTGGTATCTCACTCGGTTCACGCGTGATGCCATGGTGCGGGACCCGAGTATCAGTGAAGAAGACTGGCTTTCCCGGCGGCTCGCACAGGAGATTCGCGGTGAACGGATCGATCCGACCGAGGTCGGGGAGTGGTTCAAGGTCTACGGCGTCGTCAAGGGGAACCTCGTCGATCCCATGTATCTACAAGGGGCCGGAGGAGACCTCCCCACGTACGATCTGCGAGAGGTCGACGAAACCGTTCGATGCCGGATCACCCGCCGCGAGTTCGGGTAGCCCGGTCGGTCACTGATTTCCGGGCGAGCGAGGGTGGTACTCGGTTCGGTATTCGCCGAGGTCTCCGTCGAGCCGGTCCGGATTGATTCGCCCCGCGAGCAGCATGAAATCGACGAGCGTCAGCGCCACCATCGCCTCAACGACCGGCACGCCGCGCGGTGGTAACACCGGATCATGGCGACCGATCACTTGGATCGTTTTCTCCTCGCCGGTCTCCCAGTCTACGGTCCGTTGCTCTTTGGGGATCGACGTCGGCGCGTGGAGGGTCACCTCGCCGAAGATCGGCTGACCGGTGGTAATGCCGCCTTGGAGGCCGCCGTGGTCGTTACCGACCGGAACCAGATCGTCCGCATCGTCGATCGTCCAATCCTCGTTGCGTTCGGACCCGGTGTATTCACGGGCGGTGCGTCCGAGCCCGAATTCGAACGCGGTGGTCGCGGGGATGCTCAGCATGGCTTGCCCCAACCGTGCCTCCACGGCGTCGAATCGGGGTGCACCGAGACCCCGGGGGACGCCACGCGCCTCGAAATGGATGCTTCCGCCGATCGAGTCCCCTTCGCCCTGGTACTGCTCGATGCGATCGATCATGGCTTCGGCAGCCGTCGGGTCAGCACAGCGGACTTCGTTGTCCTCGGTGTGCTCGCGCATCTGCTCGAAGGAGACGTTTTCCGCCCGAACGTCGCCGATTTGGTTGACGTGGGCCTGAATGTCCACCCCTTCGGTGGCCAATAACTTCTTCGCGACGGCACCTGCGGCGACCCAGTTGACCGTTTCCCGGGCCGAAGATCGGCCGCCACCACCCCAGTTGCGCGTGCCGAACTTGGCGGAGTACGTGAAATCACCGTGGCTCGGTCGCGGGGCGGTAATGAATGGTTCGTACTTGCCGGAACGCGCGTCTTTGTTTTGGATCACCATCCCGAGCGGCGTGCCCGTGGTGTAACCGTCCTGGAGTCCGCTGTTGATCGTGACTGCGTCCGGCTCGTCCCGACTGGTGGTAATCATCGACTGCCCCGGCTTCCGACGGTCCAGCTCCACCTGGATGTCGTCTTCGGCGAGTTCGAGGCCGGCCGGACACCCGCTGATCGTCACGCCCATCGCGGGGCCGTGGCTCTCCCCGTAGGTCGTGACCTGAAACAACCGCCCGAACCGGTTTCCGTTCATGTCCTCCGGTGGGCCCCCGACCCATTTGAAGCTTACAAGGTTCCGCCGGTCATTCGCGGGTTACAGTGGCGCCGATCCCGGAGAGCACGTCGAAGAAATCCGGAAAGGAGACGTCGACGTGTTCGGCACCACGGACTGTCGTCTCCCCCGAGGCACCGAGTCCCGCGAGACACAGCGACATGATTATCCGGTGGTCGTGGTAGCCGTCGACGACTGCCCCCTCGAGGGTCGTCCGCCCACCGTGGACAACCAGTTCGTCTTGCGATTCCTCCACGTCTGCGCCCATTTTGGCCAGCTCGGTCGCCATGGCGTCCACCCGATCGGTTTCCTTGTATCGGACGTGCTCGCAGTTGGTCAGCCGGGTGGTACCGCCCGCGATCGCCCCGAGTGCGGCGATCGTCGGGAGTAGATCGGGGGTGTCCCCGACATCGACCGTGGTGCCGGTCAGCGGGGATTTGGTCGCTGTGAGGGTCCCCGCATCCTGATTCCACGTCACCGCACCACCCATCTCCTGGACCACGTCGACGATAGCTGTGTCCCCCTGGGAGCTCGGGACGGCGCCGTCGATGGTTAGCCCGTCCGGCGACGCCACGACGCCCGTCCCCAGGAGATAGGAAATCGAGGAGAAGTCCCCCGGGACGGGGTAGGTCTCCGCCCGGTAGGATTGCCCACCATCGACGTAAAAGCCGGCATCCGTCCGCTGTGTACTGACACCGAACGCCGAAAGCACCTCCCGGGTGATCTCGACGTACGGGGCTGATTTCAGTGGCGTCGTCAGCTCGATCTCGATGCCGTCAGCCGTACACGCCCCTGCCATCAGCAACGAGGTAATGTATTGCGAGGAAACGTCGCCACGAACCGCGACAGCGCCGCCCGCAATCGGCCCGGTCACGACCAGCGGCGCCTGGCCATTTTCCCGCGTGCTCTGTGCTTGTGCACCCAGTGCGACGAGCGCCTCAAGCAACGGCCCCTGGGGACGAGCGCGGAGGGACTCATCCCCCGTCAGCACGGTGGTCCCGTCAACCAGCGCGGCCGTCCCCGTCACCAGTCGCATGGTGGTCCCGCTGTTGTGACAATCGATCACGTCAGCCGGAACCTGCGGTCGGCCGTCGACGCCCTGGATCGACAGTTCGTCGGTCTCTCGATCTACCTCGCCTCCGTACGCTTCGACGGCACCCATCGTGGCTTTCGTATCGGCACTCATGAGTGGATCCCGAACGGTCGCGCTATCGGACAGTCCCCCGGCAAGGATCGCGCGATGGGTGTAGCTTTTCGACGGCGGCGCCTGGACGGTACCCGCGACGGTCGACGGTCTGATCCGGACGTTCATGCCATGTGTGCGGGAGGTAGCAACTATCAGCCTACCGGAGTCGGCAGGCATTTGGCAGCGCTCCGGTATGCCGGAGTATGCGACGTGAGCTTGACGCGCTCGACGACCATCTGTCGGCGATGGGCGTCGATGGCTACCTGATCGATGCCCCCGGAACGAACGCAGACCAACGGTACGTCACCGGGTTTGGCGCCGTCGACCCCTTTACGAGTCTCTACGTGAACGGGACCGTCCATCTCCTCGTTCGGGGGCTCGATCGGGGGCTCGCCCGCGAGGATAGCTTCGCCGACACGGTCGCAGCGCCGGTGGATTTTTCGTATCGGGAGAAGGTGGAGGAACACGGCGCACCCGAGGCACAGCGTCTGGTGGCCGTCGAGTTCGTGCGCTCGCGAGACGTCAACCGTGTCGCCGTTCCCGAACGGTTTCCCCTCGGACGAGCCGAGGGACTCCGGGCGGCGGATATCGGTGTAGAAGTGACGACCGAGGACATCCTCGGTGACATTCGTGCGGTGAAGACCGACGAGGAGGTTGCGGCGATCCGGGAGGCCCAGCGAGCTACGGAGCGCTCGATGCGCCGTGTGCAATCTTTGTTGTCCGATGCGACGGTAGCGGACGGGGTGTTGCAGGCGGAGGGGGAGACGCTCACCAGCGAACGACTGAAAGAGGAGATCGAAGTCACCCTCGTCCGCAACGGATGCGCGCTGGAGGAGACCATTGTGGCCGGCGGCGAGCAGGCGGCCGATCCCCACCACCGTGGGAACGGGCCGCTGTCGCCGAACGAGCCCATCGTGGTCGACATTTTCCCGCGTGAAAAGGAAACCAAATATCACGCCGATATGACCCGGACGTTCTGCGTGGGTGAACCATCCGAGACCGCCCGTGCCTGGTACGACCGTACCGAAGCGGCGCTCGAGACAGCCCTCGACATGTTATCCCCTGGTGTCACCGGAGCCGCTGTCCATGATGCGGTGTGTGACGTCTACGAAGAAGCAGGTATTCCGACGACGCGAAGCGACGAAGGAACCGATCGGGGTTTCGTCCACGGGACGGGTCACGGCGTCGGGCTGGAGGTCCACGAGGCGCCGTCGGTTAACACGGTCGGCGAGGAGCTCGAAGTCGGTCACGTTGTCACGATCGAACCGGGTGTATACGACCCGTCGGTCGGCGGGATCAGAATCGAGGACCTGGTCGTCATCACCGAGGACGGCCACGAGAACCTCACCGACTACGAAAAACAATTCGTCGTCTAAACGAACCGCTTTAGGCGTCCCACGGCCAGCGCCCACACGATGGACGCGGTGATCGTGGGGGCCGGGGAGATGGGGTCGTGGTTTGCTGAAACCCTCCCTGCGGATACCAGTCTCGGGTTTATCGATGCGGACGAATCGGCGGCCGGGACCGCGGCCACCGCGCACGGCGGGCAAGTCCTTTCCCCGGACACGGACGAGCGGGCGAACCTCGTCTGTATTGCGGTGCCGATGCCGGCGGTCGAGGATGTGATAACCCGGTATGCCGGCCTCGCCGATCGCGCGGTCGTCGATCTCAGTGGGACGATGACCGGGCCAGTCCGGGCAATGAGAGCAGCAGCTCCCGATTGCGAACGACTGAGCTTGCATCCGCTGTTCGCCCCCGCGAACGCACCGGGAAATGTGGCAATCGTGGCCGAGAACGAGGGGAAGATGGCGGCCCGAATCCGCGAGCAATTACGCGCGAAGGGTTGTCAGCTGGTGGATACCACCCCCGAGGAACACGATGAGGCCATGGAGACAGTCCAGGTAAAAACGCATGCCGCCATCCTGGCGTACGCCCTGGCGGCCGAGCCCGTACGGGCGGGATTTCACACCCCCATCTCCACTGGAATCGATGAGCTCGCAGCTGGCGTTCTAGACGGGTCCCCACACGTGTACGCCGACATTCAGGCAACGTTCGATGGCGCCGACGACGTGGCTCGTGCCGCCCGTACCGTCGCGGAAGCTGACCGGGAGGATTTTGTGAAGTTGTACCGGGAGGCAAGCGAGCGTAGTCGAGACCGTCAATGACAGGCTCGGTAGAAACGCAGGTTCTCGACGCGGCCAAATACCTTCGCTCGGTCAGACCGATCGATCCAGCGGAATTAACGGAGTACGTGACGGCGGAGCTTCACCCCGGAGAGATCCGGTCGATCCTTCGCGCTCACGCGCTAGAGCTTTCTCTGCAGGAACGTGCGGATGGAACGTTCGCGCCGATAGATACGACTTCTCCGCTCGCACCGTCCTTCGATCAGGTGGAGCGATTGCCGGAACGGTACGCGAACGTCCTGGAGGGCCTACTTGAGGGCCGATTCGGCCCGACGTGGTGGGAGGGGGACGCCGGCGACGAGCTCCGGGGGCTGATTCGTGCGTTCAAAGCCGATTATTTCGCCGGCGATGCAGTCGAGTATGACCTGGCGACGGCGCTGGGATACGCGATCTATCACCTGCCTATATACTTCGCAAGCGTCCAGTACGTTCTTGACCAGCTGGGCCAACGTGGCTTGCTGTCGCGGGAACTCCGCGTCCTCGACGTCGGTGCAGGTGTCGGTGGTCCCGCACTTGGATTGGCTGCGTACGTCGGCGAGGAAGCAGTCGTCGACTATCGCGCTGTCGAACCGAGTGCGGCGACGACGGTGTTGCGCGCAATGCTCCGGGAAACCGGGCCGAACTTTCACTGGTCGATCGAGGAGAGGACGATCGAATCGTTCGAACCGACGGGAGCCTACGATCTCGTCCTCCTGGCGAACGTGTTGAGCGAACTCGACGAGCCGGTGAACGTCGTTCGCCGGTTGCTCCGCGACCTCGATACTGATGGAGTCCTCGTGTGTGTCGCTCCGGCGGATCGACGAACGAGCCTGCATCTCCGGGAGGTAGAACGGGCCATCGTCGACGGGAACGACTCGGTCGACGTTTTCGCGCCCACGCTCAGGCTCTGGCCGGGGCGTCGGCCGACAGACGAGTGCTGGTCGTTCGACGAACGATCGCCGATTTCGATCCCGCGCTTCCAGCGATCGCTGGACGAAGGGAGCGGACGAACCAGCGGCAAGCGCCCAGTAGCGACTCGGGAATTCGTCCACCGAGAGGTGCGCTTCAGTTACAGCATCCTCCGGCGGGACGGGCGACGGCGAAGTACGTTCAGGCCGGATCGGGGTACATTCGCACCATTGGCCGAATCGGCGGCGGCTGTAACGAGTCGGGTTGATATTGCCGTGGTCAAGCTGAGCCGAACACTTCGCGAGCCGGGAGCACCACCGCTCTACCGCGTTGGTGATGGCAGCCAGGATACGCCCCATTTCGCCGTGTTAACGCGGGAGACTACCCTCAACGAAGCACTACGCACTGCCGACTACGGGGACGTCGTCATTATCGAAGGGGGGCTGTTGCTGTGGAACGACGATGAAGCTGCCTATAACGTCGTAGTGGACGAGGATGCAGTCGTCGATCGCGTGCCGCCGGGCTGAATCCAAGGCCCGAGTGTTTTTGCTCGCCCATGGGGGATTCGTTCCGTATGGAGGTGCTGGTCACGAACGACGACGGACACGACAGCCCGGGATTACATGCGCTGGTCGATTCCCTGGATGAAATCGGCGACGTATCCGTGCTCGCCCCAGCGGAAGATCACAGTGGGGTCGGTCGGCTACGCTCGGATTCGGTTTCGGTCCGGGAGGCGCCAACCGGTCGGGTTGTAACCGGGACGCCGGCCGATTGCGTGATTGTCGGCCTGGAAGGCCTCGATCTCGATCCGGATCTCGTCGTTGCCGGGTGCAATGTCGGGGCAAACGTCGGTGCGTACACCCTGGGTCGGTCGGGCACGGTCAGTGCAGCTATCGAAGGTGCCTTCCGGGGGGTCCCGGCGATCGCACTTTCGCTGTACGTTCCAGAGGACCGCTGGCCCCTGCGTCCCACCCGGAAGCATTTCACTGAGGCCGTCCATGTCGGGAGGTATCTGGCGACCGAGCTGGCCCAGGAACAGGTGTTGCCGGACGACGGTCTCCTCAACGTGAACGTCCCGCTCGGCGCACCGGATCCCCTTCGGCTGCGCGTCACGACACCGTCACCTCATCACCCCCTCACGGTCGAAGAAAACGGTGATGAACTCCAGATCAGGGACGGGACGTGGGATCTCATGGCCAGCGGCGAGTGGGAGGAGGAAAGCGAGACGGACCGCGGTGCCATCCTCGACGGAGCGGTGAGCGTCACGCCACTGACTGCCCACCACGAACGATTGGAACTCCCATCGATTGAATCACTCCTGGGGGCGTATCACCACGCGTCGAGAGACGTCGACGGGACTGAGAACGCTTGAGATCTTGCGCGATTATGAGATAACTATCCTCGGTGTTCTTCGCAAAGCGTACCTATCACGCTGGGTTGAACCGTGTCGGGGCGTCAACCTGCTAAGGAAGCAAAGAATGATTGGCGTGACGTGTACCTATGCGGCGGTAGGCCTCGGGGTTTGCCACCCAGGCGGTTCAGGGGTCTCGAACCCAGAAGGTTCCAAGGACGACTCATCAACTGGCCCCTCCTTTCGACGACCTTCTAAACGGGCAGCAGTGGCGGGCTGTATGAGTGCGGAGGCGGCGTCCATTTACGTCTCGCTGGCGGGGCGAACACACCCCAATGGAGCGGCCGATTTTGGCAGCCGTTGATTCTGACGCACGCGACACGCTGGACGAATTTGTGGACACGGTCAACGGCCGCGAATTCTCAAGGATGACTCGCACGAACCAGTGGCCTCGACAGTATCGGGCTCGTCCGAGTGGCGTGACTACCCTCGACGCGGTCGCACCCAGTCGTTACCTGTTCTCTCGCTGATGGACCTTATTCAGCTCGATCAGCAGCCGGAAGATCGCCTTCACGAGATTGGCATCGACATCGAACTGTTCCGCGTTCCTGCCCGCTCGTTCCATGACACGCGTTTCTTGTTCCTCGTCGGTCGTGGGAAGCCCTGCGCCGGCCTTGACCTCTGCGATAGTATCGGCGACGTAGGTCCGCCGGGCGATCAGTTCGACAATCTCCCGGTCGATCTCCGTGATTTCCTCGCGCAGTTCCGCCAGTGACATCTCTTGTGGGTCGATACGCCCGTCGTCTATCTCATTCATCGATCGTCGCTCCCTCGGTTTGTGTGGTTGTAAGCACCGTCTGTCCCGCGCGTTCGTCCCACGACACCTTGACACTCGCGAGTGCGTCTCGGTCGCCCACCGCGATAAAGCTCGGTCCCGTCCCCGAGAGTGACACGCCTGCTGCATCGGGCATTGCCTCGAGCATGGGTTCGGCATCGAATTTCAGTGCCGCGCAAAACGCGAGCCCGTTCACCGTCATCGCCCTGGTGTACGCTCCGTCGAGGGCGAGTTCGGCGACGAGGTCTGCTAATGACGCGAGCCGGCGACACCGGTCGAGATCCGCATCCGCGCTGTAGGCGCGTTCCGGCGGGATCCAGACGAGCACGTGCCAGTCCCGGCGAGCCCGCTGTCGGAGTTCATCGCACGTATTGTCCGTGATGGTTATCCCACCCAGCATGCTCGCACTCGCGTCATCGAAAGCGCCCGTGACCGTGACACCTGCATCGCGGGCCGCCGTAACCCCCATCCGGGCTGCCTCTTCGCGGTCGACCTGATCTGCGACGCCGAGTGCGCTCATCGTCGCTAACACGGTGGCATTGGCCGCCGCGCTCGAGGACTTCAACCCGCCGGCCATCGGGAGGTCGCTTTCGGTCCGTACCTCCCCGCCCTCATCATCGCCAAACCGTTCGACGACAAGCTCGACGCACCGCTCGATCAACCGCGTATCAGCATCGGGTGCTCCAGCGATCGTTCCTTGGACCGCCGAGTCACTGGAGAGCGAGACGTGTGCGTGGGTGTACTGCTCGATGGCGAATGCCGAGCCCACCCCGGTCGCGAGGGCGTTCAGAATTGTGCCGGCTCCGGGTGCGCGGGCGCGCCCTTCCATGCCTTTCCTGCGTCCAAGCTGCTATTTACTCGTGGCGATGTGACGACGTCCCGTCGGGCTTAACCCGCGGCCGAGCGGACCCGAATGTATGGCGAGCCGGTCTAACATCTCTCCCGCGACGCTCCCGGTCGAGTGGACCGAAGCCGGCATCGAAGTCACGTACCTCGACGGCCGTCGTGTCACGTATCGCGCGCCCCCCGAGGCCACGACCGAGGCTGTCCGCGCCCCGGCGAGTTCACAAGCTCACGTGCTCATCTCCGACCGCGACAGCGGCTCTGGCACGGTCGTCTACGTAAACGACCACAAAACGGCCGACGAGATTTTACAGGACTCGGGTGTGGGCCGGGTACTGGTCGCCGCCGGTGACGTGGCGACAGTTGCTCCGGGTGTCGACGCGATCGGATATCGGGAGGCCGTCGAAATCGGGTTGGAGGGCCCAACGGATCGCGATGTGTACGTGTTCGTTGAAAATCAGCTTCGGGAACGGGCCTACCAGCTCCAGGTGACGGCCTAATCACTGCAGGTACGATGGTTCTTCGGCGTCACAGTTCCGTTCGTGACGGCGTGCCTCCTCCTGGTCCTCGAGCAAAAGTCCACACTCCTCGCACTCGTACCAGGTCATGCCATCCCTTTCGGTGGGTTCGACCATGCGAACACGTGGGCGCCCGGCCCTTTAGCAATTGCCCCCTCCATAGGGTGCACGAGGACAATCATAAAGGTCCCAGCGGAGCAATTCCTACGGGAATGAGCGGCGAGGAGGTAACCCTGGAGGTTGTTGGCGCCGAAAAGCGGGACGCCGGTCGGGGCGTGGCCCGCCTCCCGGAACCGGCCAGACGAACACTCGGCGTGTTGAGCGGCGATACCGTGGTAATCGAGGGCGAGCAACGAACTGTCGCGAAGGTCTGGCCAGGCGGCCCGGCACTGGCAGACGGATCGATCCAGATCGATGCGGATACACGCGCCAACGCTGGCGTCAGGATCGGCGAAACAGTGCGTGTCAGGGAACAAACGGTCGAGACCGCTCAATCGATTACCGTCCAACCGCCCGTTCCACTCTCGAGCGAGGATACGGATCGGATCGCCCAGGCGATCCATCGTGACCTAGAGGACCGTCCCGTCAGCCAGGGCCAGCGCATCCATATCGAGCGCCTCGGGGTCGGTCCGTTTACTATCACGAACACGGACCCCGCGGGGACCGTCTACATCACCGGCGCGACCGACGTAAAGCTGCCGGACGATACGGCCGAAGCCGACGCTTCAGTCGACAAACGTGTGACCTACGAGGACATCGGTGGGCTCGACGAAGAGCTGGAGCTGGTGCGTGAAATGATCGAACTGCCGCTGTCGGAGCCCGAGCTGTTTCACCACGTCGGGATCGAAGCCCCGAAGGGTGTACTCCTGTACGGTCCCCCCGGGACGGGCAAAACGCTCATCGCCCGGGCGGTCGCCAATGAGGTCGACGCGGAGTTCTACCACATCTCCGGACCGGAGATCATGTCGAAGTACAAGGGCGAAAGCGAAGAGCAGCTTCGCGAGCGCTTCGAGAAGGCCCAGGAGAACGCCCCGAGCATCGTATTTTTCGACGAGATCGACAGCGTGGCGGGCAAACGGGACGAGAACGCGGACGTGGAAAACCGGGTGGTTGCCCAGCTGCTTTCGGTCATGGACGGTCTCGATCAACGTGGCGACGTGGTCGTCATCGGCGCCACGAATCGCATCGACGTGATCGATCCTGCCCTCCGCCGGGCCGGGCGCTTCGATCGAGAGATCGAGATCGGCGTCCCCAACGAGGCCGGTCGTCGCGAGGTCCTCGAGGTCCACACGCGAGGGATGCCGCTCGCCGACGACGTCTCGCTGGATCGGCTCGCCGAGCGAACACACGGCTTCGTCGGTGCCGACCTCCATGCCCTCACGGTCGAATCAGGCATGGGGGCGCTCCGCAGGTACACCGCCTCGCGGGACACTCCGCTTCGTGAGCTACGGGTAACTCGCGAGGATTTCGAATCGGCCCTGGCAGCCATCGATCCGTCGGCCATGCGGGAGTTCGTCGCGGAGACGCCGGACACCGATTACGACGACGTCGGCGGGCTCGACGAGGCAAAGCGCACGCTGCGGGAAGCGGTCGAATGGCCGCTGACACACCGGGAACTCTTCGAAGCGACCAACACCGAGCCGCCGACCGGTATTCTCCTGTATGGCCCACCGGGAACCGGCAAGACGCTCCTGGGCCGGGCGGTCGCAAGCGAGAGTGATGTGAACTTCATCCACGTCGCGGGCCCCGAGTTGCTCGATCAGTACGTGGGCGAATCGGAGCGCGCCGTCCGGCGTGTATTCGAGCGGGCACGACAGTCAGCCCCCACGATCGTATTTTTCGACGAGATCGACGCTATCGCAGGCCAACGGGGTACCGATCGACACGAAGTGACAGAACGCGTGGTGTCGCAGCTCCTCGCCGAGCTTGACGGCCTCTCGGACAATCCCAATGTGGTCGTCATCGCGGCGACGAACCGACGAGAAGTCCTCGATCCAGCGATTCTTCGCCCGGGTCGCTTCGAAGAGCACGTCTTAGTGCCGCCCCCGGACGCGAGCGGTCGACGAGAGATCATGGCGATCCACTTCCGCGGCAAACCGCTTGCCCAGGATCTCGATCTGGACGCGATTGCCGACGAGCTCGAAGGGTTCACGGGGGCCGACCTCGCTGCAATCGCCCGGGACGCATCCATGCGAGCCATCCGGGAGGTAACCGACGGTGTCGACGCCCCAACCGCGGTCGACCGGGCGGACGAGGTTCGGATCACCCGCGATCACATCGAGGCAGCGATCGCCGCGATCGGATCGCGGGACGAACAGCCACCGCAGCCCGTAGCCGACTGACGAGTTACCAGTTGATTCGGTCAGCTCGGTGGCCAGTGCCGTACGCGTTTTTCTCGCCGGGTGCAATGTTGTCGAGACCGACGGTTGCGCGGAGTGTCGTGAACGTGTAATCGACGAACGTCACCGGAATCACGAGCCCGTTTTCGGATTCGACGACACTGATTACCCCGTTGTACACATGCTTGTGACGGTCGTTGTACACCGTGAGGCCGCGTAACGGTGGGGACTGATCGGCTGGCGGGACCGAACGGAGGGCTCGATTCGTCAACAGCGTGTACTCCCCGCAAAACAGTCCGATCCCGTCCGCGTCAACCAGCTGCTCGAAGCCAATATCAGGCCTGAAGGGCCCGCGAAGGTCGACATCGACCGGTAGCAGATTGTCCTGGACGGACCCGGCCGCGTATCGCGGAATGTCGTAGGTGGTCGATTCCGCAAACGCCTCCGCCAACCCACCGAGCAACGTTTTTCCGTTCCCGGGATCGATCCCGGTGAACTCGTCGATCAGCGACCGATCCGGCCGTACGGCGTGTTGCCGCCGGAGTAACCCGAGTAGAGTGGGTCGGGATTGCCGTTGGTCGATCCACTCGAAAAAATCTTCGAGCGGAAAGACTTCGACATCGAACTCCCCACGTTGGAGGGACCGGATGTCCGAGGTCAACGTCTGTACAGACTCGGGTGTTTCCGCCGCTCCCACGGACGTCCATTCATCAGTTCCGTCCTCGCGATACCGTACGGATTCCGTGCCGATCAACAACTCGCCGTCACCGAGGGCGAGCCGCCCACCGTTCGGGCCGGGATATCCAGCTCGTGCCAACCCCCCGATGTGTTGTTCCGTGAGATTCTCTCCGATACCGAACTGGCCATACCCGATCACGGTGTTGTGAAGTGCCCGCGCCAGTCCGAGCGTAACCCCGGCACCCACACCAGTGCGGAGGAGCTCACGCCGCCTCATGACTCCTCGGCGTCCGGCCTTCGGGCAATCACCGTTTCTCCGGCGCGGACGCGATCGCCGGGGGAGACCGTCACGTCCGCGAGGCTGTACGCAGCTGGCAACTTGACGTCGACGCGACTCCCGAACGCGATGTGCCCGATTCGAGCGCTTCTCGGGATTCGATCGCCCGCACTCACATACGTCGAGATGTACCGGGCCACGGCTCCGGCGATCAGGTCCACATCGAACCTGCCGGACTCGCCTTGAATGTGGAGCTCGACGCGTTCGTTCCGATCAGCCGCGGCCGAGAAGGCCGGCCAGTACCCCCCGGCTACGGGGGCGTGTTCGATCACCTTGCCACCGGCCGGTGCCCGGATCACGTGGACGTCGAGGATGCTCAAGAACACCGAGAGCTGCACGCGACCGTCCATCACGTCGATGGCCCGGATCCGTCCCTCTGCAGGAGCCACCACGCCCGTCGATGGGGGCAGCCGATCGGGGTCCCGGAAGAACCAGAGGACGAATCCGGCGGCGGCGAGTACGATCGGTGCGAGCCAGGGCGCAAGGAGTAGCGCCGGCAGCGCAGCCCCAATCACGATCGCGACGTACTGCCACGCGGCCGGGACGACCCGCATTGCCGAAGATACCAGGGGCGGGCTAACCACCTTTTCGGTGCGAGGGTGGATCGCGGACGAGGTCCCCCGGATTCACTTCGTGTTCATCGACGCGAACGTAGCCTTTGTGCCGTCGTGCGACGACGCCGTGCCGTTCTAAATGGGTGAGATGCGCTGCCGCTTCACCCGTTCCGTTCAGCACGTGAATGCCGGCGAGACTACCAAAAACAGCCAACGCCACCTCCCACGGGGTGCTCGGACGATCCCGATCGAGCACGTCGGCCACGCGGTCGAGCCGTCGTCGATGGTGGGCGCGAATCGACCGGATGCGCCCGCTCACATCGTCGATCCTGTCGCCATGGCCCGGCCAGACCGGGCCCGATTGCGTCGCATCGAACCACTCGAGCGTCTCGAGATACGTCCCGAGGGGGTCGTCGAGTCGGATGTCCGCACCGCCGATGTTTGGCGTGTACGTCGGGAGGATTACGTCGCCGCCAAAGACGTCACTCGTCTGCACTCGCGAAAACACCACGTGCCCGGCGGTATGACCGGGTGCGTGATGCACGGTGACGGTGTCACCGGGTACTTCGAGTCGGGAACCGGTCTTCACCGGTGTGACCTCCACAGGCTCGCCGGCGAGTGTCGCAACCCCGGCCAGATACGCTTCGAGTCGTTCGCGCTGCTCGTCAGGAATCCCCCACGCGTCGACCCGATCGCCGTCGAATTCGAGCAACGAGGTCGAACCTACGCCAGGGAGCACCTGGCATTCCAGTTCGTGTGCATATACCGTCGCCCCGCTTGCTGCCTGAATGTCTCCGGCAAGGCCCGCGTGGTCGTAATGGAAATGGGTCAGGAAGATCTGTTCGATGTCCGAAAAACCATACCCGTGGGCCGACAGCGCCTCGGTGAGCTGCCGGCGGCCGGTTTCTGTTGCGATCCCGGTGTCGATCAGCGTGGTTGGCTCGGCCTCAAAAAGGTAGGCGTTCGACGGCCCCTCGAACTCCTGGTTTTCCACGCGCAGCTGTTCCACACCTGATTCACCCGAGAGATTCGCAAGAACGTTTCGTCCGACAGCGACCGGCGACCTTAAAAGGACGTCTCCTCCTACCTGCCTTCGTGGAACCGATCGCCCGACACCTCCGTAATCCGTTCGGGATACAGCCGCCGTGTGAGCCGGTCGAGGGTGCCGAGCCGGTGCCGGGATACGGCCGCCCGGAAGCGGATTTTCACCTCATCGGCAATCATGCGGGCGTCCATGGAGGCGCGAAGACGGGTATCCCCTTCACGGATCACCCCGCAGGCCGGGCCGTCCTGGAGGTGTTCGAGACGATCGGCCTGCTCGATCGCGCGAACGACGGACGACCGGTCGGGCGGGAGCTGTTCATGAGTTACGTCCACATGTGTCCGGTGGCGGAGGGAGCCGAGCCGACGGACGCGGCCTACCGCGATCTCCACCGATTTTTCGATGCCGAGCTCCGAGCCGTGAACGCCCACATTCTCGTCCCGGTCGGGGCACGGGCGACCGATCGCATCCTCGCCGGGTACACGACGCAGTTCCGCAAGCTCCCGGTCGACATGGAGTGGCGGCACGCCCGCGACATCCGGGGCCGGGGATTTCTCGTCGTCCCGATGAAAGATCCGAGCGACTGGCAAGGGGACGACCGCGATCGGATTATCGCTCGCCTGCGGAAGATCCGAAACTCCGATTACCGGCAGACGAAGGGTGTCGCGACGATGATTGGGTAGCGCAGGCGTTCAGCTCGTGGCCGCTTCGACCGCGCTCGCAGCCCGGATCATTCGCCCTTCCTCGAACTGTGGCGCCATAAATTGAATGCCGACCGGTAGCCCCCCGTCGTCGCCACCCGGTACCGAGATTGCGGGGAGGTTTGCGAGGTTTGCAGGGACGGTATTGGCATCCGCGATGTAGAGTTGGAGGGGATCATCGAGTGACGTTCCAAGCTCGTATGCCGTCGTGGGCATCGTCGGGCTGGCGATCAGATCGACCGATGCGAAGGCGTCATCGAACTCCCGGCCGAGCCATGCCCGTGCAGACTGGGCCTGTCGGTAGTACCGATCCTGGTAGCCAGCGGAGAGGGCAAAGGTACCCAGTAAGATCCGGCGGGTCACTTCGGTCCCGAAGCCAGCCGACCGCACGGCGGCATACTGTTCGTTCCAGTCGCCGGATTCCGGCGATCCCATGCCGTATCGGACCCCGTCGAACCGTGCCAGATTGGAGGAGGCCTCCGACATGGCGATGACGTAGTAGGCGGCGACCGCGTGTTCGAGCCCCTCGATGGCGATGTCGGTGACGGTCGCCCCAGCGGCTTCGAGTTTGGCCATGGCGTCGGCGAACACCGCCGCGACCCCTGGCGAGGCACCTTCGAGGAGATCGTCGGGGACGCCCACCGTCATCCCCTCGACATTGCCGTTCGCGGCCTCTGCATAGGCGGTATTCGCGCCGGCTGCTACCGACGTTGCGTCGTGGCGGTCCGGCCCGCTGATGACGTCGAGTAGCATCGCGGCGTCGGCCACGGTCGCCCCGATCGGGCCGATCTGCTCGAGGCTGTTTGCATAAGCGACGAGGCCGTAGCGTGAGACCAGACCGTAGGTCGGCTTGATTCCCACGACTCCACAGAATGCCGCCGGGTTCCGGACCGACCCGCCGGTGTCGGAGCCGAGGGCCAGATCGGCGGCACCGCTTGCAACCGCCGCCGCACTCCCACCCGAGGACCCGCCGGGCACCCGCGAGGGATCGACCGGGTTGCGGGTCGGGCCGAACGCAGACGTTTCCGTCGTGGACCCCATCCCGAACTCGTCCATGTTGGCCTTGCCGATGAGAGTCCCCCCAGCGTCGAGTACGTGGCGAACGACCGTCGCGTCGTAGGGCGGCACGTACGTCTCGAGCATGTTTGACGCGCAGGTGGTGGGGACATCGGCCGTGCATATGTTGTCCTTGACTGCAACTCGTCGATCATCGAGGGGACCTGTCGAGTTCGCCTCCCGCGACATCTCGGTGATCAGGGTGTTCAGGTTTGCACTCATGACACGCGGGGGCCCTTGATGTATCCGTCCTCCGTTTCCTCCGCGTTCTCGAGAGCCGCCTCCTGGGACAGCGAGGGCCGGGGCTCATCCGGCCGCAACACGTTTCGATCCGTCTCCGTGGCATCGACAGCGGGTACCGATTCGAGTCGCTCGAAGTACTCCAGAATCGCCTCGAACTCCTCACGAAACGCCTCGATTTCCGCCTCGGAGAGGTCGATCCGGGCGAGCTCGGCCACGTGGCGAACATCCTCTGGCTCGACCGTGGGATCGCTCATGGTGGATACCTGCCGTGATCCCCGAGTAAGCGTTTCGATCGGGTTTATGCCACCGGCCGATACACTCGCCAGTCATGGAAACGACTCGTCACTTCACTGCGACGATCTATGTCGTCAACGCGGGGGCGACAGTCCTCCACCGTCACCCTCGACTGGACATGTGGTTGCCACCCGGTGGGCATGTGGATCGGGACGAGTTGCCCCACCGAACCGCCTTGCGGGAGGCAGTCGAAGAAACAGGGCTCGAGGTAGATCTCGTCCAGGACACAAATGGGCCCACCTCCGAAACTGCCAGAGCCATTCCACGGCCGGCGCGTGTGATGCTCGAGGATATCAACGTCCACGAGGGGGCTGTCGGCCACCAGCACATCGATCTCATTTACCATGGGACCACCGCAGACAGGGCCGTCTCACCCCTCGGCCGCGACGAAGCACCTGCGGACGCCTGGGAGTGGTTCACAGCAGAACAGCTCGAGAACGAAACTCGAATCGATCCGGACGTCGCCGTACTCGGCACCGAGGCAATCGAAGCAGCTGCCGCCTCGGGATAGTGGCTACCACCAGTCCATCGCCCTGCGATGGATTCGCCGTCGCATACCACCGGCCGCCTGTCGCAGGCTGATACGCCACGGCGTCCGTTTGCCATCGACGATCGTCTCGCCGGCGGCAATCGCCGACAACACGCCGGCAATGCCCTCGCTGGGTTCGGCATCGACGAAGGTGACCGCCTGTCCAACCATCTCGCTGATGTGGGCGTCGCTCCCCGCGGTCATCGGCAGCGAGCGGGATGTTGCGAATGCCTCGGCTTTCCGGTTTGCGCGTCCGGTCAGAAGCCGAGAGTTGTACACTTCTATCGCGTCAGCCGCAGCGAGCTCGTCCCGGGTGACGTTAGGTGCCACACCGTGTCTGGAGGGTTGAAACGGGTGTGGAATGATCGCAATGCCACTCTGTTCGCGAATCCGGTCGAGCGTTTCGCCGTAAGACAGCCCTCGCGGGATCCGTTCGTTGATCCCCAGTCCGATGACGTGGCCGGCGGCCGTGCTGATCTCGATCCCCGGAATGACCATGAGCCCGTAGTCCGGCCCGATTGCCTGAGCCTCCCGACTCCCTGCCATCCGATCGTGGTCGGTAATGGCGATCGCGTCCAGATCGACGGCCGCTGCCTGTCGTAACAGGAGATCGACTGGATCACGGCCGTCGTGGGACGCGGCGGAGTGGGTGTGGAGTTCGGCGGCCAGCACTACGGCGAAATTGCCGACACCGCTGGAAAAACCGATCGATGCGTCGACTCCCGACATGGAAAGCGATTTACTGGCTCCGATTGAGCCACATACAATGGCGTTGGCCCCCGATGACCGCCGATTAGTGGAGGACGAACTCGGGCGTGCTCCAACCGATGCCGAGGCCGCCTTGTTCGAGAACCTCTGGAGTGAACACTGTGCATACCGGTCCTCACGGCCGTTGCTCGACGCCTTCGAAACGGACGGCTCGCAAGTAGTTGTCGGCCCGGGTGACGATGCCGGGATCGTCCGGCTGACGGACGAGTGGTACCTCGCGCTCGGGATTGAAAGCCACAACCACCCTTCCTATGTCGATCCGTACGACGGCGCCGCGACGGGCGTCGGGGGGATCGTACGGGATATCCTTTCGATGGGTGCCTATCCCATCGGGCTGGCCGATTGTCTGTATTTCGGGGAGTTCACCGACGAACACGCCCAGTATCTTTTCGAAGGGGTGGTGGAAGGGATCGCGGACTACGGCAATGCCATCGGTGTGCCGACCGTGACGGGGAGCGTACACTTCGACGGGCGCTATGAAGGCAATCCACTGGTGAACGTCGCGTGTGTCGGGCTGGTATCCGCGGACCGCCTGCTCCGCGCCGCGGCGACCACGCCCGGGAACAAACTCGTGATCGTGGGCAACGCCACTGGACGTGACGGTCTCGGTGGCGCGAGCTTCGCGAGCGAGGACCTCGACGAGGATGCGGAAACGGAGGACCGCCCCGCGGTACAAGTGGGCGACCCGTACACGGAGAAGCTGTTGATCGAAGCAAACGAGGCGCTGCTGGACGAAGGGGTCGTGGAGGCCGCCCGTGATCTCGGTGCTGCCGGCCTCGGCGGGGCGACCAGCGAGATGGTCGCGCAAGGCGAAACCGGGGCGGCGATCACCTTGGATCGGCTACACCAGCGGGAGCCGAACATGACCGGTCTGGAGTTGCTGCTTGCGGAGTCCCAAGAGCGGATGTGCTATGAAGTCCGGCCGGAACACGTCGAAACCGTCCGTTCGATTGCGGATCGATACGACCTGGCCAGCTCCGTGATCGGCGAGGTGACCGACGATGGGCGGTACCGGTGCACGTTCGAAGGAGAGACGGTCGTCGACGTCCCTGCGTCCTTCCTGGCAGACGGTGCACCGATGAACGACCTGCCTACCGAAGTTCCTGAAGCGCCGCCGATCGACGTACCGGAGCTGCCGCTTCGGGAAACGCTGTCCACCGTCATCGAGAGCCCCAATACGGCCGCCAAGGAGTGGGTGTTTCGCCAATACGACCACGAGGTGGGTATTCGTACCGCCAGACGGCCCGGGGACGATGCCGCACTCCTTGCGATCCGGGAAACCGGGCAGGGCCTGGCACTCGCCGCAGGAAGCGAGCCCAAGTGGACGGCGGTGGCTCCCTTCGACGGCGCTCGGGCCGTGGCACTCGAAGTGGCGACCAACCTTGCAGCCAAAGGGGCGACACCGCTGGCGGCGGTCGACTGTATCAACGGTGGTAATCCCGAACGTCCGACCGTCTACCACGGTTTCTCTCGGGCCATAGACGGGCTGGCCGACATGTGCGCCGCGCTCGAGGTCCCGGTCGTCGGCGGTAACGTCTCCCTGTACAACGACTCGCCCACCGGACCCGTTCCGCCGACGCCGACGCTCGCGATGTTCGGCGTCACGGGGAATTTCTCGGTGCCCCCGCACGAAGTCGAAGGCGGCAACGATCTCGTGCTCGTGGGCGAGCCGACGACGGCCCTGGGAGGTTCAGAAATACTTGCGGAACGCGGGGGATACGACGACTTCCCCACGTTGCCGACGGCGCCCGCTGCATTGGTGGCGGGGCTGCAAGAAGCCGCCGTAGCGGATTCCACGCTCGCCGTTCACGACGTCAGTCACGGCGGGTTGGCAGTCACGCTCGCCGAGATGGTCTCCTCGGATGCCGGTGTTTCAGTTACCATCGACGAGGATGTGCGGGCGCTTGTTTCCGAGACCCCCGGTCGCACGGTCGTCGAGACCACGGCGCCCGCGACTGTTCACGAGACACTCGAGGGCATCGTACCTACCACAACTGTCGGGAGTTCGACCCTCGACGGAAGCCTCTCGGTGACGTGTCGTGACGGCGAAGTGGAGTTCGATGTCGAAGAACTCACTGAAATGCGGGCTGTGATCGATCGAACGCTTGATGGGGAACCAATTACCCTGAGCTGACGCAGACGGCCCAGGGATTTCCCTTTGTCCGCGAGATGACCTCTGTGAAGGTTGTCACTCCGCCAGGAACCGTTCGAGCCGGCTCATCGCCTCGCGGAGTTGCTCCAGGCTCGTCGCATAGGAGACTCTGAGGTGTCCGTCGCCGCTTTCGCCGAACACGTGCCCCGGGACGACTGCGACCTGTTCTTCTTCGAGAAGTGATTCGACGAACCGCTCTTCGTCCGGCCAGGGACATCGTGGAAAGACGTAGAACGCTCCCTTTGCCTCGAAACAGTCGATGCCCAGCTCCGCGAGGCGCGCAAGCACGAACTTTCGGCGTCGATCGTACGACTGGCGCATCGACCCGACCTCATCCAGACAGGATCGAAGTCCTTCGAGTGCGGCGTGCTGGGCTGTGGTCGGCGAGGACAACATCGTGTACTGATGGATCCGGTTCATGGCGTCGATAACGTGGGCGGGGCCGAGGGCGTATCCCAGTCGAAGGCCTGTCATTGCGAACGCCTTCGAGAAGCCGTTGATTACCACGGTCCGTTCGCGCATCCCAGGAAGCGAGGCGATCGAGACGTGGTCGTCCTCGTAGCTCAACTCCGCGTAAATCTCGTCCGAGATGATGGTCAGGTCGTGTTCCCTGGCGAAGGTCCCGACCCGTCTGAGCGCGTCGATCTGCATCACGGCCCCCGTCGGATTATTCGGATAGCACATGACGAGCACATCCGCCTCGTCCGCCCCGGCCCCCGCGAGGCGCTCCGGTGTCACCCGAAAGTCGTCTTCGACAGCGGTCGGTACTCCGATGACCTCGGCGCCCGTGAGCCGCCCGATCGGACGGTAGGAGAGATACGTCGGCTCCACGACGGCGACGACATCGTCGGGGTCAACCAACGTACGAATTGCGAGATCGACCGCTTCGCTGGCACCGGTCGTCACCAGTACTTCGTTCTCCGCACTGTAGCCGAGATCGAACCGGCGGTGAACGTACGTTTCGATCGCTTCTCGGAGGGACCGCAATCCGCGGTTGGTGGTGTAGGAGGTAGCCCCCCGCTCGAGCGACGCGATCGCCGCCTCGCGGATGGCCCAGGGGGCGCTGAAATCCGGCTCGCCCACACCCAAGGAGATGATGTCCTCGACCTCTTCGGCGAGCTCGAAGTATCGGCGGATCCCCGAGGGCGGAACGTCCGCGACCCGCTCGGAGACTTCGATGGCCCGGTGTTCGCGGTCTTGGCTTCGATTTTGCGTCATGGTGAGATTGACAGCCGGTCGTCCTCATCTCCCCCGCCGTTCATCTGGATACCCTGTTCTTTGTAGGTGTCCATCACGAAATGGGTGACCGTCTGCGTGATCTCCGGGACCGGTGCGATCCGCTCGCTGACGAAGCGAGATATCTCTCGCGTCGAGCCGGCTTCCACGCGTGCGAGAAAGTCGTAGTTACCACTGACCAGTTGCAGCGTCTTGACCTCGGGAAACCCCGCGATCCGCCGGGCGATGTCGTCGTAGCTTGTTTCCCGATCGAGGGTCACGTTGAGTTCGACCTCCGCGCGTGCCCGTTCTCGATCCGCAACTCGCCAGTTTACCACTGCTTGATAGCCGGCGATAACGCCCTCGTCCTCGAGTTCCGCAATGAGGGCCTCTGCCTCTGCCGCGGTGAGGTCCGTCATGCGTGCGATGTCCTCGAGCGTGTAACGAGCGTTCTCGGCGAGCAAGGCCAGTACCTCTTCGCGCGGCTCCATACGGGCGCCGAAGCTGTCGATCCCCAAAGCTCTGTCCTTGGACGGTGTCTTCACCCCGATCGTGACCTGTCGCCTCGTATCATTCGTACCTCAGTCGCCGCCCGCACTCATCTTGCAAACGGTTTCCCATTTGCCGGCGTCCTTGAGCCGTCGCTGCAACTGGTCGGTGTACTCGCTGGCGAGTTGTTCGGTCACTTCCCGACGTTTTGCATCACCGCTTCCGCCGCCAGAGAACAACGACATGATTGTATCGAGAATGCCGCCGTTGGATTGAGCTCCCGCGCGCCCCTGGGATTCTATCGAGGCGATCGTCGGGAGCACACTCCCGAGATTCTGCGTTTTCGCAACGAGGGTCGCCTCCGAGGGCCGTTCGGGGTCAACGATTTCGAGGTCGATAGCCGTCATGACCAGTTCCCAGCTCTGATTCGATAGCCCCGCTGCAGCCACACGATCCGCGAACTCCCGATCGACTTCCATCCGCTCTGCGATGATGTGATCCTCCCACGGTTGGCGGCGATCCGATCCTGACGAGGACATGTGATGGTTCCGTCCGTCAGGCACCACCGTGCAGCGTTACGTCTGCGTGCAGGGATGGTTTCATTGCATCATGAACTTTACATAATGCGTTTGCCCGGTCGATAATCGCGTTCGCCGTCTCCTCGTCGAGGTCGGCTTCCACAGTCGCGTCGAAACTGATCGAATCGAGTTTGTCGTCATTGTTCAGCGTACCCGTCACCGAGATCTCGATCTCGCCGAGTTCGTCGACACCTCGCTGCTCGCCACCGACGCGCAGCGCCGGGACGTAACAGGCGGCATAACTTGCGAGGAGACTCTCCAAGGTGTCGGCTGCCGCCTCACCGGTCGCGTCGAGGTGAATCTCGAAGTCCCGCACGGTGCTCGTCGACGCGAAGCCTTCCTCACTGACGGTTGTAACTTCCTTGGGCATGTGTGCGAACCCACTCTGCCTGCCACTGTAAAGGGTGGCGTTCCTGCGTCGGGTTTGCTACGGGTCGAGGGCGACAGGCTCGTCGGCGTCGAGAATTTCTACGGTTGCATCGCTTCCGGTCGCTGCTACTTCGCGGGCGAAGTCATTCGGATCCTGCTCGATCGGCGGGAAGGTATCGTAGTGTTGGGGGTACGCGATGTCGACGTCGAGCCAGTCAACCGCGATCGCCGCCTGCCATGGGCCCATGGTGAAGTGATCACCGATCGGGAGCGCAGCGGCGTCGGGTTCGAGGTACGGCCCGATCACGTCTCGCATCTCGCTCATCAGTGCCGTGTCTCCCGCGTGATAGAACGTCACGCTTTCCTCATCTGCCACCTGTGTCGGCACCGTATCACTGATCACGTATCCGGCCGGGATGCCGGCATCCATCCCGTATTCGGTGTTTATCCCGTTCGTGTGATACGCCTGGACCATCGTGACGTAGGCGTCTCCACACTCGACCGTGCCGCCGATATTCATCCCGATAGTTTCCTGCGGGGTGTGTTCCTCGCCGACGTACCCGACAATTTCGGGGGTGCCACAGACCACGGTTGATTCGGCGAACGAGCCGGCGTCCGCGATGTGGTCGGCATGACCGTGTGTGAGGAGGAGATAATCCGGCGACGGGACGTCCTCCGGGCGTATCGACGTCTTGGGATTGTCGAAAAACGGGTCGATCAACAGTCGTGTCTCGTCTACGACGACTTGCCACGTCGAGTGGCCGTGCCATGTCAGTTCCATATGCGGTCGAACGGTACGGAGGGCGGCCGCAAAAATCCTGCCAGTTTCCTCAAAGACCGGGAGATACGCAGCCTTAAGGGTATTCCGACGGTCCTCTCACGCATGCAACCGCGGGACCTCTCGTCCCACCAGGAATACGTTCCGGGACGGGGTGTCGAGGAGGTAGCGGCGGCGCACGGCATGGACCCTGCCGATCTCGTGACGCTCTCGTCGAACGAGAACCCCCTTGGGCCGAGCGACGCGGCGATCGACGCGATCGCTTCGCACGTTGATAGCGTCCACCGGTACCCGAAGGCGTCACACCTGGAACTGACGGACGCGCTCGCGGACCATTGGAACCTCGATCGCTCGCAGGTGTGGGTCGCGAGCGGTGGTGACGGTGCACTGGATTATCTCTCGCGGGCCGTCCTGGAGCCGGGTGATCGCGTGCTCGTCCCGCGACCGGGGTTTGCATACTACGGGATGAGTGCGCGATTCCACCACGGAGACGTCGACACGTACGAGCTATCCCAGTCGACCGGTTTCGAGATGACTGCGCCGGGGGTTCTCGGCGACTACGACGGTCATCGCATCGTATACGTCACGAGTCCCCACAATCCCACCGGACGAACTATGGCGCTCGATGAGCTCGAAATGCTGGCCGAGCAGACCGACGAGGAGACGCTCGTGGTCGTCGACGAGGCCTACGGCGAGTTCGCGGATACCGGAGGAGCCCGCGAGTTACTCGATGGGCGTGACGATATCGCCGTGCTGCGGAGCTTTTCCAAGGCATACGGCCTCGCCGGGCTGCGGCTCGGGTACGCCCTCGTCCCGGAAGCGTGGGGGGATGCCTACATCCGGGTCAACACGCCGTTTGCGGTCAATGAGTTGGCGTGCCGGGCGGGGGTTGCGGCGCTCGGAGCAAGCGAGCACCTCGAACGTGGAATCGACCTGGCACGATGGGGTCGAACGTACCTCGGGGAGGAATTATCCGTCCACACATGGCCCTCCGAGGGGAACTTTGTACTCGTCGATGTCGGCGACGCGTCGAGGGTGGCAGCGCAATTGATTCCGCGCGGGTACATCGTCCGCGATTGTACTAGTTTCGGTTTGCCGTCCTGTATTCGGATTACTATTGGCAGGCAGGAAGCGACGCGTGGAGTCGCGACGGCGCTCGACGAAGTGGCGGCGGAGGTGGCCAACCGGTGAGGGTGGCGCTCACGGGGACACCGGGAACGGGAAAGACGTCCATTGCGAGGTCGCTTGCACTTGATATGATGGTGTATCACCTTACCGACGTGATCGAGGCCGAGGGGTTCACCAGCGGCTGGGACGACGAACGCGAGACGGCGATCGCGGATCTTGATGCGATCCGCGCCTGGGCGAGCGATCTCTCCGATGACGCCCTGATCGAGTCGCACCTCGCTCACCGAATGCCCGTGGACCTCGCCATCGTGTTGCGGTGTGCACCCGAGCAGCTCCGAAGACGGCTCGAGGATCGCTACGAGGAAGGGACCGCGACTGCCTCGATCGAAGAGAACGTCGAAAGCGAGCGACTTGATGTGATTCTCGTCGAGGCCGTCGAAGGGCTGGGTCCCGAGCACGTCGTCGAGATTGATACGACAGAACGATCTGTTGCGGAGGCGGCAGATGCTGTCGCAGCTGCCATCGCGGGCGAGTTGCTGACCGTTGCCGACCGAACGAACGGTGATGTGTCCCAATGACGCTGGATCGACTTCGGCCCATGGCCGACCGGGTGATCGAACCGACGGCGACGGTGGCAGATCGACTGGGAATGTCGCCAAATGCCGTCAGCCTGTTGGCGCTCGTAGTCGCCGGGGCCGCGGGGATTGCCTTCTACCTGGGGGGCCGAGTCACGGGGTGGTTTGCCGTCGGGGCCGTGCTGGTGTTTCTGAATGGCTCGTTAGATCTGGTCGACGGGGCGCTCGCACGGCGCCAGGACGTCGCATCATCGCAGGGCGATCTGATCGATCACGTCTTCGATCGGTATGCAGATATCCTGATTGTGGGGGGTATCGCAGCGGGTGTCGAGCAATATGCGCTCGGATTTCTGGCCGTTACTGGCGTCCTGATGACATCCTATCTCGGGACTCAGGCGATCGCAGTCGGTATGGATCGCGTCTACGGAGGGCTGCTCGGACGGGCGGATCGGCTAGCGCTTATCGCGGTAATCACCGCGAGCATGGTCATCGTTCCGGACCCGGTCGCTGGACTGACGCTCGTGGGCTGGCTGTTGCTGGTATTGGCGGTTGTCGGACACGCCACCGCCTTCCAACGATTCGTGCTCGCGACGCGAGCCCTTTCGTAAGGCTGCTGGTTCGCGCCACACGTTTTATTGTACCGCACGGCAAATTCCCTCACATGGTCCAGTGTGAGATGTGTGGAGCGGAGACGGCCGCACCGAAGACTGCCAAGATCGAGGGGGCCGAACTCCAGGTCTGCGATTCCTGTGTGAATTTCGGGACGGAGGTCAAACGCGAGGACGCGACCGACACCAGCACGAAGTATTCCACGGGGAGCACTGGGACCAACGACGCACAGAGCACGAGCCCCTCGTCCACTACTGGGGGGAGTGGCGGCGGGCGGCGGGCCGATCTGTTCGACGAGATGGAGACGCTCGCGTCCGATTATCCGGAGCGCATCCGGGAGGCTCGGGAGGAGCGTGGTCTCAGTCAGGAGGACCTCGCGGGCGAATTAAACGAGAAAGCGAGCCTTATCCGGAAGCTCGAACGGGGCGACATGCAACCGACCGACGCGATTCAGGCGAAACTCGAAGGGCATCTGGAGATCTCGCTCACGGAAGGCCTGGGGGGAGATGACGACGAGTGGGAGGGCGATATCTCGCCCGGTTCGATGACCCTCGGTGACGTCGTCCAGCGCAAGGAGTGAAGCGACCCGTCGAAATCTATTTGCGCCTCGCAAGGGGACCCGATGCATGTTCATTCTCGTGAATCTGAAGGCGTATAGCGTTGATCCGGTCGAAATAGCGGAAGCCGCCGCGAGTGTCGAGGGCGGGACCACCGACGCCCGAATCGCCATCGCACCGCAATCTCCCGCGCTTGCTGCCGTTGCCGAGACTGGGGTGGAGACGTGGGGACAGCACGTGAGTGGTGTCGAGCCAGGGAGTCACACCGGGAGCACTCTCGCTACAGCGGTAGTCAATGCCGGGGCCACTGGCACTCTGCTCAATCACTCCGAATGTCGGTTGACGCTGGACGAGATCGACCGCGCGATCGACACCGCCCGACAAGCGGGACTCGAGAGCCTGGTCTGTGCCAATACGCCGTCGCAGATCGTGGCCGTCACTGCGCTGGGCCCCGATGCGGTCGCCGTCGAACCACCGGAACTCATCGGGTCGGGTATCCCGGTGAGTCAGGCAGACCCAGAAATCGTGACGGATGCGGTGGCGGCGGCAGCCGGGGTGGACCCGGACGTCCCGGTACTATGTGGCGCGGGCATCAGCGACGGCGAGGACGTGGCCGCTGCCCGCGAACTGGGTGCGGAGGGAGTGTTGTTGGCCAGCGGAGTGGCTAAGGCGGATGACCCGGCGGCCGTGCTCCGTGATCTCGTGTCGTTTTAATCGCCCGATCGATCGTTTTCAGAACGCGAGAGAAACGCCCGCAGTCTCGTCTGTCCCCGCCGTTCCAGGATCGGGACTTGTGTGGTTTCTGGACGATCCGGTCGATCTTCTTGTTTCCAACTTTCGAGTGCCGGCTGTTCGCCGTCAGGGAACTCGAGGTTCGACACCCGGACGCCGACCTTTCTGATCGCGTGTCCGCGAAATTCGGAAAGCAGGTTCAGGGCAATCTCACGCACCAGATCCGGGTCGTCCACGGGTCCCGGGAGTGAACGCTCGCGGGTGTTCACGTCGAACGGCGGCTCGACGACTTTGATGCCGATGGTTCTGTACGTGGCACCCTCGCGACGGCTCCGCTCTGCGACGGCCGCGGCCAGTTCCTCTATCTTGCCTCGTGCTGTCTCGTGCTCGTCGACGGGCTCACCGAACGATGATTCTCGCGAAAGGCTTTTCGGGTCACCGCGGGGCCTGACCGGGCGCTCGTCGATGCCACGAGCGCGTCGGTGCAGTTCCGCGCCTCGTTTCCCGAACCTTGCCGACAGCGTCCCGGGATCGGTCGTGGCGATGTCGCCCACCGTCTCGAGACCCTCCGCCTTCAGCGCCTCCGCCGTCACCGGGCCAACGCCATGCATGTCCTCGATCGGTAACGGCGCGAGAAAGGCGGCCATCTCGTCCGGTGGGACAACAACCAGTCCGTCCGGTTTGTCATGGTCGCTTGCAATCTTGGCGACGCTCATGTTCGGTGCGATCCCCACGCTGGTGGGGACGCCCACGTCCGTGGCGATTCGTTCCTTGATCCGTTCGCCGAACCGCTTCGCCTCTTCCCAGGTCGTGCTGGTGGTACAATCCAAGTACGCCTCGTCGATGCTGACAACACGGAACGTCTCGGCGTACGACGCCAGAATCTCGTGAACGGCGCCGCTGATTCCCTCGTAGTACCCCATGTCGACCGGGCGATAGAGACCGGTTTGTCCATCGTACTCCTCGTCGACCTGGTGGCGCGGGGGGAGCCGCTCGATCGCTTCGGAGATCGGTTGCGCACTCTGGATGCCGTGGGCTCTCGCCTCGTAACTGGCGGTCGCCACCGCGCCCGAGACGGACTCACGATCGTATCCCATCCCGACGACCACGGGCTCGCCGACCAGTGTCTCGTCCCGTAACCGCTCGCAAGCAGCATAAAAACAGTCATTGTCGACGTGGAGGACAATGCGCGTCTGCTCGGGAGCAGTTTTCCCCGGGAGCTGCCCGTCCTCCGACATGGTCGATCCTTTAGTTGCGACCGTTTTGTAGGTTGCTGCCCGAGCGTCTCACGGGACTGAATAGGCAGGTCTTTACGTTAATTCGGACACCGTCGTGCAATGACGGTCCGACAGCGTGTCGGAGGTGCCATCGAACTTACCCGGCCGGTGAACGCGGTGGCGGCCGGCGTTCTCACGTTTATTGGCGCATTCGTCGGTGGCGGCCACCTGACGGTCCACGCCTGGATCGCCGTCGTTGCGACGATCCTTGCCACGGGGGCGGGGAACGGTGTCAACGATTACATCGACCGGGATATCGACGCCGTCAACGTTCCCGATCGGCCGCTGCCCCGGGGCGCCATCTCACCGCGGTGGGCACTGTGGCAATCTGGCCTGTTCATGCTCGCCGCGGTGCTTCTCGCGTTGGCGCTACCGGTTGCCGCGATCGCGATTGCGATTATCAATCTCCTCGCGCTTATCACGTACACGAGCGTCTTCAAAGGGCTCCCCGGCGTCGGGAACTCGGTCGTCGCCTTCCTGGTCGGGAGCACGTTCCTGTTTGGCGGGGCGGCGGTGGGCGGGATCGAGGCCACGGGCGTGCTGTTCCTGCTTGCGACGCTCGCGACGCTGGGCCGGGAGATCATCAAGGATGTCGAGGACGTCACCGGCGACAGGATGGAAGGGCTTCACACGCTGCCGATCGCCGTCGGTGAGCGGTGGGCGCTGACCGTTGCGGCCGGGTGTCTGATCGCTGCGACGGTCGCCAGCCCGCTTCCGTACGTGCTCGGGATCTTCGGCATCTGGTATCTGGTCGCCGTGGCCCCCGCGATCCTCTCGATGCTTTTCGGCGTTGTCCGGAGTTTCCGAGACCCGGGTGCGGGCCAGCGATTGATCAAGCTCGGCATGTTCGTTGCCGTCGTCGCCTTCGTCGTCGGCCGCATCGAGTTATTGATTTGAAGCCCGTCCAGTGTGCGCTCACCCGAGGCTTCCCCATGACGGGGCGGCTCGATCCGATCAGGCGTCCCCTTCTTCTTCCGCTTCGGATGTCGCTTCCCCGGCTGGCGGCTCGATTTCCTCGATAGCCGCTTCGGTGAGTACGCTGTCGACATCGATGCCTTGTTCGTCCGCAATCGCCTGAAGGAGCGCCCATTGTTTTTCGCTCCGGAGCATGAGTTCGTCGACGTCTCTCCCCGTATCTTCCACCGTCTCCCGCAAATCCGCGATCTGATCGCGAAGCTCCATTACCTGCGCGTACAGTTGCTCTGCTCGTTCGGCCATCGCCTGTAATTTCTGCGCAGTTGATCCGAGACCCATGCGCAACCGGTTACCCATCGATCTATGTGGGCCTTGCGTTGCGACGTGCGCGCAGTCGAAATCACCTTAAAGCCGCGGACCGAAATTCCACTTGGACTAGGTCGGGCAGCTAGGCCCTGCTTGTAACCCGTGGTATGGTCTTTAGCGGGGACCGAATCCCGATGGCGTCCGGACAGACGGATCCGGACCCCGGAAGCCAACATGGAAGCCTCGTCCTGCGGGGCTAGCGGTCCGCGGTGAGCGTCCGCAGGGACGTGTAGCCGCGGTTAGCCGGCGACAATCCGCCAGGCGCGGAAGCGAGCAGCGGATCGTCGGACAGCTATCGCTCGCAGGGTCGCGGGGTGGAGGAGGTGACTGGGTCGATCCGGATCCGAACGCCGGGCAACGCCGGATGTCCGTCTATATCTTACCGAGTTTTGAACGGAGAGCCACCGGTTTTGACGAGTATCGCGGGGAACTCACGCTGGAGTCATCGTGACGTCGATGACCAATACCAACTGAGCGCAGGGGCGCACCAAATTTTCGAAATCCTAGATATCGGCAAGTTCACCCGCTGTAGTATTGCTATTCGCGTTCCAATCCATCGGTGTCAATGTCATGTTTCGCACGACGCGACGTAAGGTAATGGCGGCGAGTGGGGGGCTCGTCGCGGCCGGTGCGACGAGTGGGACCGCAACCGCGCAGCGGGAGGACCTATCGTTCCTGGGACGGCGGGATGCGTACGAGGTCTGGGCGCTCGATCAGGGAACAAACACGGCGCATATCCTCGGAGAATTCAACGGGCGCCGATTCCGTAACCGGGATATGATCGAAGACCTGCCGGATGTTCCCCACATGATCGTATTTAGTTCGGACGGCGAGTACGCGTTCATCGCGTCTACTGCTGGGTCGGCCGTGTCGGTGGTCCGTGCCGACGACCGGGAGGTAGTCGCGACCATCGAGGAAGGAGGAGACGTCGATCAGGACGTCGGGACTGCCCACTTCGCGGGGATCACGCCCGACGATAGCACGATCCACATCGACGACATGGCGAACGACCAGATTCACGTCGTCAACGCCGATTTGGAGAACGAGGCATTCTCCGTGGAGACATCGATCGAGGTCGCAGATCTGCTCGACGGCACCGAGGGTTATCCCAGCTACACGCCCGTCTGCCACGACTATACCACGGACGGACAGTACGCGTACGTGACGCTCGGGCCGGGTTTTGATGGCGCTGGACTGTTCGTCCTCGATGTCAACGACAACGAGGTGGAGGCAACGTTTGATCCAGATCGGATCCGAACCAACTGTGGAACGATCACCCATCCCGAGCTTGACCGGATCTTCCTGAATGGAGGGGGTGGGCTGTTCGACGATTCCGTTTGGTATACCTTCAGTACGGAGGAACACGAACCACTCGCAAGGCGCGGCGAGGAGCGGTATTCCTCGGGGGCAGGCGCTCACGGCATCTGGTTGACGCCGGACGGCTCGGAACTCTGGCAGGTCAACCGGGTAAGCAATGACGGAGAAGTCATCGATCCGTATCGGGATCACGTTTTGGCCGAGATTCCGGAGATCGGACCGGCGCCGATGCTCGACGACGCGCCATACGATCCACCATATGAGTCGCGGGATGACGCACCCGGCAATCCCGGCGACAAAGCGGACATTCTCGCAGCATCCCCAGACGGGGAGTACATGTTCGCAACGCTTCGGGGGCTCAATCCGAAGTCTGCAGGCGGTGTCTCTGTCGGCGAAAATCCCGGTGTTGCGGTGCTGTCCGTCGAAGACCGGGAGCGAATCGACAACGCACCTGGGTTGAACGACGGCGTTTGGCAACCAGACGATGTGGACCCCCTCGAGAGCGACTTCCACGGGATCGGCGTCCGGGAACTGTGAGGGCAGTTGGACCGTTTGAACAAACCAGCCGATCAATGACCGATCGGGGTCGTCAGTCCGCTGTTTTGGAGGGCTCAGGGTGTCGACTGATTGGTCCACGGTAGAGCAGTTGACCGCTTGGGCGTGAGCCGCAGTCGAGCCTGACGTCCAGCGCGTTGTACGGCGTCGGTTGCCCGCCCGCTGTGCGTGGGACACCCAGCCCATACCCAGTGAATGCTGTGTCTGCGACACCTTCGACCTCCTCCTTGCAGGGCGATTTCCTCGTGTCAGACTGTTCTTCGCATTCCCACCCACGACTTGTCGGTGTAGAGTATTCGCGGTACACTATCGGAGCGCGCTTGGTTTCTTTACCTGTGACGTAATATTGGCCCATCAGTCGCTGCCACTAGCTCCGATGGCGTCCTCGAGCCCATCGATAGCGATTTGTCCGTCGAGTGTGCGGATGGGGAAGGGGATATCGATGCCTGCAGCCTCCAGGCGTGCTTTGACGTCTGTCCCGTATTCCCCCCGGATGCGGATGAAATCGGTGCGAGTCGGATCGGCAATCCAGAATCTCGCCTGCAACAGCACGGCCGAATCCCCGAGATCGGTGAGTCGAACGGACGGCTCGGGGTCCTCCAGAATCTCTGGGTGTTCCTCGGCCACATCGACCATGTGGCCCATCGCCTCCGTGACATCGTCTTCGAACCCCACGCCGACCGTGAAGCGCTGTCTGATTCGCTCGTTCGCCACCGGGTTTTTGACCACATTGTCGGTCAGCTCCGCGTTCGGCACGGTCAGGCGTTCGTTGTCGAACGTCCGCACCCGTGTCGTGCGCAGGCGAATGTCCTCGACTGTCCCGACGTGGTCGTTCCATTCGATCCAGTCTCCCACCCGGAACGGTTTGTCGACATAAATAAGCACGCCCGCGACGACGTTTCGAATCACGTTCTGCATCGCGAGACCTACCGCCAACGTCCCGGCCGCCGCGACACCCGCGAACGCAATCAGCAGGTTACCGAGTCCCGCGAGCCCGAACGCGATCGAGATGGCGACAAAGACGATGAGAAATCTCGACAGTTTCAGGATGGGCTGTCTGGCGTGCCTGTCGAGGCCTCGTTGTTCGATCAGTTGTTCGATGAGCGGGATGACCACGACTCGGCCGACGGCGTACAGGACGAGGAATGTCAGCACGAACAGAATGGCACTTTCGGCCATTCCTCCCATCCCTTCGGTCCACTGTGCGAGTTCGGTCATGTGCGGATCACTGCCGTATGTCCTCGTACACCGGCGACCGTGCCACCCACCGCCGCAGCCAGCTCTTCGGCGAGCGACTCGGTGTCCGCTCGCGCCCGTGAAGAGCGGAGAAATTTGACTTTCACTGCCGCTTCGTTGTCGAGCTGCTCTTCGAGCTCATCGGTCACTGCCTCGATGCCCCGTTTTCCGACCCACACGGTCACGTCGAGTTCTTGCACGTCGGCGGCGTCTTCGCGTTCGCTCATCGGTTCGCCTGTATCCTCCGTCCACGCGATTGTTAGCTTACCTATTTCGGACAGACCCACCGGATCAGGTACATTCCGGCGGTGACGTGTTGAAGCGTGTCTCTCCCTCGAATGCTGGTCCCGGGCCGATCGTAAGTTAGTCGTAGGGGTATCTTGCGACGTGACCACAGTCACACGTGATTACCACGTGTCCGTCTTGCAACCGTACTCTGGCATTCCGCCCTGGTCGTAGATAACGGTCACATACATCGCAGCTGAACCTCTCAAAATGTCGTGGAAAGCGAATCCGGTGCCGTTCAGCGATACGTCGAGCCAGTCGGACGTACTCCCGGGCGAGTTCCGGTTCGTCTCCCGACATGGCCGCCGCCGCAAGCCGCTCCAACTCGTCGATCCGTTCCTCAGGAATGGTCACTGATACTCACGTCCGACAGGTCCGATCGACAAGGGTGACACCCCGTAGTATGGCGGTAACATCGACCAGAGCCATTCACCCGTCGTCATTCGCCCCAGCCAGCGTATCGGATTTTGGAAACCACGCGAACTGGTGGGTTGCGGGGATCTCCACAGCCACCGGTTGATCCAACGAGATGTGGTCCGTGTGATTATGCATGCACTCGAGCACGTCTCCATTCTCGAGTTCCACCCGGTAGAGGACGTTCGGTCCGAGATACCGTCGATACGTGACGATCCCGTTTTCCTCTCCGTGACCGTCGACCGGCCGGGCGATCAAGTCGTCAGGACGCACGAGTACGTCGATGGCGGTGTCATCGTACTCAGTGGAAAGGCCGTGGATTTGGTCGCGTCCGAGCCGGCCAACACCCGTTTCGATAATATCGCCCTCGACATCACCCGACAGAAAACTCGCGTGCCCGAGAAATCCGGCGACGAATCGAGAGGTCGGGTGCTGGAACACGGTCTCTGGATGCCCGATCTGCTCGATCGTTCCCTCATTGATAATGGCCACTCTGTCGCTGATTGATAGTGCCTCTTCTTGATCGTGTGTAACGGAGATGGTGGTTACACCCGCCTGTTTGACGATCCGGCGAACCTCCTCACGCATACGGACCCGTAGATCCACGTCGAGATTTGAGAAAGGTTCGTCCAACAGGAGCATTCGAGGTTCCGGTGCGAGGGATCGGGCGAGTGCCACGCGTTGCTGTTCGCCACCCGAAAGCGCTTCCGGCTTGTGATCCCGGTGATCACGTAACCCGATCAGTGTCAGCATCTCATCGACGCGTTCCTCACGCTCTGTGGTCGAGTGATCTTGGAGGCCAAAGGCAATGTTTTCGGCCACGCTGAGGTGTGGAAAGAGGGCGAAATCTTGGAAGACGATCCCGATTGCTCGCTCTTCGGCTGGGACAAAGGTGGTCTCGTTCGCCAAGACTGTCCCGTCGAGGGTGATCTCTCCAGCCTGCGGACGTTCGAGCCCGGCGATCAATCGCAACGTGGTCGTCTTTCCGCATCCGCTCGGCCCGAGGAGCGTGAGAAATTCGCCAGCCTTGACATCGACCGAGACGTTTTCGATGCCGGTTTGCTCCCCGTATCGACGCGTGAGTCCCCTTACACTCAGCACCGTCTCCCCTGCGTCGTGTACTTTCGTCCGATCGGGATCCTTGAGCGGCGTTACGTCCGATGACATGACAAATCAGTTGTCGTACGTTCGACGGGTGATATGATAATCGCGATACCCGGGAGAAGGTTCGCGGTGACGATGACGTTTCCCGGGCGTTTCATCTGTGGAGGAGTTCGGGCTCGATAGTTTTAGGGTTTCCTACAAACAGGCGCTCGTCGTGACCGACCCATAGGGTGAATCTAACTCCGCAACCCAACGTACTGAGGTCTCCAATTGGACTCCGCGGCCGGCTGTGGGTCTGGTTAATCTCGACGACTCAGGCAGTCGGGAGCTAACATCGATTGCGCAGATCTTATTCGGTACTGACCGCCGTTGCCTCTGTCGATCGTCGGCGCCTGATCCGATACAGTGGATAGAAGACGTACAAACCCGCCGCGCCGATCAGGACGTATATCGTGCGAGTGACAACCTCAGCCGGCCCCGCCTGAAAAATCATGTCGATGCCCGCTTCCAGCGCGTTGAGTTCAAGGACCCCGATCACAGCCCAATTAAGCGCCCCGATCACGAGCAAGCTAACTGCCAACCAGTCCAGGGTGGCGACTTGCACTCGAGCCATCGAAGCCCGTTGGGGTCTCGAGCGAATAGTTAGGCGGGATGTATCCTGTTGATGGTCCACAAATGTAAAGCAGTAATCACTTCCAAGGCTCGACGAACGAGCTTAGCTTCGAAGTGAGGCTTTGCCGCTCGCACAGTTCGCACTACTCCCAGCGTCCCGGCGGAGATCAAGTTACGGTCATCGCCGAACTCGGCGTCTTTGAGCAAGGCTTGGGTATGCTCGCGCGACGGGTCTTCGATCGGTGGCCCTAATCCGTACCGCTTGATACGACGTGCCACATGACCGGTCTGTTGCCCGAGGTCCTCGCGTAGACGGGGCACATCCCGGCAAGGAACACGTTGGAATTCGGGTGGGGTGCCGGCGGAAACCGACGCCGCACAACAGATCGGCCAGATGCCAGCTGTCCCGACCATCGTCTTTGTAGTCTTGATCCATCACGTGGCTGAGTTTCGTCGGATGACCGATCCGGACAATAATGTCCCCCGAAGCGGTGCTCACCGGCGGGGTAGGCTATGTACCAGTTTCGTTACCATCGTGATCGTCCGGATTGAGACGGTCGGTCAATTTCCCGAAGGCGACTGCTTCGTTCCCGACGAAGGAGTGACCGACTTCCTCTCCGTCTTCACTGAGGATCGGTACGTGAAGATCGGCGTTGTGCGCGTCGGTGCCGGCGTAGCGTGACATGGTCATCACGTCCTGAGGAACCGGCCCGGGCTGCCCCGGCCGCGTGATCTCCATTGACCGCAGAATGGCTGGATTTCCGCCCACTCTGCGACAGCCAGAACATGAATATTATAACACTGGTTGGAACCAGTATCAGTCTGACAAATTGTGGTTAATGAATACACGGCCCAACTTCAACATTCAGTGGCCCCTGGACTAATCTGCGATCAATGGGTAGCAACAGTCGATCTAGGCATCGATCGCGACAGAAAGTTCAGTCTCGCAATGACTTCCGGGCTCCTCAAAATCCTTTTAACCACTATTCCTAAGCACACACATCCACGAAGTAGTCATCGTCCTCACCGACAATAATGAAGCTCACGCCGGTCTCAGGTCGAACGATGGCCTAGACTAGGACTGTCTCATCGTCCGCGTCGGCGAGATTCAGTCGGTACCAGTCACTCCCGTCAGCAAGACGAATCGCGATAATCGGATTGTCACCGTCTCGCTCCCAGAAACATGCAACAGTTTCGGGACTGTTTCCTTGAACAACCGACAATGTTTCCTCTACAACGATCTCGTCAGCTTGCTCGATCCGGATGTCAATACGCTCGGTCCCATAATACGGATTGAATGCTTGTACAGCGGCCAGTTCAGTTCGTGTGCCGGTGAACTGACCACATCCAGCTAGACAAATAACTCCGTAACTCCTATCCCGGAGAGGATTTTCTGTAGCGAGAAGGACTGGTCCATATAATTGGATGTCACGTATCAGGGAAATTTCTTCTGTGTGAGATAGTATATCACTCATCCCTTCGCAGAGCGAAGCAACTGTCTTACCGATCGATGTTGATCCAGCTGATTTGATGAATTGTGGGTCTACATTCATCGCCCGGGGCTCGACCCTTCTCGGATGGGAATTTCGGGCGGTGATCAGTATAGGGTGCGAATATTGCACGGGTAACCGATTCGACTGGAGTTCGCTGGATCGGTCCACCCAGGGAACATATTAAACGCGAAATTACCCAACCATACCGTCGCTTGACAATAACCCGTTGATGAATTCAGAGGCGTACCCAACACGATACAGATCGGTTGGAGTGATTTATCTCTGTGGCTCTCTGCGCATTGGAAAAAACGGTGGCATTGTTGGAAGTTGAATCGTATCAACGATTTCGAATCCGTGCCGGATATAAAACGAGAGATTCTGAACATTGCTTGAAATGAGAAATGCGGGCGTCTCCTCCCGGTCGCACTCTGCCAGCACCGGGTCAATCAGGAGTTTTCCGTATCCCTCCCCTTGTTGGGCGGGTTCGACCCCCAATACCGTCAATTCCCAGTATGGTTCGGTGGGATGACTCTTCTCGACTCGCTCGATGAACTCGCCCACCAATGCAAGCTTCTCCTCCGATAACGCATCCTGCATCACACTCACGATTTCATCGTTATCAGGTTCTACATCGGGCGGCAACCAGAGCGCAGCTCCCGCATAGTCACCTACGTAATACGCAGCCTTGTGATCGAACGCTTTCCCACCGTACGCCCTGGAAAACTCCGGGAAATAGGTGTAAAACTGTGGCGGTGCGGTGAAATACCACCGTACACCGGGGTCTGCGCTAAATGCCAGGGTGAGAACAGCCAGAACGCTGTCTTCTTCGGACTTTGTCGCTATACGTACATCTGTGGGATCAGCGGTAGCAGCCATAATTTACAACTTTAATCATAGGGTACGGGTACAAAGCGTTATCTGATGAAAATTTGAACGATCTGTCCGAATTGCAGGGCCTGAATTACTCCTGTGTGTGCTTCGGTGAAGTGAACGCTGCGCGGCGCATCCAGCACGGCGCTATCGAAATCTCTCCTGGTTGAAACAATCACGTTCGGTTCACAGTCCTTGATTGCGGCTGATTCCGGCTTATTCTCGTGAGATAAATTGGTACGTTGCGCATCGGCAATGAGCTGGCTATTTCAGGTAAGCAAATATATCTTGTCACATAGTGGAACAGTCGGTCTAACAAGCAGGGGGCAGATGTTTCACCTAACTCCGTATCGAGATAATTGTTCAAAGGCCTGTGAGGAAATCGTCGGGCAATTTAGCGCCGTAAACCTGGGGATGCCCAGCACGTGTGGACGTAAAGATCAGCCAGCGATTATCAGCCGTCAGGTACGGGTGGGCATGTGAGGTTTGCTCGCTGTCGTGGACGGTCTCGCTCGTGACGAGCTGGCGATGTGTCCCATTCGTGACCGACCCCACGTCGATCGGGACCCCATCGATGGATGGGACGTCACCGATCCAGTACTTGCCACACCGCGAGACGCTCACGTGGCCATAATGTCGATCCGTTTCGACGACTGGCTCTGCCGTCTTATCCCCGACCCCTGCCGTCCAGAGATTGGTCGGGACGGCATCGTCCATCCCCGTCGAGAACAGCACCCCATCGGTCTCCCCGACCCAGGCCTCGTGGCCGGTCGGGCGCGGGGTATGCGGTTGGTCCGCCGCCAGCCATTCCAGGGTCGGCTGATCGCGTTCGACATCGATTACACCCAGGTGTACCGCCTCAACGTTCGGGAGCACGTTGGCCTGAATGAGGACTCGGTTGCTGTCATCAAGCGCGAACTGCTCGTGTTTGAACAGCCGATCCGTCCGCTCGGCGAGGGTACGCCACGCGCCGGTCTCCAGGTCAACGTGGATTATTCGTGGGGGTTCCTCCTCGCGGGTAGTGACAACATAATGGCGGTGATCCGGCGAGACGGTCCCGTAACTATACTGACACGAGAGTTCCGGCAGCTTGTGGATGTGCTCCGGTTCACCTTCGGCGAACGACGCACGTTCGAGGTGGACCTGCCCCTCGCGTACTTCTTGGTAATAGAGGTACTCCCCCCAGGCGTGAAATGCCGGAAATCGTGGTTGATGATCCAGGATGACGGTTTCTTCGCCGGTTTCGAGATCGAGCACGGCGAGGCTTCCGTCGTGAGCGCCTGTATCGTAATAGCGGATCGTGACGTATCGACCGTCGGCTGACCCGTACGGTTGCTCTCCGTAGATATTGTCCGCCGGCCGGGGATCATTGACGAGTCGGTAGAGTTCGGCACCGCTTTTGGCGTCATCAGTAACGTGTTCCATAGACGATGTTTGTTGCTGGTTCGAGGCTTGTCAATAGCGTTGGGATGGTGGAATCCAAGCAAGCCTCCCGGAGCAAATCGACAGACAACCGGTGGCGACGACGCCCAAGGGTACCGATCGGTATCAAACGATCCGCAGTCCCATCGCCGTCGGATCGGCGGGGCAGAAGGGAATGAAGTCATTATGCGGAGACAGCGAGCGTGCGACAAGTCACTCGATCCGTGATCGTTTATGTGCTAGTCCCAGGGAACCGGTGATCCCGAAAGCGAGGACAGCCCGGAGCAGGAGAGAGCGGATGCCCTAGGCCACCTCGACGGTCTCGAGGCGAAGCAACCGCTCGGCCGGGGGCAGCAGGGTCTGGTCGAGGAGCTCCACGGCCCGCTCGTCTTGGCTCCAGCGAACCGGTGAGAGCGGTTGGTTCATGGTTTTGGAGTCAACGTGAGCTCATGGGTCGCCTTCGCTTCTACTGCCTCACGACTGTAGTTGAGCGGAAAGAACTCCTCGTCTGCCCAAAGTGAGAGGAGGTCGTCGTAAAACGGGCTCTCTGGTTGCATGGACTGGCCCGGCGTGTTCGTCACACGGGAGCGATCCAGTTCCTCGAAGTCGATTATCTGCCGGAACGTCGCCCCCTGTGCCGCGATAGTACCGCCCCCTCCCGAGCGCTCCACCGACGGTAGGTCGTAGGCTTCCACAAGCCAGTGGGGAAAATCGCTCCGGTTGATCCGACCCCAGCGCCACTCGCTCCGGTCGTGGCCCAACCGCTCCCGAAGACTCTCCACCGTCCTCGAGAGGGCCTCCCGGGTGAACTCGAGCCGGCGTTCCTCGACAACGTCCGGATTCCGTGCCTCCTCGTCGAGCTCCTCGCACCAGGTGTTATGGATGGCCGGCGCAGCGAGGTCCCGGTCATAGGTGCCGTCCCACTCGAGGACCCGCTCTCGGGCCCACTCCACCTCCGAGTCGTCGGCGCTCCAACCCTTGAACAGGGGCCGGTCATCGTCGAACCACGGATGGACGGTGTCATGGAGCATCCGTTCGTAGTCTTCGACCGTGAGGTCCTCCGCGTCGGCGAAGATCTCCTGCAGCCGCTCCCATCGGGAGAACGGACCGCTCCGGAACATAATCGGCGGATAGTACCCCTCCGGCTGGACGTCGTGATTCGCCGTGCCGAGCCAGCCACGCTCAGGATTGAACTCCTGGGGGAGCTCTGCGTGCGGGCGGAATCCGTCCCAGCGGTACTCGCCGGTTCCCGGCACGGGAAGGCGACCGTGCCATCCTCCCTCCCGGTTGGGGGTGAGGGCCGCCGCCAGCCAGGAGATGTTCCCGTCGGCGTCCCCGCAGATCATGTTCTCGGAGGGCGCGTAGTAGAATGCGAGCGCGTCAATGAACTCCTGGCAGTTATCTACTTCGGCGAGGCGGAGCGCGCCCAGATAGCCCGCGCTCCCGGGCTCATTAGACGTGGAGCGGAAGGCGTACGCCAGGTGATTCGTCGAGTCGACGTGGAAGATCGGCCCGTGCCGGCTGAACTTGTGCTCCACGACCCGGAGTTCCTCCCCGCGGACTGGGATGGTATCGACCACCGTTTCTAATGGATACCACTCGTCCTCCCAGCGGGCTTGGTCCAGGTCGTCGGGGTTCAGCTCCTCCACAAAGACGTCCGCTTGGTCCGTACCTGCGATGGTGAGGCCCCAGCCGACGTCGCCGTTGTGGCCGATGGCCACGCCGGGAAAGGCCGGCTCGGTCGCCCCGATGACGCTGTAGTCCGGTGCCTCGAGGTGCACGAGATAACGGAGAGAGGGATTCGTCACCCCACGGTGCGGATCATTGGCCAGGAGCACCTCCCCGCTTTCGGTGAGCTCCCCGCTCACCACCCAGTTGTTGCTCCCCGGTTCGCCGCCCGGGGCCTCGACGTCGAGCCAGTTCACGGCGTCCTCCCATTCTTCGTACTCAGGGAGAAGTGGAGGCCGAGGGAAGCCGCCGTCGAAGTAGGTGACCGCTTCGATCGCTTCATCCGAGACGAGGTTCACATCGAGCCCCTCGGGGACTTCGAGGTCCACCCAGGTCTCGTGTTGCTCCCGGAGCCGTTCGTCCACCTCCTCGACACCGTGCTCCGCCACTTCTTGGGCCAGCTCTAGCTCGGCCCGGGCCTGGCCCAGCGGCAGGGCCGTGGCCAGTCGGCCCACCGACGCCTCGGGGGTCCACCGAAGGGGTTCCAGGCCTGTGAGCTCGTACTCCACGGGGAGATCGTCGCCAATGTGGTCGATATAGGCGTTCACTCCGTCGGCGAACGCCTGGAAGATCGCCTTGCCGTCGGGATGGTAGACCTCCCACTCCTCCTCCCACGGGCCCCGGAATCGGATGAGACGCGCCAGACGGTCGTGTTCGAGGCCCTCGGGGCCGAGGATCTCGGCCAGCCTCCCCTCGTGAACCCGCCGCCACATGTCCATCTGCCAGAGGCGGTCCTGGGCCTGGACGAAGCCCTGCGCGAAAAAGAGGTCCTGTCGGTTCTCGGCATAGATGTGGGGCACTCCCCACTCGTCCCGGAGGACCTCCACTTCGGCCTGGAGGCTCGGGACGTCGATGGTGCCGTCGATCTGAGCGAGAGCCGCTTCGGCGAGGGTCTCGAAATCGCCCGGTTCTGGGGTGTTCGCCACGTCATCTAGGTCGTTTCCGTCTGGGCAATCCCGGGTGGGTTTTGATCCATCATCCGACATAGCGTGAAGTCAACGGTTGTCGACTGTTAAATATATCCCTACAAGTTTAATACCAAATGAATTTGGAATATTTATTGTCATTTGTATCTGGGCTTACAGGTGGAGCCGTTTGCCCAATATGACCCTTATTAGCCCCGTTGAAAGGAAACCGTTGATGTGTGTATCCGTTGCATGCGTCAGTATCAGAGGTTCATACTTGTGTTTTGATAAATTCGAATTGACAACTACAGCGGGTGAATACATCAAATCCGATGTTATATAGTATCATCTATGTACTAGACTTTCGAACGCTCGCAAAGTCCGACAGTGGCTGCAGTGACCTTCGTTGTTGATACCTTGGGAAGAACTCACTGCGAGAAGCACAGGAGGTCTGCAGCCTACGTTTCAGAATTTGTCAGATTACGATGGAAACAATCGGGTTATTAACCGGAACGCTTTTTCAATGATTTCGTAACATGCAGCTATGAAACGTCCGTATCGGTTGGTCCAGGTCGGGACCGGTGGGATGGGACAACGTTGGTGTGAAACCTTTCTCCCGCCCCACGTGGAGGCAGGCAATCTTGAGGTCGTCGGCGCCGTTGACGTGAATCCGGACGCCCTCTTTAAGACACGTCACCACCTCGGACTTGATGAGGAGGAGTGCTTTACTGATGCCAGCGAGGCGTTCTCAGAACTTGATGCGGATTGCTGTACGGTTGTTGTTCCGCCCGAATTTCACGAGGACATTGTGGACGCCGCCGTCACACATGACCTGCACATTCTCTCGGAAAAACCAATCGCGGATAGCCTCGAAGCCTCCGTTCGCATCGCGGAGAAGGTCGAAGCGGCCGGATTGAAGATGGGTGTGACGATGAGCCATCGATTTCGTGATGATATCACGACACTCCGACGACGAATTCGTTCTCCTGACTCGGGGCCGGTCGACTACGTCGTCGGTCGACTGCTTTGTAGCTACCGCGAACACGGTGCGTGGGGAGGAGGCACCTTCCGCCACGAAATGGAACATCCCCTACTTGTTGACGGCGCTGTTCATCACCTCGACTTGCTCGCCGACATGGCCGGCGGGACCTGCGATCGGCTCTATGCAGAGAGCTGGCTCCCCGCGTGGGGCGCATTCGCCGACGACGGCCAAGCGCTGGTGACCATGCATTTCGACAATGGCACCCGAGTGACGTATGAAGGTGCGCTCACTAACGCGAGCGCGCTCAACTGCTGGGGCGACGAGTACATCCGCGCGGAATGTCGCGACGCAACGCTCGTCCTCTCCGAGCACGAACTCGAACGCCACGGCTTCGAGATCGATACAGCCGGGGAAGGGCAGGGCGACTCGATTGCCATGGACACCCAGAAATTCTGGGCTCACGAGTGGCTGATCGAGCAGTTCGTCCACTGGCTCGACGGTGCCGACGCGATGGCGACGAACGTACAGGACAACCTTCAGTCGATGGCTCTCGTGGAAACTGCGATCCAAAGCGGGAACACCGGAGAGCCTCTCAACCCACAGACAGTCCTTGCCGATGCAAAGTGTGCCGTCGACGTGTGATTATCGCGCTCCGAATCTCCACTCGCCAGCGAACGAACTCAGTATGATACCGACTTGTCCCGATTTACTTCAGATCAAACCACCAAGCACCACCTTGCTGCATAGAGGATCGCATATTCATTTCAGAATTCATAGCAATATAAATCGATAACAGGATCCACTGGTTTCCCGCGGACTCCATTTCATCACTCACTTTCGTTCTCTCAAATAGTCGGAAAGAAACCGCTGATATGTACACCCCTATATCACACGAGTCAAGTGACTCTCATGAAGAATACTTCAGATTACATGAGCGATTCAGACGGTAGGTCTTGCAAAACACAACTGACGTCTTTTGCCCAAGTGGAGTAGGACGCTAATAGCTCGGGCTTCAACGGGGGGATACAGCGCCAGCACGTAGTGTTAAGCGGCTTTACGGCGTGCTGGATGCTAACTGGGGGTGGTCTACCGTCCTTCCCTCATGAGACACTATCGGGATTCGCCCCGTCGTCGTGGAAGCCACCCCTTCCATATGACGGGCGGGGTGCAGGAAGCACAAGATTCTCCTGGATACTCGTCTCTCGACGGTTGATAGGGCTAACGATAGCGTGGCACTGCCTGCATTCCCTCGGGGATGGTACACCGTAACTCTCCCAAACCAGCAAGCCTTCGCTTGTGGGAAGCTCCGCCGTTTACGGCGGAGAGGATGTCACTTGCATCGATAATGTCACTCTCAGAATACTACTCGGAGAAGATCTACTAGTAGGATCGGTGAAAGTGGTGATATACAACGTTGACGGATTGGAAACCAGAGGGGTGTTCATCATGCCTCCAAGGTTTCTGATTCCCCAAACTCCCATTTTTCCGGATGGAGATTTGTGACGTCTATCACCTCCTCCAGCGGAGCGGCTTCGAAATCACTGTCAGCCACAACGTACTCGTCGCCAGTCGAGCGTGCAGTGGCAGCAATCATCTCGGCGCGGTGGGGAAGCTCGCTTCAATCTCGAAACGATACGTGTTGTAATCGTGATGCTTCAAGCGCGAGTTGTTCGTTAATCTCAAGCGCCTTTACCCCACCAAATCGTTACCGTTCTTTCACGGGATCGAAGTTTGGCGAACGTGCCGGTCCATTCAACATCTCAAAGACGCAGATGGTCGAAGTCCACCACGGACGCCGTTCGTCGTGATGCTCAATAACGGTTCGATTACCACTTAAATATTCGATAATGGTCGAGCTGTGCAGAAATGTCGCCGCCATTTCTTCCGTGACTTGCGGATGAATTCCTTTGCTCAGTCTGCTTCCTCATCGTACCACGCCCCGGCTTCAATTGACTGTTCGTGGGTGATGATCCGATCGAAAAATCCATCCCGCGTCTCGTCATCTCTCTTCAACCGATCTAACCGTTCTTTCGTGTCCGCATCAATCGGTATCGATGTTCGACTCATGTGAATTCAGTTGGAATTCATCATTTAGGTTTTCTGTCGATTCCCCAATTACTACCCGTCCAAGTCACGAGGACAGGGGCCCCAATACGACGGCGGAGGCACTTGGTTCTCACCAATGGTTGATCACGTCTGCAACAAGTTGAATGGACGTCTATCCTCGATCATCCATTTTCCGATGTCGACGCTTCGCTGACAAACATATCTGTGAATAATGATTGGAAATGTTTCCTTCTAAATGGAGATGTAACGCCCGGAACACTACCGGGGGAGAATCTACTAGTAGGATCGGTGGAGGTGAAATGTTGCATCGAATGAGGGGGTCTTAACGTCATTCGTCGGTAATCGTCGCCTGGCTTGTACGCACCACTCCGCTTCTCTATGGTGTAAATGTCGAGAATTTTGTCCGAGTGATTACAGTCACCCCCGAGTCGGAACTGGCCAATCCGAAGTTTCGAATGCGGTGTACCAGTCAAGGGTTCAAGGTAATCATCTGGCTCCCGCCATTGATCAGTTACATTCTCTTCAAGTTTGTCTGTAATTCGATCCTGAGCGGTGGGCTCAAGCTTGTCATAGGCCCGCTTTGCTGGAGTCCGGAATTGCCACGTCCAGTCGTCTTCAGCCATCGTTCCCGAGGATCTCCTCGCGCGAGAAAGACTCGCTCTCACCTGTTCGGCGGGCGTGTTCTACCGCGGCGATTTCCTTCCAGCTCTGACGCGTGAGTTCTGGATGTCGAACTGCGTCTCGCAGCGCTTCGCGGATGAACTCACTTCGGCTGTGGTACCCTTCGTCAACCCACGTGGCATCAATGTCCTCAAGCAATGCCTCAGTCAATCGGATGTTGATGTTGGTTTTGGACGGGCCCTCCTCCTCACTAGTATCCGAACTCGACATACACTCGTGTTATACCGGGACCTGAATAAATGCTTGTCCTTGCTCAAGGGCTGGGAACTGTATATTTGTCCTCAGTGAACGAATGCGTGAATGACCAGAGCCACCAATATCGTAAGGAAGAGATACTTATCAGTATCCTGGTGGGTAATCGGTGATGAATACAGTGGGGCGAGTACATTAGCGACTTTGTGGCAAGAATGTGTGGCAAATGGGCCAATGAACCTGCATGAGCTCGTCAGGAATTAGCCAATTCGAGTATCTGATTCTATTTCAATAATATTTGATATGATACAGACAGCCCGTACCTGTTGCAATTAGATATTGAGAATGTCACAGATTGAGACCAAGACCTGTCAACTTGAGGTATTATTGCTGGAAGAAGTTGAGACATGCCATTACGCAAGCTCTAAAATATCGCTTGGAACCAGTAACAGTTTGACAGATTTTTGTTGATGAATACAACCGCGTATCTCGCACGTGACTGCAGATCAGTTGTTCCCGCGGCCACCCCCGCGATCTCCGCTTCCGCCACCGTTTCCAACAATACGAATCTCGGCCTTACCGGCCGCCGGCGTTCCGTTGTGTGTTTGTCCTACCACTTTCCCGTATTCATCGTCTTCATCGAAGCCAGTCGCCTCGGAATCGAAGTGGACTTTCAGATCCGGTTCTCCATCGCCATCGACGTCCTCCTCCGTGTACTGTTCAGCTTCACCCCCGTCTCCTTCTTCGATGACTCGCGGGGGGCCGAATCGCAGTGAGTCGACGTCCAATCGCTCGATTGGATCGAATTCATCCGTGGTCAGGATAGCAATTGGCGTCCTTCCACGAGAGTTCGGGTTGATTGGTGGGGGCCCATCGTCGTCTTCTCCCGGTTTAATATCGATCTGCAATTCGATATCTTCCGGTGTTGGTCCGACGTCAACGGTACGGCCCGTGTCGGCGTAGTGATCCTCCTCATCGACCCCCTTCACGGAGACCAAAATCGAGAATGCGTCGGATTCCCAAAACACGATGCGAAGTTCTACGGTCCGTTTTTCCTCGGCGGGAAATGGAAAGCCGTCATCCGGATACGCGCCCGTTAGCCCGTCAGTACTGTCGGATAATTCGAGCGTTTCCCACTTCTCATCGCCCGCAACGCGGTATTCGACATCGACATCGGATACGGCGATATCGTCCCCCCGATCGAAAGTGAATGCCAATTGAACATCTTCCGGGGTGTCATCTCCATCGTTCTGAAACGTCACCTCGAAGGCGGTTTCTTGGTTTACGATCGTCGATTCCGGACCGTCCAGTTGGACCGTCAGGTCTGATTCGACCGCTGAGGTTCCACCGAATCCGTCCTCACCGTAGGCGCCTTCGCCAAATCCGAACGACTCGACATCCTCTGATTCGTCGTCTGCAGCGACCGGCATCGAACTCGCGAGGACCCCAGTCGCCGTAAGCCCCCCGAGGAACACACGGCGTGATGGCCGCATCCCAGATTCCTCGGGCCTCCCCGTTGGGGTATCCGTTGATGATCGCCAAGGGTTACTCATCCGCGGGTCGTCCGTGTTCATCAGCACGTCCCGGCTCGGAAGTATTCGATGCGAGTCGGTCGATCTGGTCTTCTAACCGATCGTGGCGTTCGGAGAGATGCTGCAATTGCGCGGTGGTTTGTGCCAACTCCTCGCGCAACGACTCGTTCTCCCGGCGAAGCCGTGTCGCCAGTCCCTGGATAGCAGCGAACGCCACTCCGTCCGCGTCAACTGTGGCGATGGAATCGTCCTGCGTGCCGAGCTCAAACCGTTCGGCGAAATCCCCGGCCATCGGTCCCATGTGGCGGCCGGCGTCACGGTCGTCGAACTCCCACGTATGTATCGGAATCGACTCCACTTCCTCGAGTACCCCCTGGGGGTCGACCGGCTGGATCGACGTTTTGGCCGCCCGGGCGCTCGTCGTGTTAAACTCTGGTGCGTAGAATGGCTCGTCCGAGGTAATCCCGTCCGCATCGATCACTAGTATGGTTTCTCCGTCGTCGACGTTGACCGTAACCGTGGAGGGCTCGATTTGCAATTCCGGCTCGTCGCCTTCGAGTTCCACAGCGAGTTCGTCGCCGTCTGCCGAGAGGCCTCCAGCGTCAATCGAGGAAGAACTCAACACCTCGGCGCTGATCCCGCCACTCGCGTCGACATTGTTGCCGGTAACCGTGACGCCCTCGGTCGAGAACTGAGGGGCAAAGGTCGGCATTTGTGAGCGAAGTTCGTTTGCGGACTCCGACCAGATTCCCCGTCTTGTCGAGTCCCCGAAAACGATGGCGCCTTGATGAACGGATCTGGCGTTCACGCCGAAGCTTGACGGCGATGGTTCAGACCCGTCGTCATCCGATTCTGACTTCGGCTCGATGCAATCGGCGAGTTCACCGCAGTCCAAATCGCCGTCCTCATCGAAATAGGCCGTCGCCAGTGTCTGATTCCACTCGTCGCCGTCGCCGACGTAGACGATACCTGTGTCAAGCTCGAGGAACTTCGCTCCCTCGTCCGGTTCGTAGTCCTCTCGGTTTTCGGCCACGTCGCGGACCTCGACGTCGACGTCTAGAGATTCGAAGTTCTCGTTGAGTGGTACGTGCCAGTCCTCGGTGCCCGCGGCCGGCGTCGCATAGTCGTGGTTGTCGGTTTGCTCTGACATGGGCACCAATCAGACGTTCTGTTGCTCCATCGAGTCGTAAGCGAAAACGACTCGTTCGGTTGCGACTTCGCCGTCGTCAGCTGCATTGAGCTGTGGTGGCCGGTAGTAGGTTATCCAGGCATCTTCGAATGTCCACTCGACCTGTGGCTCGCCCTCTTCATTTAGCAGGGTCACCAAAACCGTTTTCAGGCCCTCATCCTCGTTGTCGTCGAGGACTGCCTCGTTCCAGTCGTGCAGCTCGGTGTCGTCCGGTTGTACCCCCCTTTCAGCCTCAAGGTCCTGACGCGTGGATTCTCCCCACTCATCGCCATCTGGCTCCGTACTGGTTGCAGGAAGGTTGATACTTTGCCATCCTGAAACCTCCACGTCGTCAATCTCGACCGTAAAAAGCCCTGTTCGCATTGGACCGTGTCTATCTGCCATAATCCTCGAATTGACATTCGGAGGTGCCACCATATACCTTGTGAATCTGATAAAAATTAAATTACGAATGTCCTATCGTTGTTACTTAATCCGCTCGTTTCCGCAGAAAAAGTCGTGTGGGTTCGGACAGGGCGCATATCCCAGCAATCCAGGCCCCTTCAATCGTCTGTCTCGAGACGAAACACTGAGCGGAATCGGTCACCGTCGGTGTTGGGTTCCTCCCCCACGTACTCGATGACCTGGGCGTCCACTTCCTCCACGTCACGCCCCGCCTCATACAGCGCGGCGAAGTTATCCTTCCACGCTATCCCCCGCTGCCCGCGATACAGGAATTCTGTGCGGGTCGGGGCGAAATACTCCGATCCGACGATCAACTGGCGGCTGCACCTGACGATATCGTCGAGTACGGCTTCGGTCGAATCCGGCGGGATGTGGATGAGTACCTCGATAGTGCAAACGACATCGAACGAATTGTCCGGGAACGGGAGGTGTCGTGCCACACCTTGGACTGGATGGACGTAGGGACGGATTTGGTCAGCGACCACCAGGGGGTAACGCTGGAGATCAAGCCCGTACAGGTGCTCGAATCCGAGTTCTTGAAGAATCTCGAGTTGGACACCCACACCACAGCCGATTTCTAAAATTCGAGCGTCCCGGTCAACACCATCGAACAGACGCTTCAACAGGGCAGTTTGAGTGATGCCGAAGCGCTCTTCGTACTCATCGTTTACGTCCTCGACGGTCTCGTCGCGGTTCCGCTCGGTGTAGGCGGCGCCGAACGGGCCGGCCCATGGACCAGTCGGTTTGGGCTCTCTTGTCATGACCCCTATAATGGGACCGTGCGTACTTCATGCTGCCCGTCGTCGGCTCAGACGGAAGATGTGAACCGAGTTTTGAGTGAGCCGACCGTATGGAACTAATCAAATACGATATGTAAACTTCTATATTCAGCAGACTGTGATAACGTCTGTTACAACTGAGAGGTCGTTCGGCGGTTGGTAAGCCAACTCCATAGCTTAGCTGATTCAGTCGAACGTTGGAGAAAGAAATGCCATCACCGTACTGCATCCAATCTGTGGAAATTTGTGTTATCCAGACTGACAGGATCTAATTGCAACATCAGCGCCCTGAATGGCTCAAACTGTGAATATCGGGGATGTAACAGAAGCACCAACCAAGGGGCGAGATTCTGATTTTGTTGCCAGTTGCAGTCAGTCCGGCGGCCCCTGGCGAATCCGTTCAAGATTCTCCCCCTTTCCGAAATCTGAATCAACGACATCGTGGATCAACCACGTTGCACCAAGTTCACGGCAAAGTTCGTCGAACCCCGCGGGTGCCGAATTGAGGTTGTAGATCACGATCTCTCCCGGATCGTCCGTTTGGTCGTGATAATACCTTGATTTCTCTGACGTCTTCTTTCTGATTCGGTTCCTCGGGGATGACTCGCTGCATGTGCTCGGGGAAGTACTCCAGATATGAGGCGTTCGAATGCATGGACGGCCAGGTCGGCATTATTCCATCCCATCGTGCTCCCCGTCTGAACGGAGCTTTAAACGGCCACCAGCCGCCGATGACTATCGGAATGCGTGGTTCCTGAACCAGCGTGGGCCGCATCACCGCTTCGTCGATAGTGAAGTGCTCTCCATCGTAACTGAACGGTTCGCCACTTCATAAGCCGGTGATGATATCGAGGGCTTCGTCGTATTGGTCGGCGAGTTGCCTCTGATCGTACTCTTGGCCGAACGGTGTGAACTCCTTCGGCCCGCCGAGTCCAGCACCGAGGAGTATCCGGCCATCCGAAGAGCTGGTCGAGCGTAGCCAAGCTCTTGGCAAGTTGCCACGGCTGCCGTCAGGGATCGGGGTAATGGATGACCCGAGGATGACGTGCTCGGTCTTTGCTGCGACTGCCGCCCAGGTCGTCCACGGATCGTTGAGAGGTTGATGTTCGTCGGGTACTCTGGCGACAAAATCGATGAGATGGTCGATATGAAACACTCCGTCCCACCCGGCTTCGTCCGCCGCGACTGCGTACTCGACGATGGTGTTCGCGTCGGGAACACCGCTCAATGGGAGCCCGTGTTGTAACCCATCATCTGCTCAGCCTCTTGATGCAGATTTTTGCAAGCGGTTCGAGCGAGTGCAGCGAGCGATGACCCGCAGCAAAAAGGTGCGTGTGCAGTTGTAGGGAGTGGATGGTTCACCGCTTTCTACGTGAAACAAACGGAGTCTTCGTGATGCACTCACCCTCTCAAATAGTCGAATTTCACTCCCAGTACGTGATAAAGAGCTTGATATAGTTTGAAAGTTCTCAACGGTGATCATACAGAGAGACAAGAATGCTGCCAGTGAGGCGGCAAAGTACGCCACAGCCCAAAATAGAACGCCGAATTCCCCGACCAACAAATAAAATCCAATTGCCACTAACCCCGCAGTCGCACCTACTCCTGCGACGAACAGTAGTAGGACTCCAACCTGTAAATCGCTCATATTATCTATTGGTTGTACTAGAGATTAAATTCTGCCCACGTTATGTGAGTGGAGAGTGAACTACAATTCCTGTTCAAACTGCCGTGTTGAATAGATGCTGAGTCACGGTTACAGAGGCTCACAGAGTGGTTCTATGTTCGAGATGGCGAACATGAGGACGATTTCACGGAACTGTCGATACCAGCCGAGCGCTCGCACGGCATCGCCGAGCGAGCGCTTCGTTGTCGAATACGAAG
>SKQO01000099.1 GCA_007118975.1 Halobacteriales archaeon | reverse complement strand
GCTCGTTGACCTGGTCGACGATCGTATAGAAGATCTCGCCGCACGAAACGTCCCGTGGCTTGTATACGACCGCACCCGACTCGAACGCGACCCGAACTGGGATTCGGCCGTTCGCGTGCGCGTCGTCGGCGAGCGGTTCGAGACCCGTAACCGCACCGCCAACTCCAAACTGTTCACGGAGTTCGTCCCGATCTGTCTCTATCCGTGAGCACAACTCCGTGACCGCGTCGATCCACTGTTCGACTAGACGGGCGATAAAACGTGAGAGGACCGGATATTCGAGGCACAGGTTGCGAAACCCGTGTTCGAACATCGCATCCACGAACTGCTCGTAGTATGTCGTCGTCGGTTCGTCGAACTCGTCGGCATCCACGTCCAGGAGGTCCGGTTCGTGGTGGTTCAGATAACTCTGAAATTCGACGTACAGTACGCGAGTAGAAACCGTCCCGAGTCGCTTTAGCAACCACTGCTCTACCGACGAGAGCAGTTCCATACAAACGATCCGTTCGTCGAGTTGACGGCGGGCGTACTCGACTACCGGAACTAGAAGTTCCTCGAATGCTACCTTCGACGATGGATCGCTTATTTCGGGGATCTCGTCTCTGTGAGCTCCCGCCTCGACGTACCGGAGGATCTCCTCTAACGTCCCAATCCAGTCTGGCAGTCTCTCATTTGATGGCCAACGAGTTGCGCGGACGTGCTCGCGGATCGTCTCCTCCGAAAGGCCCTCCTGTTCGAGCCGCTTCCGGAAGGACGACTCATCAGTGAACACTGATCGCCACTCCTCGAGTAGCCGATCTGGGTCCACGTTCGAGTCCCTTCCGGGAACGTTCGAATGATGTTCGAGCCGTTCGTGTAGGGTCCGAGCACGGCCAGCGATCTCACGCTTTTGTGTAGATGTAAAACCACTGTTCATATTCTTCAGGATGATCTGTTGATTTCTTCCCCGACCTGAGGATGGGATTCGGGAACCGGATCCAATATCTATATGTATTTAAAACCATCTATTAAATATTTCTATTCTATTTTATGCATATATAGAATAAAAGACCGTCTCGATTGGCTCCGGATTGTCTTCGGTTCGGAAGTGCCTGAAAAGACCAACCGGCGGAATGCGCGTGGAGTTCATTGCCCGTAGCTTTATCCGAACACTCCCGAACGAAGATACTCGTGGGGAGAGACAGCAGACCGACACTCGTACAAAAATTTGAATGCGAGTGATGTTTTAAATCGTGTACGCACAGGTGTGCGAGAAGCTCGCGTCGCACAGCTCCGCGGGCTGAGCGTCATCGGATTCGGCAGCGACATCGAACTCGCCGTCGTATTCGTCTTTCTCCGATGCATCCGTCTCGTCTGAAGTCATGGCAACGGACATGACAATTTCGTATATTTGTTTATACCAATTAAATCTTTTGTTATATATCGGTGCCAAAAAGACTCGTTACAATCCAAACAGAGAAAGATTTTTATAACAACGGCATGGTTGTGCGTATGCATGATAGATATTGAACAAAAGCGTGAATTCAAGCGAAAAGGGTTTCTCGTCCTCGACGACGTGATCGATCAAAGTGTCGTTGAGGAGGCCCGTTCCGAGGTCTGGAACGCGCTGCCGTGTTCACCGAGCGAAGCGCCGGAAGAGCTCGAGGGAGAGGGATATTCGTTCATCAACGACATCGACAACGTTACGCCGTTTGCGGAAATCCGGAAGTCGGTGTTTGAGGTCGCTGAAGAACTCGTCGGTGAAGACGTGCTGACACCGCCCGAAGAACCGTTCGAAATTCCTGCCGACCTCCAGATTCCGGTCAACAACCCGTCGTCGCTCCCGTACAAGAACGCGGTTGCCCGACGGATCACGTCTTCACATCTAGACGGGTACGGAATGGCGTTCCGGGATCCGAGCCACGAAGCGCAAGGAACGTACAGATACTACACACTCGGTGCCGGCATCTACATCGACGATGTCAAAACAGGGGGCGGCGGATTTACCGTCTTCCCCGGTTCCCACTGGGTCGTCAGTGAGTATTTCAAGACGCACTCACTGGAGAGTCCGGGCTGGAAAGGCATCCCACCGGCCATCGACGATTCCGGGTCGGTAGGCCAATCGAAAGACAATCTGTTGAAGACCGGAGGCTGGGATTACAGGCGGCGTCTCGACGAACAGCTGATTCCGCACGAGATAACCGGTCCGGCGGGAACCGTCACGCTCTGGCACATGAAAATCCTCCACGGGAACGGGGTGAACCACCGACCGATGCCGAGGATCGCGGCGTTCACTCGATACACCCACGAAGAGGGTGACTCGATAAAGCGGGATGTCGCTGGCAAGCCGTGGGCGGATATGGGTGAACTGGCCGATATCGAAGCCAAGCTGGAGGAAAATCCCGTGTATCAGGAGTCCGGCTTCCAGACGGGAACCTGACCGCTCGATTCAGCCGGCGACGTAATCGCCGACCGCGACTTCGACGCCCCTACGGCCGCTGCGGCTAATTTATGCGGTCAAGGAACGACATCACACGACTCGCTTTCCTCCCTTGTACACGGCCACAGGATCGTCAAGTGTACGGATATCCGAGAGCGGGTCGTCCGCGACGACGAGGTCTGCACGTGCGCCATCGGCCAGATGCCCGACGTCGTCGTCGGGGATCGTTCGACTGCCACCCCCCGTCGCTGCGGTGATCGCCTCCTGTTCGCTCATGCCGATGCGGTCGACGAGCAGGAACAGTTCGTGTGCGTTTTCGCCGTGAGGTAAAAGAGCGGACCCGAGATAATCGGTTCCGGCGGCGATCGGTACACCCGCCTCGTACGCTCTTTTGATCGACGTCATGTGTGAGTCGAACATCGAGTCCGCCATCCTCACGAGGTGGGGATGGAGATCGTGATCTGAACCGGCAGTCACGATGCGGTCCATTATCGACAGCGTCGGAACGATTGTGGCGTCGGTTTCACACAGGAGATCGATCGCGTCTTCGTCGAGGAATATCGCGTGTTCGATCGTATCCACACCTGCTTCGAGAGCCGCAATGATGCCTGCAGTCCCCTGTGCGTGGCTGGCGACGACCAGCCCGGCGCGGTGTGCCTCTTCGACCATGGCCCGAATCTCCGCATCGGTGAACTGCTGTTGGTGCGGGTTATCGTTTGCTGAAAAAATTCCTCCAGTAGTGCTTATTTTTAAGCAATCTGAGCCTTCACGAACCTTCTTTCGGGTTTCGCGTCGGCATTCAGCAACCCCATCCACCAGAACTGTTGGACCCCTATCCTGACTGACCCAGCTATATGGAAATTCGTGGACGTCACCGTGTCCCGCAGTCTGAGAGAGGCCTCGGCCGCTCGTATAGACGCGAGGACCCGGAATCTCGCCGGTAGCAATGGCGTCACGAAGCCCCAGTCCCGTCGTACTCCCCAAATCGCGAACCGTGGTAAACCCGGCTTCGAGCAACGCTTTGCAGTCTGCGGTCGCTCTTGCAGCTGCGAGCGCATCACGGTAGTAGATCGGGTCGAATGAATGGCTCATCGAACGTTTTCCCTGCAAGTGAAGATGTGCGTCGATCAAGCCAGGGAGGACCGTTTTGTCCCGGTAATCGACGTGTTGTACGTCTCCGTTGGGTTCGTCGATCTCCTCTGTGGGCCCGGCAGCGACGACGCGACTGTCTTCGACGAGAAGCCGTGCGTCGTTGATTGGATCGTTTCCCGTTCCGTCGATGAAAGTTCCACACTCGAAGAGTTTCATGTGGTAGCATCGATCTCCTCACACATTAATACATTAGATTTTTGCTACAGTGATACAATTAATGTATTATGGCTAATGGATTCACTGATAGACAACGACGCGAGATTTGCGGGCGTGCTCGCACGTTATACGAGCGTCTCGATGGTCCGGCGAACTGTCTCGGCGATGAGCCTCCGCTCGATCCCGAGATAGTTCTCGAAGCGTTCAGGGACAACTATCCAGACGAGGAGACGTTTCGAAGGCGGTTACGGAGGGAGGGACTCACGGAGTCTACGATACGAGAGCAGGTCAAAGCCACGAGGTGGCCGGCAGACGAACCGTTACCTGATTGGATAAATACGCTTGAAGCGGTACTCGACCACGTCGAAACGAGCGAACCCGACGATCATATCATCGATATCGCCCATCCCGAAACACCTTTCACGGAGCTTTTGACTGCGATAGCCGGGCACGCATGGGGGCGGCTGCCAGACGGAAAGGTGCCACCCGAGGCGGCGTTATCGATGGTCGACAGCTTCGTTGATCGGTTAGAACAACTCTGTGTTCGGGTTCTCTACGTCGAATTCAAAAGTTTCGTCGAGTATCATGAACCGGATGCTTTCACTGATGACTTGGAAACGGTTTCAGACGCCCCGACGGAATATTATGAACGATTCATCGACGCGATGTTCAAGCACGGGTTTCGCAACCTGTGTATCGAGTATCCAGTCCTCGCCCGTCAAATCGTCACTTTGCTCGATCAGTGGAACGAAGCCGTCGGAGAGCTCTGTCGGAGAATCCATTCAGACCGGGACGTACTACAGGACCGGTTCAACATTGAGGGCGAGCCAACAGCGCTCGAACCGCTCGCTGATGATACCCACGCAGGTGGCCGAATTCCCATTCGCGTTTCGTTCGAGTCCGGCGAGGTGATCTATAAACCGAGAGACGTCGATGGTGGTGTCGTATTCTATACTGTTCTCGACCGACTGGAAGAACACCTATCGGTACCTCCGTTTCGGAAGCCGTCGTATCTCCCCCAGGATGGGTACGGCTGGATGGAGCCGATCGAATTTATAGAACTTCCGGATGAGAGTGCCATTGAGAGATACTACGAGCGTGCAGGGGTTCTATTGTGTCTGTTGTACGTGCTCAATTTCACGGACTGTACTTTCGAAAATTTGATCGCAAACGGTGAATATCCGGTCGTCGTCGATGGCGAAACAGTCTTACATCCACACATCCGCCCTGACGCGAGGCCGGGCACGATTGGTCTCTCGACGTTCGTCGAGCGGTCGATCCTCCTGACCTCGTTGCTTCCTTTTCACGTGGAATTTCCGGACAGAGACGGCGGGGACGAACACATCGGGGAGTTCATCGCTGGGCTGGGGAGCAAGAGCGGCACAGCCGAGATTTCGGACTGGACGTATCCAGCCATTGACGCGGTCAACACCGACTTGATGCGGATCAAGACGGAGCCAGCGACGATAACTGGGGATACCAACATACCACAGTATCGGGACCGGGATCAGCCCCCTGAAGAATACGTCGATGCGATTGTCCGGGGGTTCGAGAATACGTACAAAACGATCGATGAATTACACGCTGATGGTAGATTCCTCTCAGAAATGCTGGAGCCAGCGGTAGCTGACGGGTTCAAAAATAGATTACTTTACAGACACACGACGCAGTATACGTTGGTTCTCGCGCGAGCTGCTGGCCGGGACCCGCTTCGGGACGCTGTCAGGCTGTCAGCGGCGTTCGAATCGCTCGCGGTACCGTTTTTCGACGGTTCGGTCGAATCAGATCGTTACTGGCCGATGTACCGAGCCGAACGACGAGCGCTTCGACGACGTGACGTGCCACGTATCGAAGCGCGCCTTCGCGATGGGGAGCTCCTTCACGATGGCACCGAGATCGGGATGACGTGTGACGAATCCGGCTACCAGCGGGTCCGAAGGAGGCTTGGTTCGCTGAGTACCCACGACCGAAAGCGTCAAACGTGGTTGATCAGGACGATTTTTGGCTCCGACACTCGTGAACCCCTGCCGACCGAGTCCGTCGAGTTGACCGACGAGCGGCTCGAAACCGTGGCGATTTCACTGTTCGACGATGTGATCGACGCTGCAATCGAGACGGTAGACGGCAAACGGTGGATACAGGCGGCGCCGAGTTCGACGATCAACCTGATCCCCGAAAACTACTCCCTGTATCACGGTCGAAACGGAATCGCCCTGACGGCCGCAGCATTGTACAACGCAACCGGCAACCGACGGTATCGACGACTTGCCGACGAACTCCTCGCCCCAGTGGTCGAGACCATCGCTACGGCCGATCTTTCTGTCGGTCTCGGAGGGATGCGTGGAATCGGCTCCGTCGTCTACACGCTGACTGTGAGTGCCGAGCTAGTCGGGCGGGACTTGTATCGAAAACGAGCACTCGGCGCGATCCAGATGATAACTGAAGACTGGCTTGTGGACGACGAAACGCATGACGTGATGGCGGGCACTGCTGGGACATTGCTCGCACTGCTTGCTTATCACGACCGGTACGGTAGCACGAGCGCTTACAAGCGTGCGATTACCTGCGGGGAACGATTACTCGAAGCCCGAACTACGCGTGATGGGTACCGTGTGTGGGAGACGACCGACGACGGATCAGTCGTTGACGGGTTCGCCCACGGTACAACTGGAATTGCGTACGCGCTTGCCCGTCTCGGGGCGACGACCGACGATCCCAGATACGCGGAGGCAGCCCGGGAAGCGCTCGCATACGAGTCGGCATCACATTCATCAAATACAGCCGTCCTACCGTCCTCTTTCGAGGAGTCCGGGCTGTGGTGCCGGGGGCGATCCGGGAAGGCGCTTGGTCACCTCGCAGTCGGCAGACACCTCGATGATCAGATAGCTGTCGATGAGGCGGCTGCGATCCTTTCGGCAGGAGGGACATCCCCTCGACCTGTCTCGGACACCCTCTGTTGTGGTGGGATAGGCCACGTCGAAGCACTCGTCGTCTGGGCACGTCGCGGCGATGGCGATCTCCGCGATGCCGTCGAGATGGCAGGCCGGTGCCTTGCGAGACGGGAACGCGAGGGGTCATTTACACTGCTGGGCCACTCGGAATCGTTCACGAATCCAACGTTCTTCGACGGCGCGTCCGGTGTCGCTTACACATTGCTCCGCCTTCGTGATCCGGGTTCGTTACCTTGTGTCCCGTTGCTTGAATAGTCACCGGCCGAAGTGGCTGCTTCGGGCCGCTTCGACCGAAGGTCTACAGGCGGAGCAGGCTGACTGCCTCGGGGCTTTCCCCCAGGTACTTCACTTTCTGGTCCAGCGGGGACGCGTCGCTCGAAATAACCGTCGTCATCTGACGACCGATCGGGCGAAAAATCCGACGGTGTGGTGTCAATCAGAAACAGTCACTGTTGACGCCGACGTGGCGCATGCCTTTCGGACGGAATCCGGATCTTCGGATATGACGCCCACCTCAAAATCGGCGTCGTGTTTCGCTTTCGTTTCCTCGGCACGGACGTTCGATTGAATTGCCACTGACATACGTATTCATATAATACCTCTATATTAAATTCTTTTGGGTGAGCTAGTTCCTAAACGTCGCGGCTATCGCAGGGGACTGAGAGCTGGACTGGTGGACACTGTCCGTTCTTCTAAAGCGATACAGGGTTAGCCCCCACGACTAATTCGGTAGACTCCCCTGTTTCACGGCTCACGTTACCGCCTTCATTGTAAGGGCAGGACACGAGCTATCAGCGCTTTGGAGCGTAGTGACTCTCGAATTGGTTCCTGTACAATTCTATCCTAATTCCGAGAACACAAGATAACATTTTTACGCGATAACGGTAGCAGACTGGGTATGGCTCACGACCGACGAGATGTCCTCCGTGGTCTCTCTGGCATTCCCCTCGCGAGCGTCGCCGGCTGTCTGGGCGGCGATTCCCCCGACGACACCGGTGAACCCCAGACTCCGACTCCGTCGCCGACTGGAACATCCACAGAAACCGAACCGACCCCGACTTCGGTCCCTCCCGAAACTGATTCGTGGCCGACGTTCCACTTCGACACTGGAAACTCCGGCACCGCTCGTACGACCGGGCCGTCCGATCCCGAGATCGCCTGGGAGTTTGACACCGAAGCCGCTACCTGGGCGACGAGTCCGGTCATCGCCGATGGCACGGCCTACGTGGGTTCGGACAAGCTGTACGCGGTCTCGACTGAGGACGGGAGCAAAAAGTGGGACTTCTGGCCGGGTGAGTCGGTGTTGACCACCCCTGTGGTGGCCAACAGGACGGTTTACTTCGGGAGCGCGAACGAGCACCTGTACGCCCTGGATACGGCGGGCGGGGGCGAACGCTGGCGCGCCGACCTGGGCGATACCGTGAGCGCCACGCCGACGGTGGCCGACGGAACCGTCTACACTGGGGGTGACCAGCTATATGCGCTCTCGACGGAAGATGGGAGCGAACTGTGGCACGCCCCCATCGACAATCAGTCGTCCGCTCCGGCGGTCGTGGACGGACTGGTGTACGTGGCCGACCGGGACGGGAACGTCTACGCGCTGTCCGCCGAAGACGGAGACGAACAGTGGCAGTTCGAACTCGAAGACTGGATCAGGCGATCGCCGACCGTAGTCGGCGAGACTGTCTACGTAGGCCGTGAGCGATTGTACGCACTATCGGCCGCCGACGGCATCGAGCAGTGGTACTTCGAGACGGAGGGATCGGTCACACCACCCTACGCCGTCGTCGGCCGGACGATCTTCGCGACCGATTCCGAGGGCTTCGTCTACGCGCTCTCGACCGAGGACGGCAGCGAACTGTGGCGCGAACGGCTGGGGTACACCTCCAACTTGCCGCCCGTCGTGGTCGAAGACACCGTTTACGTGGTGAGTCGATACGAAGCGATGTACGGGTTGTCCGCCGAGGACGGAAGCGAGAAGTGGAGCATCGAAGTCGAAGAGTACCTGACGCCACCCGCGGTTTTCGACGGCTCCGTCTACGTCGGCTCCCGGGAGGCCGTGCTGTACGCGCTGGCGGACGAGGACCGGTAGCCAGTCCCACCAAAACGGATCGGGTTCTGGTTGAAACACGTCACCAAAATTCCTTGGGATCAAAATCACGCTGAATTATCTCCTGTGTATTCACGAAGATATTATAGAGGGATGGTCAGTAATGGTGGGTGTGGTTCGACGGATCTTCGAAGCCGCTGTAGTCGCCGTGGGTGCATCATCGCCATCGTGCTCGGTGCTGTAACGCTCCGCTCAGCGTCGCGTCCGTCGGGTACGGCTGGAAGCGGCGAGCGGGACGGACTCGTGGGTGGCGGCTCCAGCGATGGTTCTGGCTCCAGTGAAAGCTCGAACGAGCTCTCGGGTATACGAGAGTTGAATGGGCTGGGAATCGAGATACAGTACGAACTGTTCCTGCTGGTGGTCGCTGCTGTCGTCGGGATCGTGGTTCTCGGTTCCCTTCTCGCATACTTGCTGGGCTACTGGCGGCGGCCCTTCGAGCTGGTCGGCTCGTTGGGCCTTCTCGTGATCGTATTCTCCCTGTTCCGGGGATGGCCGACTATTCTCCGGCAACACGTCCCTCGTTACCAGCCCGGGCTGGCGATACCGACACGGGAAGGTGAGTTAACAGGTTACTGAACTTCGTCGATCAGAGATTCCCGTGATAGACTGGCCCTGGGACGAACCGCTAGCGACTGCGCTGGTTCGCTACAATGACCGGCGCTAAGATCGTAATGGTACGGTTGCGGGGGTGTTTGCCTGGAACGTGGCCGGGACTGCCATCCTGCTCGGTGACCAGTGGGACCGAGCAGTCGACTTGTCGCGGATCGAGGTCGTCAACGCGGGCGCGTCCACACTGGTGAGCGTGCCCGCCGATCGTCGGCTACGGTATCTACGTGATCGCAACTCGTCGCCGTGCTGTTGCTTGCGGCGTGTAACGTAGAATTACCACTGGCTACATCTGTAGAGTAACTAACTGCAGAGGTGCATCGTCGACCAGGCCAGGTAGCCTCTTGTTCCGCGCTCTTCGTCTTCCTGAATGGTAAGGTAGACACCAACTCCAACAGTGGTGAGTCGCTCGTTGAGCATCATCTCGCGATGAGGATCGGAATCCATCCATTGATTGAAGATCACTTTTGCAAGGGCTGTTTCGTTGATATAAACGATATCATTTTCGAGATCCCAGTTAATTTCGTCTCCACTGATAGGGGTCCGCGCGATGTTTTCGCCGCCTCGACCACAGTTGTAGTTGGCTTTCTTGTGCTGTTCAATACCAGAAAGGCCTGTATGGTGGTGCAAAACTTCTTCTTCACCCATCATCCAGGACTTATTGAGCGCGATGTCCGACAAACGGGGATCCTGTGTAAGTTCAGGTTTTCCACGGTCGGCACGTTCTTCGTTCGCCAGCGCGATAACTTCCAGCTGGATTTTCGTCGTGTTTGCCTCGGTGTCCGCTGAAGTGTTTTCAGGAGTGGGGAGCGGTTCGTAATCGGACATCCCTTGTTCGTAGCTAGGTCGCGGATCAGGCGTATCAGGTGTCGGTAACTCCGGTGTCGGTGACGGTGTAACTGAGGGTTCGTAGCCCTGACATCCGGCTAAGACGAGCATGAGAACCAACACAAAAACGGGTACGCTACGACGCAAGATCGACCGTTGGTTGCTGGTGGAGGATCCATGAATTCCTTCACACCGATCTCTGCCCGACGGGCCATCGACTGCCATCTATCTCTTGATATCTGCAGTTAGTTAAAGAACTTCTGATCAATTACTATCCACACACTGGGATTTTAATTTCTCCCGATGTGGTTCGGAAATGGTTACTACGCCGGATTACGGCTCACATCTCTCTGGTTCGGGCCCCTCGTCCCCGCCCTGGCAACTGTACACTACTTTTTCGAGGATTGCGACCGCGTCCTCGTCGTAGTCCTCGCGCTCTGTCGGATCGTCCATCGCGTATCGTTCCTCGCTCTCCCGCTGGTCGAGTGTCCACTCATAATGGACGATACGCTCGTATTTTTCCCACTGACGGTACCGGTGAGACGTGGTGTACGTCTTCTCGTATTCGTGGTAGTAGGTCGTTTCGTACGTGTCACGTACCCATCGGGTTTCGACTATCGTCTCCGGCGGTTCGACCATGCGCCTGTCTTCCCACCCTCCAGCCGGTTCGCTGTCCTGCCACTGGTACTGGGCTTCCTGGATCACGACGAGATACTCGTAATTGATGCATCCAGCGACGGGATCCTCTTGAACGCAGCGTTTGTTCTCGTAATCGCCATCGTGTGTCAGTTGCCACCCCGTTTGCTCTTCTTGGGTCTGAACCTTGTACTCGTACTCTGCGGGTTCGACTCTTCTCGTTCGCGTCTCAGTCGGTTCCCAGCCATCTCCTTCAGGGTACTCTTCAGACCACTGAGTTTCCGTCCCCACATACTCTCGCTCGAAGTCCACCTCGGCTTCGATCTTTTCCCACTCGTCTCCGGGGATATCGGTATCGATCGTAGTCCGGGTGTTTTTGATTTCCACCTCGACGACTTCGGGGTTATCCCAGTTACCCTCCGGTTCCTGATCGAGCGGCAACTCGATGGTCTCCCCGGTGAACTCCCGTTCGACTTCGCCGGTGTAATCGCCTCTTTCCCAGCCGTCTCGACTGTCCGGAGGTTCGGGACCTTCGAACGTCTCGATGTGACCAGTTTTGTACTCGTAATAGTACACCTCGTAGCTCTCGGGATGCACTGTTATATCCACTGTAGCGGTTATTGCCTGGTGCTGTCTGGTGCCGCTTACCCGGACCGTGTAGATACCCGGTTCGTCGAAGGTGGTCGTCCACTCGACGGGGTGTCGCGATTCGGAGAACGACCGCCTCTCGTCTGCACCCCACTCGACGTCGAACTCGAGCAGAAGACTGCGAACCGAGAACGCGACCGATTCACCCTCGTATATACTCGTCGTGTCGGCGGCGAAATTGGGATCGGCATCCATTTCGTTCATGGTGTCGACGGGTAACGGATCGCTCCGGAGAGTGTCGATAGTACCGCGTTCGTCTTCGACGGTCACGTCGACGATTACTGACTCTTCCCCACCGTCCGGGCTGTAGAACTGGCGCTGGACTGTGGCCCAGTAACGGCCGTCCTCTATCTCCTCGTAGGCGGAAGTCGTCTGTGTCGTTCCGTCATCGAACGTGAACGTCAGCGTCGAACCGGGATCGTCCTCGTGTTCGAACTCGACGACGAACTCGTAGGTTCCGCGAGGCCAATCTTCCGAGTCGTTTAGCGGGTAGTGGGCCATGTTCGTGAGCTGAGGCTCGGCTTCGTCCGGATCATCTTCGTATTCCTGATCGGTTACGTTGACTTCGTGCGTGGCCGTGGCCGCATCGTTGTGCTCGTTCTCCGCTGTGACTTCGAGAGTTACTGTTTCACCTATTTCCTCGTTGAACTCACGAACGTATGTTTCACCGCCACCTCTACTCGATCCATCACCAGGTTGCCAGCTGTACTCGTGTTCGGTACCACATCCGTCAATCACGTCGGCTCTAAACGTCCCTTCTTGACCGGACTGAACAGACTCCGATCCTACAATCTCCACATCAATCGACTCTGCAACGTCGACCGTCATCGCGTCGGACGCGGTGTTTCCTTCTCGATCTTCTACGGTGATGCTCACCGTGTGACTACCGGGTTCGTCGAAGCGTCGTTCGCCGGTACTTCTTCGGTCGTCGTCGACGCCGGTCCAGTGATGATCGACGATCAGTTCGCTCCCGGAGGTGAACGCATCGAACTTGACGTGTTGACCGACACAGACGTGATCGGGACCCTGGAGCGTTACGGACGGCGCTTGGGGGGCGGCAGACGAAGTGACGTCGACGATGAGCGAGTCGGTTGCTATCCGCCCTGCTTCGTCGACGACAGTCGCGTCTAACTGCACGACACCTTCTTCAGCGAACCGTCGCTCGTAGCGCGAAATAGCTTCCGTCGCGTCTACGGGACTGTTCTGGACCTCGACGCCGTCGACTTTCCAGATTACCTCATCGAGTGGTGCATCACCGGCCTGAACGCCAGCGTTGTACTCCCCGGAATCCCCAGTCGTGACTTCGGAGGGACCGGATAACTCAACGAATGGCTCCTCCTCTCTTTCAGGATCTTCTGTTCTCTCGGTTTCTTCTACGGTTACGTAGAGTTTATCCGAATGGGAGAGTCCATTGTCGTCGGTGACTTCGAGCGTGACCTCGTATATCCCGACCTGATCGGCGTGGAACTCCGTCCGTTCACACGACGGACACTCGGGCGTGAACGCCCCACCGTCGGGGGCGACGATGATCCACTCGTAGGATTCGATCTCGCCGTCAGGGGCGTACGATCCACCACCGTCGAGGAGCACGGTCTCTCCTTCCAGTACGGTCTGATCGAGCCCCGCATCGACCAGCGGCAGATCGGCGTCCCCACCGCTGGTTACAGGAACAGCAACAGCGAGCATGCTACACGAAAGCAATAGTGCAAGTGCAACGGGCGCTATTTTCATTTGATGGGCTGATTTAATCTTGCTATAGTTTATAAACTTGAGCATTCAAAAATTCAATACTTATCGTTACACACCCCCGCCTCGTGGGATTCGGGAGGCGACCGTGTCCCGCACCTCCTCCCGTGTAGAAAGCGTTTTGAGTACGCCGACGTACCTCGGAATATGAGCACGCCGCCAGGAGGCTTCTATTCGGAGGAGCGATGGAACAACTGGATCGAGCGGTTGCGCGAGGAAGACCTGGATCCCGAGGAGGAGACGTTTCTGGACCTGCAGATGAATCTCCAGGACGACGTGGCCATCGCGATTGCAAAAGCCGTCTCCGCATACGAAGACGAGAAGTTAGAGGACGAGGACGCGCTCGAACAGCTCGCGGACATTCGCGAGGTCGTACTGAGGGAGTTGGAATTCGAGGACGAGGCCGCCGAGGTGTTGATCGACGAGGTCCAGACGAGCCTGGTGTGTGCGTTCGCGTCCGCCGAAGAGTTCATCGTGGGCGGTCCCGCCGAGGAGGCGCCGGTCGAAGAGTACGTCCACGCGGCCGCGGACGCGGAAGCCGAGGAAGACCTCGACAGCGCTTTTGCCTTCTGTGTGGCTGCCGGGACGCGAATTATCGCGGGCGACGATCTCGACCTCGGGATCGCCGACGACTTCGAGTTCGGCCACGTTGCAGTGTGGGTCAATGGACTCGACAGCCTCCAGCGTGCCCTCTCGGACCCCGAGGTTGTCGAGGAAGACGGCGAGTAGGCATCCGAAATTCGACTTCTGACGAAACGACTATCGACAAGCCCAAATAGCCGCCTGTCGTCATTTAGAGACGACATGGCGAGCGTGGGCATCGACGCGATCGAGATCTGGACGGGGAACCTGAAGCTGGACCTGCCGGGCACGTTCGCGCCGGAGAAAGGCGAGGACCCCGAGAAGTACACGAAGGGACTCGG
>SKQO01000066.1 GCA_007118975.1 Halobacteriales archaeon | reverse complement strand
TCGAGGACGGAGTGCTCGACGGCGGGTAAGAGATAATAGATGGGCCAAAAGACCGGTACGAGAGCGACGAGCATCGTTCCGGCACTAACAATGCCGATGAACGGGATTCCGGGGTATACCGTGAACAGGACACTAATTGTGATTAGCCCGCTTGCGGCAATCACAAGCGCGAAAAATAGCATCACGGCGGTAGAAATTTGCGTGAGAAGCGGTGGGGACAGTTCAGTCTCGTACACCATCGAAATTGCGATGTCGAGACTCTGGAGAAGACGAAACACGCTCCACGCGAAGACAAGACTTGCCCCGAAAATGACGCCCGTTCGCCCCTCCGTTTGAAGGAGTGCATCATGCAGTAATTCTTGCGTTGTCGGCGTCAGATATCCCTCCGTCACTACGGTGATTTGGAACGCGAAATCTTGTCCACCAATAACCGAGATACCGATAAACGCGAACAGTAGCAACGGAATCAACGCAGCAAACGCATAGTAGGCGATGCTCGCAGCCAGAAAGTGTATTTGCTTTCTCGCGGCCAGTGTCCCCGTCTCCCGAAGGACAGCGACAAGCCAACTGAGGCGACGGTGCGTTCGTTGAAGACGTTGTGTAGCCACGTGAACTCTGTCCACCACGCATATGTCCCACATCCCAATGAAGGTGTTGCACAGCCGCTGTATCCCTCGTTGGGGCTAATCGGATATATGCCGTCAAGCGAGTATTATCATCATTCACGAGCGTCGTCCCTGTCCGTCTTACCTGACGACCGTGACCGGGACACTCGCTCGCTCGACGACGTCTCTCGCAACGCTGCCCAAGAACTCAATGGATCGTTCGGACCCCCCTCGGTGACCGAGGTAAATGGCATCGAAGTTCCCCTCTTCTGCGAAAGCGGTAATGGTTTGCGCTGGTCGGCCGTAGCGAAGTTCCCCCGATACTGCTGCTCCTGACTTCTCGGCGGATGCAATCGCTTCGTCCACTATCGACTGGCCGTGTTCTTCTGCGCTGTCGAGGCTATCGATGATCAACCGGTCTCTGCGTTCAGTTGCCGTTACCGGTTCAATCCCGCCAGCATCGTACATGTCCGGTTCAATCGCATGGATGAGTGTGATCGATCCATCGGTCGCAGTAGCGATTTCAACGGCGGCCGCCAGTGCCCGGTTACTTTCTTCAGAGCCATCGATAGCGACGAGCAGTTTCATACTCACCCATTCGTTCCAACACGGTTGAACGCGTCGACCGATTGGGATTTGAAGTACTAACGCGAAACAAGCCTTCAGTACCCTGCGTTTTTAGAACCAAAGCGATGATCGTAGCGAGTCATGCGCTACTCCGACGGGGCTTGCTCGGAGAATCGACACGGTCTTACGAAGATTTGTTTTGATAAATCGGGTGAAAAGGTTACACCGTTTTGTGTTTGCACCGCTTCTTGCTCGTATGGAATACAAAATCGATGGCACCGAATCACTCACCGAGGCAGTCGTCCGGGCTGTCAGTGCAGTACAGGGGTGCCCACCCGAGACACTCCGGCCCCTTGCCGAGGTGCTTGATCCGGATGCGCTTGATATGATTTTTGACGGGCGAGCAAACGAAAACCCTCGTCTCGGAGGCCGGATTTCGTTTATATATAATGGCTGTCGAATCGCCATCGATAACGGGGAATACCTGACAATACACCCAATCACGGATGTCTTCCGATCCAGGTGTCCAATCGAACCACGCCTCGACGGTGACGGTAAGTAGCCGACAGCCATCGGGTGACTAGTGTTTGGGATCTTTCGCTGCAAGCAGTCCTTGTGCCATCAGCCGTCGCGCGATAACGACCAGGCCATTGCCGAATCCTTCACCGAAGATCGCTTGTTCTTCGCCCGTGCTTGGTACGATAGAACTGACCAAGATCATTGAGCGATCCACGAGCAACAATCGACCGATGGAAACCTCTTCTTTTTCGGTTTCTTCGCTTTGCAGCCACTCTAGCCCCGTCACAAAGGTGGTCGCCTCTGGGAGTTCGCCATGAATTTTTCGCTCTAAGTCCTCGGATACTGCTCCGACCAACACCTCCACTCCGTTACTCAGATCGTCCAAACTCTCGACGAGGTCGTCCGTCAACAGTACTTCATCGCCGATCACAAGGACGATTTCGGTCGTGGCATCTCGGATAAGGTCAGTCGTTCGATTTTCGATTACTTCCCGACCCATCAAGGCCCACACTTGCTGGGCAGGCGAATCGTCCTTCTCCTCGATAACCTCAATCGTGTTTAAGGCATCGTGGAGTCGTTCGACACGAGCTTCGTACTGATCCCGGAGCGTCTCGGTCGCTTCCGATAGGGAAACGGCACGGAATCGCTGTGGATTCGAATGTTGAATTTCGACCAACCCCTGGGCCTCAAGCATTCGAATCGCGTCATAGACACGCGTCCGGGGAACCTCCGTTTGCTCGCTGAGCTGTTTTGCCGTTCCACTCGAGAGTCGAGATAACCCCACGAAGCACCGTGCCTCGTATTCCTTCAGCCCCAGTTGTTGGAGGACCTCGATTGCTTCCTCCATTGCGTGTGCATCATTCACTTGTCCCAACCTCTCGGGCGACCCCGGCTAGGAACCCATTAAACCCGAAGGCAGATAGGTATTGTCACCGGCATGCGGAATGCAGTGAAGGATGATGCACTCACGAACACCTATGCTGAATGTCGGATTTCTCCACTCTCGTGCCCTAACCACGCGACTACGATGAAGGAAACAGGGCACAAGTTCTGATCAGATGTCACCCGTATAATCACAAAACACCTATACCCCGCGCCATCCCATATCGAACCGGCACGCACCGAGCGAAGTGTCCCAACCACTCGACTGGTGCGTGCCATTCCAATCAGACGGCGTGACCCCAACCCAATGGAGCATGACATCCCAGCAGAGCCACGAGACACAGCAATCGAGCAACTCGAAGCGCTCGGGTTGAGTACCTACGCCGCACGGACCTTTGTTGCATTAGTCGCGCTCGGGACCGGAACGGCACGTGACGTGAGCCAGGTGTCGGACGTTCCCCGAACGAGGGTCTACGATGCCATCGATGAATTACATGGTCGGGGACTCGTTGATGTGCTCCAGTCCTCACCGAAAGAGTTCTGGGCCATTTCCGCCGAAACAACGAGTCGATCATTCGAGCAACAACTCGAACACCGCGTGGATACCCTGCGAACCGCGCTCCAAGAAATCGAACCGGTCGAACGGCGTGCAGAACAACGTGGCGTTTGGACGGTCAACGGCCAAGCCGCGGTGACCAACCGTGTGCTGGAGTTTTTCGAATCTGCTGATGACGAGATCGTCTACATGACTGTCGAAGCGTTGCTCACCGACGAGATCATTGACGGATTATCGGAAGCCTATGAACGTGGTGTACGGATTAAACTCGGTGGGATCTCCCGGGAAGTCCAAGCGCATATCCAGGCGGAGGTTCCGGACGCAGAAATATTCGAGTCATTATGGGTCTGGTCAGATACACCCGCCGGTCGGTTGATGATGGTGGACGGCCGGAAAACCCTTGCGAGCGCTCTCGTCAATGGAGAAAACGCCACCCCCTCGGATCCGCGATCCGAGACGGCGATCTGGGGAGAAGGAACGAACAATAGTCTGGTCGTCGTTCTGAAAGCCATCTTCACCTGGCGTCTTGAGAACTTGCATGACGCGGAATGACCCACTCAGCGTGACCCTCAACAATGGTACCGTTAATCAGAACTATTAACCCATCCGACATTCCTCATACAGTAATTCATGAGCTCACCGCAACACTGGGGCAAAGACGATGGCCCAGTGGAGACCCCGGAGTGTGTGATGCGATCTGAATTCGATTGGACTGACGTCGCGCCGAGCACGGCAGTGATCGAGTTGATCGCGGAGGAATCAGGTCAGGATCCAACGGAACTCGACCCGTTATATGGGTCAGTTGATCCGGAGGCGTTAGATCGGCTGATCCGCGGTGATGGGACGAATCCTCACGATCACACCCTGGTGGTGTCATTCTCGTACAATGGCTATGCGGTTGTTATCCAGTCAGGAGGGCTCGTTAAACTGTCTCTTGACGCTTGATCGTGCGAGCGAAGTGGGTATTGCT
>SKQO01000151.1 GCA_007118975.1 Halobacteriales archaeon | reverse complement strand
TATTAATGTGGTGGAGTAAAATTGACTACTGCATTACTGATAACCACCAGAACGATTGAGTTCACCACTGAAGAATTTGTAAGATGTGGCCTTGTTGAAATCCTCGGCTGCTGATAATTCCAACGCGTGTTAAATAACTGTCTCACATAACACATAGAGAGTGGTCGGATTGGAACCATGAGACTGGCGATCGTCAAGTAAACAGAAGGCAACCGACGGCCCCTACAACAGGACTGCTTGGGCCAACCCGAGGAAGACGAAAAAGCCCAGCACATCAGTCGCCGTGGTGATGAAGATCGTTGCGGATGTAGCCGGATCGTATCCCAGCCGGTCGAGCGACAGCGGCGTGATGGCACCGAAAAAGCCCGCGATGATGAGATTGGCGACCATCGATATACCGATGACGACCCCGAGTAAGATGCCGAACTCACCGAACGAAAAGGCGATTGCGATCACGGCGACAAGCACGCCGGTAATCGCCCCATTGACGGCACCGGCGGCGACTTCGTTGAAGACGACCCGCTTGCCGGTGTTGAGTGATACCTCACCCAGTGAAATCCCACGAACCGTGACCGCCATCGCCTGTGTCCCAGCATTTCCACCCATTCCCGCGACGACCGGCATGTATGCTGCCAAGATGGCGACGGCGGCGATGGTTGACTCGAACAGTCCCACGACCGCGGCAGCCATAAACGCCGTTCCGAGGTTGAGGATCAACCACTTATATCGCCGACGCACCTTCGTTCCCGGGCCGTCGAGAACGCTCTCTTCCTCAGCGACGCCGGTGAACTCGTAGAGTGTCTCCCCCCGTGCCTCTTCGAGCAGCCGCAGCAAGTCCTCGGCGTGAATCACTCCAAGGATGTCTTCCTCTTCATCGAGTACGGCAACGGAACGCTCACGGTTTTGCTTGAACACCTCAAGAACCTCTTCGTCTTCGCGGTCGTATCGGATATGTGGCGTCTCCTGAACGTAGTCGCTGATCGTCTCGGTTTCTTCATCGGCCACCGACAGCGCTGCGCCGGGGAGTTCGCCTTGTAATTCCCCATCTTCAGTAACGAAGATCGTCGGGACACGTCCTGTTCGATCCTCGAAGCGACGAACGCGTTCGACTACGTCGGGAAAGTCCCGTGTTTCATCGACAGTGACGTAATCGAGACTCATCACCCCGGCTGCACTTTCAGGGTCAAACGAGAGCAGAAATTCGATTTTCTCGCGGCGCTCGCTATCGAGCGTTGCGAGCACTGCCTCACGGGTCTCCTCGTCAGTGTATCCGAGAACGTCTGTTACCTCGTCAGGGTCAAGCCGGTCAATAAATGTCTCCAGTTCGTCCCGACTCAGGTCCGCGATGAGATGTTCTTGTATCTCTTCGGTGAGTGCGAAGAACACGTCTCGCCACTCGTTCACTGGCAGGTCTGTGAACGGAATCGATGGCTCCGACGCCATCGCAATTGTCTCTTGGATGTCCGTCTCCCGAGTCATATGCAGAGTATATAAGCCGCCCACTAAATCGTGACTGATAGCGAGCTATGTTGACATCCTATTCTTCGGATATGGTGTCGAATGAAGCAGTCGGTCGATGAGAACTGCGAATCAACCACCCGTACTCTTACATTTAGCCACGTACAAATCATATATGAGTACATACTCGGTCTTGGTGCCGTCGCTTCTCGCAGTCGTGATTCTGTTGTTATTCAGTGCGTTCTTTTCCAGTAGTGAGTCCGCGATCTTTTCGCTCCCAGCTGAATGGATACAGACCACTTCCAAAGACAGCACACGGGATAGCCGTACACTCCACCAACTCCGCGCGAACCCGCATCGCCTGCTTGTCACACTGCTGGTCGGGAACAACCTCGTCAACATCGCCATCACCAGCATCATCACACTCCTCGTTGCACGGTTCGTTTCCCCCGGTTTCACCGTCGTGATAGCAACGCTCAGCGTGAGCGTGCTCGTCCTCGTCTTCGGAGAAATAGTACCGAAGTCCTACGGACTCGGCCATGCAGAGTCGTGGAGTCTCCGCGTCGCCCGCCCGATCTCGTACGTGGAACGCGTCCTCAGACCACTCGTCACGGTGTTCGATATTATCACTCGGTGGCTAACAACACTCATCGGGGGCGACCAACACATCGAGAAACCATACCTTGACGACTGAGCGTCCGTACGGCCTTAGGTTGTATAGACTGCAGTCGTGCCAGAGTTTGTCACCTGCCGGGAGTTTCAACAGAGCTTGATAGCGCTACCGTGAAAAGACGCTATCGGCAGTGGCTGCGCCAACGACACTGAATACGGAACCGACGCTGATCGCTTTGAACGTGATGAGTGCTACGTCGCGGTTGGATTCGACGGATTCGAGAAACGTATCTGGAGCATCGAACAGGAGTGCCAAGATGGTCACTGAACCGAACGCGACCATCATCAACGAAAGAAAACGGACAGGGATTCTGGCAATTCGTTGTTCAGCAGTGGGATCCCGCTTTGTGTCCGCTTTGTACAGTGTTGCGTATCCGATTCCACACACGACACCGATCGTGGCTACTGCCTGTAGGAGACTCATATTCTCTGCTAAGAGCCAGACCTCTTCGGTCACCACGAACGGCCCAGCAAGGAGAAACCCACCGACGATCTGTTGGGCAGAGTCAGCCACCCGGAACTTTCGTGGACGCCCTGTTCGCGGCACTTTCATACACTCCCAACAAGCACACGGATAGAAATATCGACCGATATAGATAATCAATTCGTTTCATGAATCTAGTAAATGCATACAGTTCGTTAGATGGTACGGTCTAGATTATGAACGCTACACGCGAGAACGATTTCACGAAACTGGCTCCACCAGCAGCGTGAACGGACGAATACACCGTATTTTCGCTTGAGACGGGAGTCCACTGTTTCGCTCTGGACTCCCTGATCGAGGATTCAGCCTTCGACGGAAAAATCGCCTTCATGTATATGGGATATCAGGTTACCGTCTGGGCGGATGGGCGGGTCGGGATTCTCGAAGAAATCCCCTGACTCACCGCTCGATGGTCGGTGAATATATCGAGCGTCTGGACTGTGGGTTCGTTCTCCTTTCTGAAGGCAACTCTGAACCGAAGCCGAAGCGGGTCGATGCGTGTCCGGACTGCGGCGGGACAGTGTTCGGATTTGTCGAGGAGTGATCCACCTCAAGTCCCGAATCTTGAGTCCTTGGGTTGGGCGAATACCAACACGTGGCACGGATCGATCTGTCCCTGAGCCGTCGTCACCGGTAATGTTACTCGCTTATTCAAAAAAAAATTCAGTGAAAAAGTCTCAAATTTATACTGTAGTAGTTTGATATCTGCGTGCCATGGATGGGGACACTCTCGACAATTGTCTCGACCTCGTCGCTGACCGAAACCGGCGGCGGATAATACAGTACCTCCGGAACGTGACTGAACGGGAGGTAACCATTGATACGCTGGTCGATTGCCTACAGGACGGTAAGCCAATTTCTGCAGCCGACCGACGCGTCCGCAAGCAGACCGCCATCCAGCTACACCACCATCACTTACCCAAGTTGGAAAATCACGGTGTCGTTGAATACAAACCTGAACGAGAGGTAGTCCGCTATCGATCCGACGAGGTAATCGAATCAATTCTTGACTCACTTCAAGAAAGCGTCGTTTCGATAACAAGCTGAACGCTCTCAAGTAACAGGCGAAGTCTAGTGATCTTCGACTAATCGGCTATCTCAGTCTGAGATAAACGGAATGAACGCTTTCGTCATGCTGAATATACACTCTTTCTTTATCTAGCAGGCATTTTCTGACAGAACCTGGGCAGAACGATCAGCCTCGATTGAATATCTATCGTGAATAGAGCAACGATTGAGATCCGGTGGGTTAGAGTACTGATCGTTGGGTGGCTCAGTGCGTGCGACGGGTCGCCTGGAACCCCTGCCACCCCACCCACAGCAGCGGAAGTTGGGCAAGTGCGTAGACAACGTGGGCCGTATAGTGAGAGACCGTCTGTTCGGGCGTGAACGGCCAGATCTGAAGCGGAAGGACTGAGGCCCCGCCGAAGACGATGACGACGGTGGCCCACACCACCACTGCAAGGAAGACGCCGGTACTGGGGCGTCTAAGCACTGCCAC
>SKQO01000082.1 GCA_007118975.1 Halobacteriales archaeon | reverse complement strand
GTTTTGCCTCGTTACTTACCATCGGTTACTCCTTAGAAGGGTTTCCGTGAATAATAACAGTAGTCAGTAACTGAAGTCTGTGATTGGCATCATCAACTGTGGTCACCGGCTACATCACGCCCCTACTTCAACGTGCAAAGCTGCAAGTAATGCTTTCCAGGTGAGCTCCCACGCGTCTTAGAGGTGTTTGAACGCTTCCGGATACTTTAGATTCCCACTCATACCCTCGAGTCCACTCGCAACGAGTTCGGCTGCCATGAATTCTCGTGATGGCGTATCGAACGGATTTTCGAAGCCGAAGCGTTCTGCGGGGGAGAATCCAAAGCGGTGGTAGTACTCAGGTGGTCCGTGCAAGACTACGAACCTGTAACCAAGTTCGGTGGCGCGGTCAAGCCCCACGTACACGAGCTGCGATCCAACACCTTCGCCCTGGCGAGATGGTGCAACTGCTAGCGGGGCGAGTACCAGGCCGAGCGGTCCCTCGTCGGAATTTCCTACGCGGAGCCGACTGAACATCACGTGGCCGATGACTGTACTGTCGTTAGTATCTCTAGCGACCAAAGACAACTCTGGGATAAACGCTGAAGAGTTTCTGATACCGTCGACGAGTGAAGGTTCGGTGTCACTTTCGAACGCTGCTCGAACTACCTCGTGGATAGTATGACTATCTTTAGGGGTTTCTGGTACAATTGTCGGCATAGATCTCATTCGGTACTCCTCCTCATAATCATAGTAAATATCTCTTTCGACGGTTTCTTCGCATGCCTCCGTACCACGTATGTCGTGTTATACCCTGTCCGAGAATCGCGCTGTGTCTCTTGCGAAAACCTGGGGCGGGCGGGTGGCTGTCAGAAGCGACGTGAGAGCCGCGGTATTCAGCAAGAGAGTCAGTTTTGTAGTCGGGTGAGTGCCATCAGAACGATCTGGTCTCTATAGTGGATGAATCGAAATGAATGATAGACGAGGTGAATCGGCTATTCGTCGACGACGGTATACGGACGCATCATCTCGTGGTCCTCGTGTTCGAGGATGTGACAATGCCAAACGAACTGACCCGGAATGTCCCTGAATTGGCCCTCGTACTCGCCGAAGTGTGCGATGATGCGTGTCACCTCCTCGGGGAAAGCGGTAACAGTGTCCTTCCAACCGCGTTCGTTAGGGAGGGGACCGCCCGCCTCATCCTCAACGAGTTCACCACCGTCGACGAATGCGTCGACGTCGAACGGAGCCCTTTCGAGGATCTGGAACTGGACGAGGTGGAGGTGAATCGGGTGGGCGTCTTCCGTGAGGTTTACCAGTTCCCAGATCTCGGTTGTACCGAGTTCCGGATCTTCCGTGATCTCGTCATCCCATTTCAGTCCGTCGAGCAACAGCAGCAATCGGTCGTGCTCATCCGTTTCCTCCTCGAGTGTAAGCGTTCGCGTCCGGACCGCGTCATCTGATGGAATCTCCGGCACTGGCGTGCGTTGCCCGCTCGTCTCCTCAAAGAAGCGAGCGGGAATCCGGCTCCTATCGCGCACCGACGCGGACTGGACATCGAAGCGCATGATCTGCGGAAGCGATACTTCATCGTCCTCCTGATCGAAGTCGGTGAACGGCGTCCCGGCGTCGTTGTGTAGGAGGTACGACCCTCCCTCAGAGCCCGAAAAGTCGACGACCGTATCCGCGCGCTCGCCAGGACCGAGCAGCAGCCGATCGTCGATTTCGATCGGGCGTGGAAGGAACCCACCGTCTGTCCCGATTTGGTGGAACCGTGGACCAGCGGTACCGACCACGTCATTATCTGCGTCGTAGTGGTCGTGATCGATGAGTTTTAGGTTGTAAAACCGGCTGTTCGAGCCATTCAGTATCCTGAATCGGTACTTCCGTGGTTCGACCTCGAACCGTGGCCAGACGGTGCCGTTGACCACCGCAGTGTCACCAAAGAATTCGGGGACAATACTCGGGTCGTCCTCAGTGCCGATCAGCTCTCCGCCCTCTGTTTCGCTCTCGAAGGGATAGAACAGCGACCCGTCCGCTTGGAAGGTTCGATCCTGAATGATCAACGGGAGTTCGTACTCACCGCGGGGCAGTCGATACCGGCGTTCGTCACGCCCACGAATGATGTATGCGCCCGCCAAGCCGGCGTAGACGTTGAGTCGGGTAATGCCGAGTGCGTGATCGTGATACCAGAGTGTGGCCGGAGGTTGCTCGTTGGCGTACTCGTAGATCTCCTCCTCGAAGAACGGTCCGGTCTCCTCGAACCCGCTCGTGAACCAGGCTTCCGGATAGCCGTCGTACTCTTCGCGGGTGTTACCACCGTGAAGATGAACGACGGTACGGACTTCCGGCCACTCGTTCTCAGCTCCATGGACGGTCGTATCGACTGGCAGCAGGTGCTGGTTCGGGAGTTCGTTGCGCCAGGCTACGTGGACCTCCTCGTTATAGTCGACCACGATCGTCGGTCCCGGGTAGTGGCCGTCATAAGTCCACAGCGTCGTTTCGCCGAGGTCGGAGTGAAGTTGCTGAGTGGTCTCAACCATCGGCACGTCATAGTGGGTCACACCGCGCCTCTGGTCGCCCTCCAGTATGGGCGGACGAGTCAGCCCGTCGACGAACGGTTCGAGATCGGGAGACTTGTGATCCGTCTCGATGGGATGGGCACCGACGAAACCAGTACCGAGCGAGCCGAACAATGCAGCAGTACCGAGTGTACCGGTCCCTCGCAAGAACGCCCGCCGATCGGGTAAAAATTGCACCTCTTCCCCGATGGACATCTCCTTTCTTTGCATGATTTCTCTCCCCAGGGCAAACCCGGGGATAATTTCACTACTTCCATCGTCATCAAGATTATTGGCGAAGGGCCTATCTGTCATTCGCGAGGCAACGGAACGCGTGGTCAGCGATCGTGATCAGCAACCAAAAAACGACACGAGCCACCCCGTTCCCACGGGCATGTTCGAGAATCTCACCTTGTTGCACCTCAATACGGTTGCACAGCAGGCCCATAGCCACACTTCAGGACGAATCGTATCGAGTTGAGATTAGCGTGGCAACAACGGCAGCCGGGGGATACGCGCTGTGTATTCACCGAACCTATTCTATCAGTTCCAAACGAGGTACCATCGGTGGAACCACGGATATTTCCGAGCGGATCCCGTAGTGGCCGTATGGATTACACTCTCCAGTATTACGATCTGGTGCTCGCGGCAATTCTCGCCAGCATCTTCGTGGGCGGGGCGGTAGGATACGCGACGGCGATTTCCGAGCCGGTCGCAGTGGTCGTCTTCGGCGCTCTCGCCATCGCGTTCATCGCCCACGCGTTGTTCATCAACGGGCCCGTCGACGAGTTCGAGGATCTGACGGCGCCCGTCGAGTGACCTCCCGGAGCAGGATCTGTCCGGTCGAACGCGACGGTATGTCATCAGCGTTGATGTTCTCTAAACGATCGACACGTTCGTTCCAGAGCGACGTTCTCGGCGATGCAAGCCGGGACAGACCGAGAAACGACTCCGTTCAATCGGGGTCGATGATCACGACGTGATCTTCGTTCTCACGTTCGTGAACGAGCTTCAAGTGTTCGGCGTGCTGGCGCGTCGGCATCTCGGCTTCCCAGTCGCAAGCCTGACATTCGAGGACGAATCCGGAGTGGCTCATACCGGTGGGTACGCTGCGCTCGTACTTCGGTGTTGAGGGTGTTTCGTCGAAGGAAGTCTTGGCCATCCGCTATCAAATTCGGCCTCGATCGTTCGGAGTAACAGCAGTTAAAGCCGACCCGGACCGACTCCCGGGAGATGACCGACGAGACGAGGGACGCGGTGGCGTTCGTTCCCGGACACGTTACCGGATTTTTCAGCGTCCATCGCCACGCTGACCCTGCCCGGTCCGGTTCCCGAGGTGCCGGTCTGACCCTCTCGGACGGGGTGACCGTACGAGTGCGGCCGGCGCCGACACGTAGTATCTCTCTCGACGACGAGTCGGTCTCAATCGAACCGGTCGAGCGAGTCCTCGACGCGCTAGTTGCATCCGTCGAGGTCGAAGCGAAGAGCGACCTCCCGCTCGGGGCGGGCTTTGGCGTCTCCGGAGCGCTCGCGCTGGGGACCGCACTGGCGACGAATCGGGTGGCCACCTGCGGGCTGACCGAGAACGAGCTG
>SKQO01000028.1 GCA_007118975.1 Halobacteriales archaeon | reverse complement strand
TCTCCGGCCGCGTCGCTAGCGGTACGTTCTTGTGCAGTGGGGTGTTTCGATAACATGGTCTTTCGCTGCGCATGTGGAAGACTAACCCCGGGTGGTGCGACACCCGGGCGTTTCGAGAACGCCCCGCAGGGAGGCCGATCTTCCACGATCTGTTTGTCGTCGGATAGGTATATAAAGGTTGGTGAATTGGCGTGTACTGTGGAAATTTAGTGATTCCGAAGTTCTGAAAAGGGGGGAGAGGAGGGTTTTATTTATCGAAACAGAACCTCGAAACTGCTTGGCGAGCATGACACCGTATTGACCGCAAATCCGCTGAGAGTATGCCAGACATAGTATTCGTGAAGTGATGAATTTGCCAGGGGAGGATCAGTTACCGTCGGGATTCAGGAACGTCCGAAAAGTACGTTCGATAGATCCGTGTCGAGAGCGCAGCAGACGTTCACCCGGTTCGTTCGATAGAAACGACTTCCATCCGGTCATCGTACGTGATGCTGAGCTCGTCGCCCTCCAGTGGGATCGTAATACGGATGTGAAGCGGGTCCTCGGTGAGAAGTTCCTTCTCGACGTCGAGGAGGAGGCTGAACTGTTCGGGCGTCGAGTAGTCGAACTCGACGCCGTGCTCGTAATAAAACGCCGTCACCGCCGGTTCGCTCGTCAGGTAATTCGATATCGGCATCGACCAGCGATACTTACACTGCTCGCACACGTGGGAGACGAGCATCCGGAAGATCGACTCGCAGTGCTCACAGAACTGGTACTCCTCCCAGTCTGGCCGGTGATCATCACAGATATGGATCGAAGTGACGGGCATCTCACCCGCACACTCCGGACAGACGCCATCCATGACGGAAGCGCGACGGTGAGCACTCCAGCGCCAATCCGCAAGGCAGATCTCGTTCGGGGTACGGTCCCACAGTCCAGACGGCGGGAACTCGCTCATGCTGATTACGCCCGGCGGAAAGCTCGGGACGCAGCGGACGTCACAATCGGTGCATTCGATGTAGCGCCACCCATCCCGGGAGCCGTAAATCGTCTGTCCGCCACAATACGGACAGGACACGTCGACCTTTACGGGCTCGATCTCTGGATTGTCGATGGCGGTTCCTGACAGGAGTATGCGGACGATCCGTTTACCCGATTCCCTGAGTTCGTAGCCCTCCTCGGAGTGGCGGACGAAGTGCTCTGTGAGCTTATCGAGGTGATAGTGGATCTGGCCGGGGTCGTCGGCACTGACCCGTTCGCGGAGATCGGAAAACGGCACTGGCGACGGATCCGTCGGATCGTGACTCTCCCAGAGGGCTTCTAACAATTCGAGACGGGTCCCGTCGGATAGCAGTTTGAAGGCCTCGTTTTTGGCGGCCGTATCGGGTCGACTCGCATCTTTTTGATTCGGAGGTACCATACGAGATATTGAGTAGCACATATAAAAATCATCTCGGTCGTTGACTCGCGCGAGGATAGCCGTGGGAATCGAATATGGACACCGACGGGCGGGTTCGGTGTGTTGATAGAAGGGGCGGTGTGTTGACGGACGGGTTCGGTGTGCCGACGGAATCGTTCGTTCAAACCCGCGATATATATCGAATTTGATTGAATCTGCGTTCTATTGGGGATCCAATTGAAATGTCGTTCAAACAATACTTATGGTACGGACCCACGTACTGATTGTTGAGGATTGACGGTGCGGGGTTTGGAGGTAGCTGTCGACCCCGACCAGGTCCGCGATACGCGAGGGCCATCGAGCGGGCACGTGGTACGCTGGTCAATCCTTCGGCCCTCGAGGAACGTCCACATGTCACAGACACCTAACTTGCGAGAAGCGAACAAAAGAGCCGCACAACAGATCTTCGATGTTTGGGACGGCGACGATATCGACGCCCTCGACGACGTCATCGCCGAGAACGTGATCCTCCACGGTCCTGAGCAGGTCCTCGGGACCGTGCACGGGCGCGACGCGTACAAGGACAATCTCCGGATGATCCGGGCGGGACTGCCGGACTTGTTCTTCGAAGCCCACAATGTCGTCGCCGAGGACGAGACAGTGATGGCCCGTTGCACGTTCGGGGGAACCCACGACGGTGAAATAATGGGCATCGAACCGACCGAAACCTCGATCGAGGTAACGTGGTTCGGGAGCTACCGGTTCGACGACGGGATGGTAGTCGAAGTAACCGGCCTCCCCGATCTATTCGGAGCGTTCCTGCAGCTCGGCGTCGTCGAACCGCCTGGAGGCACGCCAACGACGGAAGCCGAAAACAAAGAGATCGCCCGTAAATACCCGGAAGATGTCATTAGCGAGGGTAACCTGGACCTCATCGACGAGATCATTGCGGACGACTACGTGGAATACAATTCTGCACGATCCGAGCCCCTTCGCGGCCCGGATGAAGTCAGGGAATACGTCTCGACTCTTCGAGCCGCGTTTCCGGACATCCATTGCGGGGTCGAGGATCTGATCGCCGAAGGTGACATGGTGGTCCGACGAGACCGCGCCACCGCCACCCACGAAGGTGAGTTCATGGGGATCGAAGCGACGGGGAAGGAGGGAGTGGTAGAGGGAATTCACATTCACCGGATAGAAGACGGTCAGCTCGTGGAGACGTGGGCCCAGAACGACGTGATGAGCATGATGCAGCAACTCGGCGTCGTTGAACCGCCTGGAAAGTAACACCCGCCCGGATTGTTTTCAGCGAACACGACGGATGAGGGCAACAGTTGCTGATTCCGATCTGCTGTCCGGCTACTCTTCACGGGTCGATTCCCGGTTTCAACTTTTTGTACAGTAGCGGATCAGGACTGTTGATGACTCTGCGAAGTCCTCCGCGTCGTCCGGGGAAACGACGACGTCGAGATCCGTCGAAAAGCGAGCGTCGAATGCCGAGACCTCGTACCCGCCCACGAGGACATCCACGAGGCTCGCGGTGCGCCCAGGGACGAACGCCTCGCCCAGTTCGATCAGTGCGCCGTAGCCCGTCCTGGCGAGGAAGACGAGTGCCATCCGGTAATGGCGCGGGCGGTCGCTGTCCGCGAGGGAGTACGCGAGGCTGAGCAAAAGGGTGACGGAGGCCATCAGGTGGCTCCATTTGGGGAGGGTGATGACATCGGTGGATGGTATGTCTGGCGGGATAGCCAGGATGGAGAAGTAGAAAATGATTACACAGACAGCGATCGTTCCGGACGTTCTCCTTACTTCGCGCTGGTGCTTTTCGGACGGGTTCGGGTGCGTCGGTAGCGATCGGAATCGGTGACGGATTGGTTCGAGGACGGTCTACGCGCTCTGTTCACGAATAGCTGGTCCACAGAGAACGCGGTGTGAGTGTGCGCCAGCGAGGACCTGGTGCGTCCGAATCGACCCTTTCCGCACGGGTCTCGCGGTCAGTTACGATCCGTTCGTCGTGTTCTTCTCAGTCAGCGTTCGAGCGAGGACCGAGGGTCTCTGGACCCCTTGGGGCAGGGATTGTCCGACTGTACCAGTGGTAGGTGAGCGTTTCCTGCTGAGTTAGAAGGAACAGTCAGAGAATCTGGAACAACCATTTGCGGTAGGCGCGCGCTGAGTCGCGGCGTGAAGCGTCGCGACTCGACTTCGTGCGAGGTCTTCGTGAGCGGAGCGAACGAAGGCTTGCCAGAGCTTGTCTCTGGCAGTGGATGAGTATCGCAGACGCCCAGAGCGAAGCGACGGGCGCCGAGAAACGCAATCGGCTGGGGAGGGTGTGGAATCATTGCCGCCGGCAGTTGTAATCGTGATATCGAACGTACTGTCAATTCCTACTGACGAGCTACACAGAAGGTGAAGAAGACGAATTCCAGAAACACACCCAAAAGAGACACACCCCGGATCGATTCCGCGTCAGAGACCCAAAAAATACGCCTTTTCCGAAGAGACGCGTACCGCCGCTCACTTCGACTTCGACGCACCGATCGTCTTGCCAATTCGGTAGCCGAAGTACACCATCACGGCGAACGCACCCAGAAGGAGGATCACCAGCACGATCTCTCCCGGTGACGTCGCGCCGACGGTGACGAGAATCCCGACGAGAACGATCAGCACGCTCAATCCGATCATGAGCTTCCACGGTTCGAGTTCCATGACCGCCGGTTAGAACGACCGCGTGGTAAACCTGCCGGCTGACACTCCGTTC